>JAENJD010000136.1 GCA_016844605.1 Steroidobacteraceae bacterium
TCGTGTCTTCGCGCCAGCGGGTAACGGCGAGGTCTTTCCAGCGGCTGTAGCCGCCGCCCGCATTCGTGACCATCACGTGGTATCTGCCGTTCGACAATAACTGCACCTCCGGTATCGGCGTGCCGGGGCTGCTGATTACGCGCACCGGCATTTCCAGATCGCTGGCAGTCGCACGAACGGAGGAGAACTCGGCAACGTGCATCTGAAACGCTCCGGCCTTGGGCACCCGCTCCTGCAGCAACAAGGTGGTCGCCTGGAACATCGGATCCGACTCGAAGCGCTTTTGCATCGGACGGTCCAGGATCAGATAAGCCAGAGATAACAGGATCATGCCCTGGTGATGCGCCATGAACGACCGGATCACGGCGCTCGATTGCCCGCGCGGCAGACGTGACGCGGTGTAGTCGACTGCTTCATAAAAGCCGAATTTTCCTGCCAGCCCTTCGGCGGCGAGTCGCTGCAGATTCAGGCACGCGTCCTCGGGCGCGACCATCAGCGCGAGCGCCGAAGCATACGGCGCAATCACCAGATCCTCGGCCAGTCCGCGCTTGAGCCCCAGGCCGGGCACGCCGAACGCGTAGCCGCATTCCGAGATGCCCCACGCTACGCCGCGCTGGATTCCATAAACGATCTGTCGCTCCACCGCCGCCTGGTAGGTCTGGTCGAGCAGCGTGTTTTCGTACGTCGGCATCACCAGCAGCGGCATCAGGTACTCGAACATCGAACCGCTCCACGACATGAGAATCGGTTCCCCACCGGTGCTCGTGAGCAGGCGGCCCAGGGCAAACCAGCTTTCCTGCGGCAGTTGCCTGCATAGTCGCGCTTCGGAAGCCAGCAGATCGTAGTAACTCGGGTCCTGGCGATGCTCGCCTACGTTGTAGCCGATAGTGAGCAGATGACGCCCCTTGTCGTACAGGAAGTCATGCTCCATTGCGGCCAGTTCGCTCAGCAGCAGTGCCAGGCTTTCGATCGCCGTAATTCGCTCCCGGGCGTGGCGGCTTGCTGCGGCGATGTGCCGCCGCAACGCATCCAGCCACTCGCGCTCCTCGGGCGTCGCTTCAGGGGCCAGTTGTTGCTCGATTGCCGCCAACCACGGTACTTTGATGGTTGCCAGTTCGCGCAGTGTTGGGACCTCGGTGGACTCCAGCACCTTGCGCAGTCTGTCTGATGCGCTCGGCAGCGCCAGCCACGGGGCGAGCAAGGTCAGCTCATCGAGGGCGCTCCGGCATTGCCGGGCCAGCGCCTGCGCCCACCACTGCGCGTCGCTTTCCGGGGCAGTATCGGGGGCCCCATCCAGGCTGGCGGCCAGACTGGCGGCCACCTCCGCAGCAGAGGTCGCCAGCCGGGCCAGCCAGGTGTGCGCCGCCGCGAGCGTGGCAGGCCGGGAATCGTAGGCAGACTCCAGATTTTTCTGCAGTTGATCGAGCAGAACCAGTGCAGCCGGTGGTGCTTCTGCCGCAGCGTCTACGAGTACTCTCAGTGTGTCGAACAAGCCGTCAAACAATCGCGCCCCAAGGATCTTGTGATCGGGAAGGGCGAGCAATCCCGGCCGCAACGTCAACAGATGACCCGCCAGGTTTCCGCTGTCCACCGACGAAACGTAAAGAGGCGGCAGCGGCTGCAGAGACTGCGTGTTGTACCAGTTGTAGAAGTGACCCTGGTACCGTTCCAAGGCCGCCATCGTCGCGAGTGCGTTCGCGGTGCGCTCGACGAGTTGTCCGGCCGGAATGTAGCCGAAGTCGTACGCGGACAGATTCGCGAGCAGTGAAAGCCCCATGTTGGTCGGGGACGTGCGATGCGCAACCACGGCAACCGGATGCTCCTGATAGTTATCCGGTGGCAGCCAGTGATCTTCCGGACCGACGAAGGTCTCGAAGAACGCCCAGGTCTTGCGCGAAATTTTCTGCAGAAATATGATCTGGTCGGCCGTCAGCCGTGCTTTACGGCGGGCGAGCGGCCGGCTAATCCACCAGGCGATTGCGGGCGAGGCAATCCATAAGAACAAGATCGGTCCCGCCGATCCTAGCGTGGCCAGCGTGGCCGGCGTTGATGCCGCCAGATAGCCTGCCGAGGCGATGGAGATAACGGGTGCACTCCACATCGATTGGTAGTAGGCGGCCAGGCTGGTGCGATCATCGCGATCCGAGCTGCCAGAGGGAGTCCATTCCAGCAGCCGTTTTTGCGTTACCAGGACCCGCCAACTGGTGCGTATGGTCGCGTCCAGGCTGAAATAGGCCTCGTAGGGGAGACAGGCAAGCGTAAGTACCGCCTGCGCGAAATGCCCGCCGGCTGACCGCAATGCCGCGGCGAGATGCTGACCGGGTAGCGCGTCATCCGGCTTGCGCAACAGGTCCAGAATCGAGGTAATCAAGGGCGGAATCATGATGATGCCGATCACCACCAAGGTCCAGAACCAGGCGGGTGACAGGAGGGTCCAGCCCAGCAGCAATAGGAGTGTCAATGCCGCGGGGACCAGACTGCGCCGCAGGTTATCGAAGATTTTCCATTGGGACAGTGCCGAGAGCCGGTTTTGCCGGCGGCCGGGTTCGGAATCTGCGCGGTTGCCAGGTACGCGCGGCAGCAACCACGATGCAATCTGCCAATCCCCGCGTATCCAGCGGTGCCGGCGGCTCAC
>JAENJD010000096.1 GCA_016844605.1 Steroidobacteraceae bacterium
GGACGCCGCGATCGCCTTCGATCCGGAACAGCATCGCGAGCTGCGCAATCGCATCCACGCTGCGCTCGGAGCATCGGCAACACCCTATTGACCATCAGGGCGCCATCGTGCCAATGATGGCTACCCTTGGCAGGAGCGCGGCTTGGCCGTCACCGACGAATTCCGCGATTACGTGCTGGAACAACTCGCGGCTGCGGGAGCGGTCATCCCGCGGCGGATGTTCGGTGGAGTCGGGCTCTATCTCGACGGCCTGTTCTTCGGGCTGATCGACGACGACGCGCTGTACTTCAAGACCGATGACGCCAACCGGCCGCGCTTCGAAAAGGCCGGCAGCCGGCCGTTCTGCCCATTCCCCGACCGGCCGAATCACGTGATGGCCTATTGGGAAGTGCCAGCCGAGGTGCTGGAGGACGCAGAGCAACTGCGACTCTGGACCCGGGAGGCGCTCGGAGCTGCGCTGGCTGCGCGCTCGAAGCGTAGCGCCCGCAGCCGGCGACCGGCGGGCCGGCGATAAGCGCGAGATGCAGAATTTCGCGAGCCTGCAACAGGAATGGGAGCCGCTGTTCGAGCGCTTCCTGGCGGATCAGCCCGGTAGCGACCCAGGACATGGTCTCGTGCACGTGCGCCGCGTGGTCGCAACTGCGTCGCGCCTGTGCGTGGCCGAAGGGGCGCGCGGCGAAATCGTCCTGCCGTCGGCCTGGCTTCACGACTGCGTGCACGTCGCCAAGGACTCTCCGGAACGATCGAGCGCCTCGCGCATCGCCGCGGCGCGCGCCGTCGAGTTCCTCGCGGCAGCCGGCTATCCGTCCGATTGCCTGCCTGACATCCGGCATGCGATCGAAGCGCACAGCTACTCGGCTGGCATCGCACCGCTCACGCTCGAGGCAAAGATCGTGCAGGACGCCGATCGTCTCGATGCACTGGGCGCGATCGGCATCGCACGCTGCATCGCGGTCGGTGCGGCGCTGGGGCGGCCGATCTATCAGCCTGACGATCCATTCTGCGCGGCACGGGAACCCGACGATTCAGCGGCGTCGGTCGATCATTTCTATACAAAGCTCCTGAAGCTGGCGGACACCATGCAGACAGAGGCCGGGCGGCGCGAGGCACGGCGCCGCAGCGAATTCATGCAGGGCTACCTGGATCAGTTGCGAGCCGAGATTGGATGAATCAGAACACCTGATGACGACGGGTCGCGATGCCTTGCTGCGGCTGCGGGAAGGCAACAAGCGCTTTGTCGCAAACGTGCGCAGCTTGCAGTCGCTTTCAAGCGCCGCGCGGCGCGCGGAACTGGCTGTCGCCCAGCAGCCATTTGCGATCGTGCTGGGCTGTTCCGATTCACGCGTCCCGGTCGAGATCGTATTTGACCAGGGATTGGGTGAGCTGTTCGTGATTCGCGTCGCCGGAAACATCGTGGCGCCTTCGCTGATCGGCAGCGTCGAATTTGCCGCGTCGCAATTCGGCACGCGCCTCGTCGTCGTGCTGGGGCATTCGCAGTGTGGAGCCATCATGGCGACACTGGAGGAACTGAAACAGCCGACCGCGAACCAGTCGCCGAATCTGAAATCGATCGTCGATCGCATCCGGCCTGCGGTGCAGGATTTGCTTCCCGGCCGCCCGGGTGATGACGCGGCAGACCTGGTGCGGCGCGCCGTGAGGGCCAACATCATCGCCTCGGTCCGGCAGCTCCGCCACGGCTCGGCGATTGTCGAAGACCTGATCGCGAGTCGTGACCTGATTGTGGTCGGCGCCGAGTACTCGCTGGAATCCGGTGTCGTGGAGTTTCTCGAAGAATCGTCCTAGTCGTTCGTTCGAAGACTTGTTTCAGGCATGCGCGAGCGCCTCGACAAATACGGTGGCATCCACGTTGCCGCCGGTGATAACGATTGCCGTCGTGCGACCGCGCGTCGGCACCTGACCGGTCAGCAGGGCCGCAAGCGCAACCGCGCCACTTGGCTCGATGACGAGTTTCAGGTGGCGAAATGCCCAGCCCATCGCCTGCTGAACCTGCGCATCGGTGACTGTCACCCCGCCCGCGAGCAACTTCCGCATCAGTGCGAAATTCAGAACGCCCGGCGACGGCGACTGCAGCCCGTCGCAGATCGAGCGCGCGCCTTGTGCATTGGTCATCCGGTGCCCGGCCTCCAGCGAGCGGCGCGTGTCGTCGAGGCCAGCCGGCTCGACGCAGAGCACTTCCGTCGTGGGCGACAACTCGCGGATCGCGAGCGCCGAGCCGCTGACGAGGCCGCCGCCGCTGCAGGCGATCAGCACCTGGTCGGGCGTCGCACCGAATTCGCGCGCCTGCTGCATCAACTCGAGCCCCACGGTGCCCTGGCCGGCGATGATGTGCGGGTCGTCGAAGGCCGGCACCAGCGTCGAGCCGCGTTCGGTGGCCAGGCTCGAGGCGATGGCTTCGCGGCTTTCGCGTTCGCGGTCGTAGATGATGATCTCGGCGCCGAACGCGCGCGTGCCCTCGAGTTTTGCACGTGGCGCGTCCGCCGGCATCACGATCGTGGCGCGGATGCCGAGCATTGCGGCCGCGCATGCGACACCCTGGGCATGATTGCCGGACGAGAATGCGACCACGCCGGCCGCGCGCTCGTCGGGGTCGAGCTGCACCAGGCGGTTGTAGGCGCCGCGGATCTTGAATGAGCCCGTGCGCTGCAGGGACTCGACCTTGACCAGCACGCGGCCACCGGTCAATACGTCGAGCGGCGTGCCGGCAAGGAGCGGCGTGCGCCATGCGACGCCTACGAGCCTTTCAGCCGCGGCCTCCACGTCGTCGAAGGTCGGCAGGACGCCGGGATTCAGCTCATCGTTCATCGGATTTCCATGCGGGCTGCCAAGTGCGCGAGCCTGCGGTATGTTACCCGGTGCGACGGCCTGCTGCCGCACTCGGGAGAGGGGGCATGATGATTACCGATCCGATCTGGTTACCCTGCGCTGCAATGGTGCTGGTGACCGCGCTCGTCTGGGTCAAGCTCTACGCCGATCGGCTGACCGAGATGCGCAGCAAGCGCATCAACCCGCAGTCGCTCTCGACGACGCGCGCGGCGGCAGGAAAGCTCGAGAACACGCAGGCCGCGGACAACTTCCGGAATCTCTTCGAGGTGCCGGTGCTGTTCTACGTGCTATGCATTGCGATCGCGGTTAATGGGGGTTCGACGCCGGGCCTGGTCCGCGCGGCCTGGGTGTTTGTCGGCCTGCGTGCCCTGCACAGCCTGGTACACGTGACCTACAACCGCGTCACGCACCGATTCATTGTGTACGCGGCAAGCACGGTGCTCCTGTTCGGCATGTGGACCGTGTTCCTGCTGGGAATCATGCGATGAGCGATTTCGAAGGGCACTGCCTTTGCGGCGCGGTGAAATTCTCAATCACGCCGCCGACGCTTTTCTTCGCGCATTGCCATTGCCAATACTGCCGCGAGGCGCATGGCGCCGCCTTTGTCAGCTGGGTCGGCGCGGCGGAAGAGCGCTTCCGATACCTGCCTGGTTCACGCGAACCGCGCTGGTATCAATCTTCGCAGCAAAGCCGGCGGGGATTCTGCGAGACCTGCGGGACCACATTGTTCTTCGCCTCGACACTCTGCCCCGGCGAGATCCATGTCACGCGTACTTCATTCCGGGGACCCATCGACCGCGAGCCTCAGTGCCACGTGTTCTATGACCAGCATGCCGCATGGATCGAGGTCGGCGACCAGCTGCCACGCTATACGAGTGAGGAGCCAGGGCTCAGGAAATACAAATCGGTGCGCAAGCAGGAATCCTAGGTGCTGATCGCGGTCAATATCCCCTGCATCAGCTGCTCGGGGCTCGGCGGGCAACCGGGCACGACGACGTCGACGGGAATGACATTCGAAACGCGTCCGAGGCTTGCGTAGTTTTCACCGAAGATTCCGCCGGTGCAGCCGCAGTCGCCGACCGCGACGACCAGCTTCGGGTCGGGCGTCGCATCGTAGGTGCGGCGGAGCGCCTCGGCCATATTGACCGAGACCGGGCCGGTCACGAGCAGGAGATCCGCGTGCCGCGGACTCGCGACGAATCGGATGCCCTGGCCTTCGAGGTTGTAGATCGGGTTGTTGAGCGCGTGGATTTCGAGTTCGCAGCCATTGCAGGACCCGGCATCCACGTGGCGGATGCAAAGCGCGCGCCCGAGCACGTCGAGGATCTCGGACTGCAATGCCTCGCGCAGGCGCAGTGAGACGTCCGTGGGTGGCACGGGTTCACTGACGATGCCGATCGAAGCGATGGTGTAAAGGGTTTTCAGCATCGGTGCTACAGATCGTGTCCGCTGTAGGACAGGTTGAATGACTTGTTGATCAGCGGGAAATCCGGAACGATGTTGCCGATGATCGCGTGTTCGAGCACCGGCCAGTTCTGCCAGGAGGGATCCTGCGGATGGCAACGTCGGATCGTTCCATTCGGGCCGGACTCGAGCGCGATCATCACCGGCCCGCGCCAGCCCTCGATCAGCCCGATGGCCAGGGCCTGGCCGTAAGGAATGCCCACCGGATCGAGCCACGGCCCGGGCGGAAGCATTCCCAGGATCTGCCCGATCAGGCGACAGGATTCCTGCAGTTCGTCGAACCGGACAGCGACGCGGGCGGCGACATCGCCTTCCTCGCGCGCGATCTTGACCGGTGCCAGCTCGTCGTACGGTGCCCAGGCGCCGTCCGAGCGCAGATCGAACGCCTGGCCGCTGGCGCGGCCTGCCAAACCGATGAGGCCAAGTCGTCTGGCGAGTATCGGCTCGACACAGCCGGCTCCCGCAAACCGGTCGCGCACGCCGCCGTGATCATCGTAGATGCCGCGCAGCTTCATTGCGGCCTGCGCAATTGAGGCGACGCAATTGGCGAGCGGGCCTTCACCGGACTCGCGAAGATCAGACGCCATCCCGCCCGGCACGATGGTATCCATCAGGTACCTTCTTCCAAGTGCAGCTTCGATGGCGCGCGTCAGCAATTCCTTGAGTCGCGAGAATTGCGTGAGTCCGAATGCGAATCCGGCGTCGTTGCCGAGCGCGCCGAGATCGCCCAGATGATTCTGCAGGCGCTCGAGCTCGAGGCATAGCGCACGCAACCATAGCGCGCGCGGCGGCGGCGTGACGCCGGCAAGGCCTTCGAGCGCCTGGCAATATGCCCATGAATAGGCGACGGCGGAATCGCCGGAAACGCGCGCCGCGAGCCGATGACCCTCGAGCAGGCTCATCTGCTCGAATCGCCACTCGATTCCCTTGTGCACGTAGCCGAGCCGCTGTTCGAGCCGCAGGACCTTTTCACCCACGGTCGAAAAGCGGAAATGGCCGGGCTCGATGATGCCGGCATGCACCGGGCCGACCGGAATCTCGTGAACGCCTTCACCCTCGACGCGAATGAACGCATAGCCTTCGTCAGAGTGGCGCAGCCACGGCCGCTGGTCAGCGTCGTCGGACCGGATGTCGAGCAGATCGAATGCCGCGCGCTGCATGCGGCCCGCGGACGGGAATATCTCCCGCAGGCTCGGATAGGACAGCGCCAGATCCGCGATAGACAGTTCCAGCAGCAGTGCCCGGCCGTCGATCAGCACGGCGGCGCGCACCATCGCGCTCGCCGTACTCGAGGGTCGCGTAGCCCACAGCGAAAGCAGGCAGCCACCGGCGTCCGCGAGATCGCGTGCCGCCCGAATCCAGCCGGCTGCGTCCACAGAGATACGCGCGGCCGAGGGGCTGCCGGGGATCGGCATCGCTTGTCTTGTGGCGCCCGGTGTCCGCATCTCAATGACCCCCGATCAGGACCGCGGCCTCGCGATACCAGTCGGCGAGGAATGGCGGTACGTAAAGACCGAGC
>JAENJD010000046.1 GCA_016844605.1 Steroidobacteraceae bacterium
ACCTTGTAGCCATCGGTATAGAGGCTCTCACCATAGGTCTCGTAAAGCGCGAGGCGCACCAGTTCCGAAACATAGGGCGCGTCGACCTCGACGCGCGGCCCGTGCAGATCATGCGATATCGGCACGATGAGCGCGGCCTCGTATGCCTTGTCATCGAGGTAATCGAGTTCGTGCATGCGGCGCAGCACGTAGGCGCGCCTATCGGTTGCGGCTTTCACGCTCGCCGCGGGATTGAGGTTGGAGGGCGCTTTCAGGATCCCGGCGAGCAGCGCCGCTTCGCTTGCATTGACCTCGGCGAGCGACTTTCCAAAATAGGTTTCGGCCGCGGCGGCGAAGCCGTACGAGCGCTGGCCGAGGAACTGCGTGTTGACGAACAGCGTGAAGATTTCCTGCTTGTTGAGCTCGTTCTCGACTTGCAGGGACAGGAAGATCTCGCGCAGCTTGCGGCGCAGCTGCCTCTCGTTCGTTATCAATGTCGTGCGCACCAGCTGCTGGGTCAGCGTGCTGCCGCCCTGTGTGGCCTCCCCCGTGAATGCGGCGACCAGGACAGCCCGCGCCACGCCCTGCCAGTCGACACCCGGGTGCTGGAAGAAGCGATCGTCCTCGGCAGCCAGCACCGCCTGCATGACCAGGGGCGGGATCTCCTCCCAGGAGACCGGAACGCGGCGGTATTCACCGATCTGGCCCAGCAGGCGCCCGTCACGGCTGTAGACACGCAGCGGTATCTGGAGGCGCACATCGCGCAGCTGCGCGACGTCCGGCAGGGTCGGCTTCAGGTAGTAAAACGTCGAGAGAAAAGCCATCAGGACCAGGCCCGCCAGCGACACGATGACGGTTGCGGCGATGCGCAGCCTGCGCTGCAGTCGGGTCTTCATTTGCCGGCGATTATGCATAGTAATGTGATGGACCGCCGAAACCCCGGTCGCCCCCCTGCGACGTGCGGACCGTGACGTCAGACACGGTGCGGGCCCCGGATCGAGTGCAGCATCGGCGGCGGACCAGTTGGCACAGGCCCCGCAGGGGCGCGAGTGGCCACTGGCACCAGGGTCCGGCCGGGGGGTTACCCCCCGGACAGCCCCGGAACGGCGACTGGGGAGGGTTGCTCCGCAATCGAACTGCGAGTCGGGTCACGTTCAATTTGACAATTGCTTGCTATATAGTTGCGGTGAACTTGACCCCGCGCAGCGATTAAGCGTCCAATAGCCTGACCTGAAAAGGAAATTTCCGTGCTGAAGCTGCCGAAGATTTCGCTGGGACCACGGTTTCGACCGCTGATCGGCCTCGACATCACGACGTCGTCGATCAAGCTGATCGAACTCGCGCTCTCGGGCGGCCAGTATCGGGTCGAGGCCTATGCGGCCGAGCCGACCCCCCATAACGCTATCAACGAGAAAGCGATCGTCGACGCCGGCGCGGTCGGCGAGGCCATCCGCCGGGCGGTCAAGCGCTCCGGCGTGCGCTCCAGGGAATGCGCGGTTGCGATCAGCGGCGATGCGGCCATCACCAAGGCCGTGCAGATGCCGCGCAACCTGTCTGATGCCGACCTCGAGCAGCAGATCGAGATGCAGGCCGACCAGTACATCCCGTTCCCGATGGAGGAGGTCAGCTACGACTTCCAGGTACTCGGGCCGTCCGAAAAGGACCCTGACATGCGCGACGTGCTGCTGGTCGCATCGCGCTCCGAAAATGTCGAGCAGCGCGTCGCCGCGGTGACTGCGGCGGGTCTCGTTGCCAAGCTGGTCGATGTCGAGGCATTCGCGCTCGAGAACGCCTGCCGGCTGCTGACGCACCAGATGCCGGACGGTGGCATCGACCGCACGATCGCGGTCGTGGATTTTGGCGCGAGCACGACCACATTCAGCGTGCTGCGCAACCTCGTCGTCGTGTACACACGCGATTTCGCCTTCGGCGGCCAGCAGCTGACCGAAGAGATCATGCGCACATACGGGCTCTCGATGGAGGAAGCCGGGCGCGCCAAGAAGGAAGGCGGCCTGCCGTCCAATTACCAGCCCGAGGTGCTCGATCCGTTCATCGACGACATGACCCAGCAGGTCAGCCGTTCGTTGCAGTTTTACCTGGCCTCCGGCAGCGGCCGCAGCCAGCCCGAGCAGATCGTCATCTGCGGCGGCTGCGCCAATATCCCGGGCGTTGCGGACGTCATCGCGAGCCGGGTGGGCATCCCGGCGGAGCGTGGCGATCCGCTCGGCCAGATGAAGATTTCCTCCAAGGCAAAGGCGCTCGGCGTTCAACGCGACGCCACTGCGTTACTGACAGCCTGCGGCCTCGCATTGCGGAGCTTCGACCAAGATGCCAAGTATTAACCTTCTGCCCTGGCGGCAAGCGCTCCGCCAGCGGCGAAAGAAAGAGTTCTTCATCGGTACGGTCGCGTCGATCGCGCTGGCCGCACTTGTTGCGCTGCTCGCGCACCTGACCGTCAGTTCGATGATCGACTCACAGCACCGGCGCAACGACCTGCTGAAGGCCGAGATCGTCGAGCTCGACAAGGCCATTGAACAGATCGTGGCCCTCGAGGAACAGAAGGACCGGATGATCGCCCGCATGGAAGTCATCGACACGCTGCAGTCGAGCCGCCCCGAAGTGGTGAAGCTGTTCGACCAGGTCGTCGCGACGCTGCCCGAGGGCGTCTACCTGACTTCGGCCAAGCAGAGCGGCCGCAAGATCGAATTCAACGGTGTCGCGCAGTCGAGCACGCGCGTGTCCGCGTTCATGCGCAATATCGACGCATCAGAGACGCTATCGGCGCCGGAACTCAAGGTCATCCAGACCGGGAAAGATTCGGGTCCCGGCTCGCAGTTCACGCTGTTTGCGAATTTGCGTGCCGGCGCTGATGCCGACGAAGAGCCGACCAAGCCAAAAAGCAAGGCCCTGGTTTCGGAGATCAGCCGATGACATTCCTGGAGCAACTGCGACAGCTCGACCCGCGCGACGTCGGCCGCTGGCCGTTCCTGTTCCGTGCGCTCGGCGTCGCATTGGTGTTCCTGGTGATGTCCGGCCTCCTGATCTACTACTTCGTCAACCGCGGCAATCTCGAGGACCTGCGCAAGGCCGAGGCAGAGCAGCAGTCGCTGTGGCGGACCTTCGACGACAAGCAGCGCAAGGCAGCGAATCTCGAAGCCTATCGCCAGCAGCTCGCGGAGATCGAGCGCACATTTGGCGCCATGCTGCGACAGCTGCCCGGCAAGACCGAGGTGCCGAGCCTGCTGGTCGACATTTCGCAGACCGGCCTGGCGGCCGGCCTGCAGGAACGCCTGTTCCAGCCAGGCAGCGAGTTGCGCAAGGATTTCTACGCGGAGCTGCCGATCAAGATCCAGCTTTCGGGCGGCTACCACGAGTTCGGCCAGTTCGTCAGCGGCATCGCGGCATTGCCGCGCATCGTGACGCTGCACGACATCGAGATCACACGCGGCACCGGCCAGCGCAGCAACGCGCGCGGCCGTGTGGCTGCGCCGAGCGACGAGTTGACACTGAACCTGACCGCCAAGACCTACCGGTACCTCGATGAAGGGGAAGCGGGCGCCCAGGACGATAAGAAAGACACGAAGCCGAAGCGGAACACGACATGAGCCAGGCACGCACGCGTACCATTTTCACCGTCGTCGGACTCACTGGCGCCCTGCTGCTCAGCGCCTGTTCCGGCGACCTGGACGAGTTGCGCATTGATATCGAAAAGGCGAAGCAACGGCCGGGCGGGCGCATAAAGTCCCTGCCTGAAGTAAAACCGTATGTCAGCCACGAATATGAGATGGCGGACCGCCGCTCGCCATTCCTGCAGAGCCTCGCCGGCGAAAACCCGAGCGGGCCGCGGCCGGACATCCAGCGCGCGCGCGAATACCTGGAGCAGTTCCCGCTCGACACACTCAAGATGGTCGGTACGCTGCGCCTCGGTAGCGCGAACTACGGACTGGTGCAGACCCGCGATGGATTGATTCATCGTGTGTTGCCGGGCAATCACCTTGGCCAGAATGACGGCCGTGTGATGTCGATCGGCGACGCACGCATTGCAGTGACTGAAATTGTGCCCGATGGACTCGGCGGTTACCTGGAGCGCCCCGCGGCGCTCGCGCTGAGCGATTGAATCCTGGGAGAATGTCTGATGGCTCGCATTAACCTGAAAACGGCGTTGATCAACAGCAAGGCACGAAGCTTTGCGCGCGGGCTCGGCGGCGTGCTGGCCACAGTGGCCATTGCATGGTCGCAGATCGCGCTGGCACAGGGCTCGGTCCGACTGACCGCGGTCGAAGTGCAGCCGATGCAGGGGCAGACCCTGCAGATCAGGCTGCGCACCGACGGTATCGCGCCCCAGCCGCTGACCTTCACGATCGACCGCCCAGCGCGGCTGTCGGTGGACCTGCCGGACGTCGTGCTGGCGCTCGAAAACCGGCGCATCGACGTCGGCATCGGCGGTGTCGACACGATCGTCGCCGCGGAAGCTTCGGGCCGCACGCGCGTTGTGTTTAACCTCGATGCCCTTGTGCCGTATTCAGCCCAGGCGGACGGCGACAGCGTGGTGGTGACCCTTGGCGGTACGGCGACGGCCGCGATCGCGACTGCGGCGGCTCCGGCCAGCTATGCAGCCGCATCCTCGGGCGGCCCGCGCAGCATCACCGGTGTCGATTTCCGCCGCTCGCCGGATGGCGCCGGCCGCGTGGTCGTGCAGCTCTCCGATCCGGCGACACCCGCGAGCCTGAAGCAGGAAGGCAACCGCGTGATCGTCGACTTCACGGGCGCCCAGCTCGGCGAAGAGAACATGAAGCGTTACGACGTCGTTGACTTCGCGACGCCGGTGACGATGGTCGACGCATCGCGTGTCGGCGACAACGCGCGCATCGTCGTGACCGCGACCGGCGACTTCGAGCAGCTTGCCTACCAGACCGACAACCAGTACGTCATCGAGGTCAAGCAGCGCGCCAAGGCAGCCGCCTCGTCGATGGACGAAAAGGTCTACACGGGCGAGCGCCTGACACTGAATTTCCAGGACATCGACGTGCGCCCGGTGCTGCAGCTCCTCGCTGACACCAGCGGTCAGAACATCGTGGTGTCCGACTCGGTCAAGGGCCGCGTGACGCTGCGCCTGCAGAATGTCCCCTGGGACCAGGCGCTCGACATCGTGCTGCGGACCAAGGGGCTCGACATGCGGCGCAAGAACAACGTGATCATCGTTGCGCCCCAGGCTGAGCTCGCGGCGCAGGAAAAAGCCGAGCTTTCCGCGCAGAAGGATATCCAGGACCTGGCACCATTGCGCACCGAGTTCCTGCAGGTCAACTATGCAAAAGCCAGTGAAATCGCGCGCCTGGTCAAGTCGGCCGGCGGCGGCTCACTGTTGTCGGGGCGTGGCAGCGTTTCGGTCGACGAGCGCACCAACACGATGCTCGTGCAGGACACTGCGGAACAGCTGACCGCGATCCGTACCATGGTCTCGACGCTCGACATCCCGGTCCGCCAGGTGCTGATCGAGTCGCGCATCGTGATCGTCAGCGACGATTTCAGCCGTGAGCTTGGCGTGCGCGCCGGCTTCACGCGGGTCTCGGATGACATCAGCGACCTGATGGCGATCAGCGGCAGCGCGCAGTCCACCGACACGATGATGGGCTCGGTACTCGACAACCTGGCCAGCACCGGCTCGCCGTTCCCGGTCCAGGTGCCATTCGGCAACTTCGATCGCTACAACGTGAATATGCCGGTCGCGAACCCGGCTGGCCGCATCGCGCTGTCGATCCTCGACTTTGACGATTTCCTGATCGACCTCGAGTTGTCGGCCGCCCAGAATGAGGGCCGTGGCGAGATCAAGTCGACCCCGCGCGTCATCACGGCGAATGGGCGCGAGGCAATCATCGAACAGGGCGTCGAAATCCCGTACCAGGAATCGGCGTCCAGCGGCGCCACGACCACGCAGTTCAAGAAGGCCGTGCTGTCGCTCAAGGTGACACCGCAGATCACGCCGGATGACCGCGTGATCCTCGACCTGACCGTTACCAAGGACAGTGTCGGCCAGCTCGTGCCGAGCGCCACCGGCGGCTTCGTGCCCTCGATCGACACGCGCAACATCCAGACCCAAGTGCTCGTCAAGGACGGCCAGACGGTCGTGCTGGGCGGGATCATGGAGACAGAGCGCCGTGATTCAGTGAAGAAGGTTCCGCTGCTCGGCGACGTGCCGGTGCTCGGCAACCTGTTCAAGTCCAAGAGCAAGATCAACAACCGCGACGAGTTGCTGATCTTCATCACGCCGAAGATCCTGCGTGAGGGCTCGAACGTCAACTGATGCCACAACGGTCCCGGCTTGCGTCCGGGGCCGGTTCCAATGCACAGTCACACGGCCGCCTTCGGGCGGCCGTATCTTTTAGGGTGCATCGCGATTGGTTCCGAGCGTCTTTCTGGTGGGGCCGATGGGTTCGGGCAAGACCGCGGTCGGCCGGCAGCTCGCAGAGCGGCTTGGCCTTCCATTCGCGGACAGCGACGCCGAGATCGAAGCACGCACCGGCGTCGACGTCGCCTATATCTTCGAGCGCGAGGGCGAGGCCGGATTCCGGACCCGCGAGCGCGACATGATCGATGAACTGACCAGGCGCGAAGGCATAGTGCTCGCGACCGGCGGCGGCGCGATCCTGTTGCCGGAAAATCGCGAGCGGCTGTCCACGCGCGGTACGGTCGTATTCCTCGACGCCACAATCGAGCAGCAGCTGCAACGCACGCGACGCGGGCGGAACCGGCCCCTGCTTGCCACCGCCGATCCGCGCGCCAGGCTCGAGGAGCTGATGAGCGTGCGAGAGCCGCTCTACCGGTCCATCGCGGCGATCACGATCAAGACCGATGGGCGCCGCCTGAGTTCGGTGGCCGACGAAATCGCCACGGCGTTATCCGCATGCAGCGCGTCGACCTGAATCTCGGCGACAGGCGCTGCCCGATCCTGATCGGGCCGGGTCTCCTGGGCTCGCAGGCATTGCTTGCCCAGCACGCGGGCGCTGCGCAACTGATGGTCGTGAGCAGCGAGACCGTGGCGCCCCTGTGGCTTCCGCGGCTGCGCGAAGGCCTTGCCGGCCGTCCATTCGCGCAATGCCTGCTGCCGGACGGCGAGGAACACAAGACTCTCGCGAGCGTCGCGCGCATCATCGACACGCTGGTGGAGGCGCGCATGAATCGCGATTGCATGGTCATCGCGCTCGGTGGCGGCGTCGTCGGCGACATCGCCGGCTTTGCGGCGGCAAGCTACCAGCGTGGCGTCGCCTGCCTGCAGTTGCCGACCACGCTGCTCGCGCAGGTCGATTCTGCGATCGGCGGCAAGACCGCCGTCAATCATCCGGGTGGCAAGAACCTGATCGGGGCCTTCCATCAGCCCGCCGCCGTCATCACGGACACGGACACGCTCGGCACGCTGCCGGATCGCGAACTGCGCGCCGGGCTCGCCGAGGTCATCAAGGCTGCGCTGATCGCCGACAGCGCGTTCTTCGCCTGGCTCGAACGAGAGATCGAGGCACTGTTGGCGCGTAAACCGGAAGCGCTGGAGGAGGCCATCCGCCGCGCCTGCGAGATCAAGGCCGCGATCGTTCTGCGCGACGAGCGCGAGCAGGGCCCACGCGCATTGTTGAATCTGGGGCACAGCTTCGGGCATGCGATCGAAACGGGGCTGGGTCATGGCCACTGGCTGCACGGCGAGGCGGTCGCTGCCGGTATCGTGCTGGCTGCCGAACTCTCCGAGCGCAGCGGCCGCCTGGCTGCGGGCGAGGTCGGCCGTGTACGAGTGTTGCTGGCCCGCGCCGGCCTGCCGGTCGATCCGCCGCGGCTCGGCAGCGAACGCATGCTGTCGCTTCTCGGCATGGACAAGAAAGTCGCGGGCGGGCGGCTGCGGCTCGTGCTGCTCGATGCGATCGGCGCAGCAAGCTGCACGGCGGATTTCCCGCAGGACGCGCTCGAGGCGCTGCTCGAGGACAGGGCCGGCACGGGCGCGGCGTGAGAAAGGGCCGCGATCCGGACACCGGACTCGCGCCCTATGCTGCGCTCGTCGCCACTTCGCGCGGGCGCCGGCACCCCGAGCCACCGGCCGACTACCGCAGCGAGTTCCAGCGCGATCGCGACCGTATCGTGCATTCGAATGCCTTCCGGCGCCTGGTCTACAAGACGCAGGTGTTCATCAATCACGAAGGCGACATGTACCGCACGCGCCTGACGCATTCGCTGGAAGTCGCGCAGATCGGCCGCTCGGTCGCGAATGCGCTGGCACTCTCAGAGCCGCTGACCGAGGCGATCTGCCTCGCACACGACCTGGGCCACACGCCCTTTGGCCATGCTGGCCAGGACGTGCTGAATGAATGCATGCGCGAATACGGGGGTTTCGAGCACAACCTGCAGTCGCTCCGGGTCGTAGACGAGCTGGAAGAACGCTATGCGAAGTTCCGAGGCCTGAACCTGACGTTTGAGACCCGCGAGGGGATACTGAAGCATTGCTCGCTCGCCAATGCGCGGCAGATCGGCGACGTGGGCCGGCGCTTCATCGAGCGCCTGCAGCCCGGTCTCGAGGCGCAGGTCTCGGATCTTGCCGATGCGATCGCCTACAACAACCACGACGTGGACGACGGCCTGCGTTCCGGGCTGGTGACCATCGATGACCTGTGTGAAGTGGCGCTGTTCGCCCGTCACCATGCATTAGTCAGTGCCGCATACGCGGAACTGCCGCCGCGGCGCATGATCCACGAGATCGGGCGGCGCATGATCCACGATGTCGTGAGTGACCTGATCGAGGAGACCATGCGGCGCCTTGGCGAGGCGAAGCCCGCGAATATCGACGCCGTGCGCACCATGCCGCGCCCACTCGCGGCCTTCTCCGAGGCCAAGGCCGTCGAGCACGCGGATCTGAAGAAATTCCTGCGCACCCGGCTTTACCGGCATGAGCACATCGAGGCACAGCGCAGCGGCGCGGCCCACGTGCTCCGCGGCCTTTTCGAGGCCTTCCTGCCGGATGTCACGCGGATGCCGGCGGAACACCGCGATGCGGCGCGCGCCCTGGAAGCGGTGTCGGGGAAGGCAGGCCGCGCACGCGCGGTCGCCGACTATGTCGCCGGCATGACGGATCGCTACGCCTTCCAGGAACACGCGCGGCTCACCGGCCATAGTGCCGTTTGATACCATCGCGCGGCCGATGAAGGAGGCAAGGTGGCCAGGGCCGATATACCCGCGCGGGAACGACTGATCTTCGCGATGGACGTGCAGAGCGCCGACGCCGCGCGCCGTCTTGCGGACACACTTGGCGATTCCGTGTCCTTCTACAAGCTCGGACTCGAACTTTTCATGTCGGGCGGCACATTCGAGCTGCTGGACTGGATGGTGGGTCGCGGCAAGCGCGTATTCGTGGATCTCAAGTTCTTCGACGTGCCGGCCACGGTCGCCGGGGCTGTGCGGAATCTCCGCAATCGCGGCGTGACATTCGCGACCGTGCACGGCAACCAGGCGATCATGGAGGCGGCGGTCGCGGCCGCAGGCGATGTCGGGATCCTCGCGGTTACCGTCCTGACCAGCCTTGATCGCGGCGACCTCGACGACCTCGGCTTCCAGTGCGATGTGGGAGCACTGGTGCTGTCGCGTGCGCGGCGCGCGCTCGACGCCGGCTGTATCGGCGTTGTCTCCTCCGGGCTCGAGGCGAAGCTGCTGCGCGCGGGCGTGGATGATCGCCTGATCGTCGTGACACCGGGCATCCGGCCAGTCGAAAACCGCCCGACCGATGACCAGAAGCGCGTCATGAGCGTGCCCGAGGCATTCGTGAATGGAGCCGATTACATCGTCGTGGGGCGGCCAATACGCGATGCAGCGGATCCGCGTGCCGCTGCGGAGCAGATCCAGGCGACCATCGCGGGCCTGTTCCCCCACCGATGAGCACACAGCCGGGGAATGACCGGCTGCTGCGCGCATTGCTGCGCGAGCCGGTCGATCGCACGCCGGTCTGGATCATGCGCCAGGCCGGCCGCTACCTGCCGGAGTACCGCGCGACGCGCGCGAAGGCCGGCAGTTTCATGGCGCTGTGCACCAATCCGGAGCTGGCCTGCGAGGTGACGCTGCAACCGCTCGCGCGCTTTCCGCTCGATGCCGCGATCCTCTTCTCCGATATCCTGGTCATCCCGCACGCGATGGGGCGTGGTCTCGGCTTCGAGGAAGGCGAGGGACCGCGCATCGCGCGGCCGGTGCGCAATGAGGCCGATGTCGGCTCGTTGCCCGTTCCCGATCCGGATGACAAGCTGCGGTTCGTACTGGACGCCATCAGGCTGATTCGCCGCGAGCTCGCCGGCCGCGTGCCGCTGATCGGGTTTGCCGGCTCGCCGTGGACCGTCGCGACCTACATGGTCGAGGGCGGCTCGAGCAGGGATTTCGTGCGCATCAAGGGAATGCTGCAGGCCGAGCCGCGGACCCTGCATGCGCTTCTCGACAAGCTCGCGCGTGCGACGACCGCCTATCTCAATGCACAGATCGCGGCGGGCGTGCAGGTTGTCATGATCTTCGACACCTGGGGCGGTGCGCTCGCGACGCCGGATTACCTCGAGTTCTCGCTCTCGTACATGCAGCAGATCCTGGCCGGTCTCGCGCGCGAACCGGAAGGAAGGCGCGTGCCGGTGATCCTGTTCACCAAGGGCGGCGGCATCTGGCTCACCCGCATGGCCGCAGCCGGTGCAGATGCCCTCGGTATCGACTCCGCGACGGAACTCTCTGATGCACGCCGGGCAACCGGCGATCGTGTCGCGTTACAGGGGAATCTCGACCCCAGCCTTTTGCATGAGCCGCCGGAACGGATACGAAACGAGGTTGCGCGCGTGCTCGAGAGTTACGGGCGCGGGCCCGGGCATGTGTTCAACCTGGGTCATGGCGTGATGCCTGCGACGAACCCGGAGCACGTGGCCGCGATGATCGCAGCCGTGCACGAACTCTCGCCGCAATACCACCGCTAAAAGGGGACGCTACCCTTTTCCTTCAAGGAAAAGGGTAGCGTCCCCTTTTAGCTATACCGCGCGCAGTTCGTCGCGCAGCGTGCGGCGCAGTATCTTGCCGACATTGGTTTTCGGCAATTCTTCGCGGAAATAAATGGCGCGCGGCAGCTTGTAGCCGGTCAGCTCGCGCTTGCAGAAGGCGATGACCTGCTCGCTCGTGAGCGCGGGATCCTTTTTCACGATGAATAGCGCGACGACTTCGCCGGATTTCTCGTCCGGCTGCGCTACCGCCGCGACCTCAAGCACGCCCGGCATCTGTGCGACGACGCCCTCGACTTCGTTGGGATAGACGTTGAAGCCAGACACCAGGATCATGTCCTTCTTGCGATCCTCGATGTAGGTGCGGCCGCGCTCATCCATGCGGCCGATGTCGCCGGTGCGTAGCCAGCCGCCCGGCAGCATCACTTTGGCGGTCTCGTCGGGGCGGTTCCAGTAACCGCGCATGACCTGTGGTCCACGTATGCAGATCTCGCCGACACTGCCGATCGGCAGCGAATTGCCGTCGTCGTCGCGGATCGAGATCTCCGTGGATGGCAACGGGTAGCCGATCGAGCCCGTGAAGTCCGTCGTTCCCGGCAGGTTCGAGGTGCCGACGGGCGAGGATTCGGTGAGCCCCCAGCCCTGGCAGATATGCCGGCCGGTGACCTGGCGCCAGCGCTCGGATACCGCCGCCTGCACTGCCATGCCGCCGCCGAGCGCGACCTTCAGCGAGCTGAAATCGAGCTTTTCGAAACCGGGCGTATGCAATAGCGCATTGAACAGCGTGTTGACGCCGGTGATGAACGTGAACCGGACGCGCTTCAACTCTGCGACGAAGCCCGCCATGTCGCGCGGATTCGTGATCAGCACGTTCTGGCCGCCAACGCGCGTGAAAACCAGGAAGTTCGAGGTCAGCGCAAAGATGTGATAGAGCGGCAGCGCCGTGATGACGACCGCATTCCTGATTTCGCTGAGCTCAGGCATGAATGCGACGACCTGCAGGGTGTTCGCGACCAGGTTGCGATGCGTCAGGATCGCGCCTTTCGACACACCGGTCGTGCCGCCGGTGTACTGCAGGAAGGCGATATCCTCGCCGATCACGTCCACCGGATCGAGCTTCAGCGACCCACCCGCCCTGATGATTTCGTTGAAGGGCAGCGCGCCCGGCAACTTCCAGGGCGGCACCATCTTCTTGACGTGCCGGATCACAAAGTTTGTGATTTGTCCTTTCGGGAAGCCAAGCATGTCGCCAATGCCCGTCACGACGACGCGCCTGATCTTGGTGCGGGAGATGACCTGCTGGAGTACCGCACAGGCGTTCTCAAAGATCACGATCACCGTCGCGCCGGAATCATTGAGCTGGTGCTCGAGTTCGCGCCCCGTGTAGAGCGGATTGACATTGACGACCGTGCAGCCGGCGCGCAGCGTGCCGATGATCGCGATCGGGTACTGCAGGACATTCGGCATCATCAGCGCGACGCGATCGCCTTTCCGGAGCCCGGCCTGCCTCTGCAGCCAGGCGGCGAAATGCCGCGAATACTCGCCGAGTTCGCGATAGGTCAGGGTCCGGCCCATGTTGGAGACTGCCGGCCTCTCTGCGTAATCGCGGCAGGCATCCTCGAACATCTGCTTCAGCGAGCGCAGGGAGTCAGGATCGATCTCACCCGGCACGCCCGGCGGATAATCCCTGCGCCAGAATGTCGCGTCACTCATTATTGCGTTGCAATAGCGGTGATAGCTGCAGCCAGAGATTGTTCAGGAGCAGCGGCTGCGCCTGGGCATTCGGATGAATGCCATCGGCCTGGAAGAGCGCGAGGTCCACTGCCACCTGATCGGACAGGAAGGGCACGACGCCGATCCGGTAACGGGTCGCAAGCTCGTTGTAGATGCTCTGGAAGGACGTTGTATAACGCGGGCCGTAATTGGTCGGTACGCGAATCGCGACCAGCAACACCTGCGCGCCCGAGGCGCGACTCTTCAAGATCAGCAATTCGAGATTCGCACGCACCCTCGAGACCGGCAGGCCGCGCAAGCCGTCGTTGCCGCCCAGCTCAATGACGACGACCGCCGGATGATGCTGGGCGAGCGCGCGATTGAGCCGCTGGACCGCGCCATCCGTGGTCTCGCCGCTCACGCTGGCATTGACCACGCGGTAACCGTAACCTTCGTGCTTCAGCCGTTGCTGAAGCAACGTCACCCAGCTTTGCCCGGGCAATAGCCCGAAACCGGCCGACAGGGAATCGCCGACGATCAGGATGGCCGGCGGCTCCGCGGCCCGCGCCGACAATGGCGCGGCGGAAGCCAGACATAACATCAGTGTCAGGAAGAGACGCATGGATAGAAAGACAGTGCTTGAAGCCAGAAGTTTGCGCAAGCAGGTTACCAGCCCGGAGGGAATGCTGACCATCCTTGATGACGTCAGTTTCCAGGTCGCGGCCGGCGAGTCCGTCGCCGTGGTCGGGGCCTCCGGCGCAGGCAAGTCCACACTGCTCGCGCTGCTGGCAGGCCTCGATGAGCCGAGTCATGGCGCCGTCTGGCTCGAAGGCATCGAGCTCTCGGCACTCGACGAGGACGGCCGCGCGGCCGCGCGCGCGCGGCACGTCGGCTTTGTGTTCCAGTCCTTCCACCTGATTCCTTCCCTGACTGCGCTCGAGAACGTAATGCTGCCGCTGGAACTTGCCGGCCGTTCCGACGCGCGCGCCACGGCGCGGGAGGTGCTGCGCCAGGTCGGACTCGAAAGCCGCCTGGGACATTACCCGCGGCAGCTCTCGGGCGGCGAACAGCAGCGCGTTGCCATCGCGCGCGCCTTCGTGACCAGACCGTCGGTGTTGTTCGCCGACGAGCCCACGGGAAATCTCGACACGGCGACTGGCGCGCGCGTGATGCAGCTCCTGTTCGACCTGAACGCGGCGTCCGGCACGACGCTCGTGCTGGTCACGCATGATCGTGATATCGCCGCGCGCTGCGGCCGCATCATTGAACTGGATGCGGGCAGGCTCATCCATTGAGCAGGGTGCACTGACATGCGTGCACTTCGCTTTGCACTTCTTGCGCTGCTGCGCGACTGGCGCTCCGGTGAACTTGCCGTTCTGCTCGCGGCGTTGCTCGTTGCGGTCACGGCGCTGACCGGGGTCGGCTTCTTCACCGATCGGATCGGCCAGGCAGTTGAATTGCGCGCGGCAGAAGTGCTCGCGGCGGATCTTCGCCTGCAATCCAGCCAGCCGCTCGATCCAGGGTACGTGATACTCGCGGCCGAGCGGGGAATCGCAACCGCGAGCATGGTTTCATTTCCAAGCGTCGTTTTCTTCGGCGACGATTCCGCGCTGACGTCGCTGCGCGCTTCGGGCCCCGGTTATCCATTGCGCGGGCGGCTAAAGATTTCGGACGCGCCCTTCGAACCCGCTCGCGAGACCACGGCGCTCCCCGGACACGGCGAGGCCTGGCTCGATTCGCGGTTGCTCGCGCGCTTGGGCGCCCAGGTCGGCGATCAGGTCAATGTCGGCGCGACCAATTTCGCCGTGTCCCAGGTGCTGGATTACCGGCCGGACCAGGGCTCTGCATTCGTGGATCTTGCGCCCTCACTCCTGATCAATCTTGCGGATCTCGAAGTGACGGAATTATTGGGTCCCGGTAGTCGCGTGACCTGGTCGCTGCTGTTCGCGGGTGAACCCTCGGCGATCCGCGAGTTCAAGACGGTGCTCGCCGAGAGTCGCAAGCCCGGCGAGCGCCTGGTGGATGTTGAGGAAGCCAGTCCGCAAGTCCGCTCATCGACCGAACGAGCGGGGCGCTTTCTAAATCTCTCGGCACTGATCACGGTGCTGCTCGCAGCGGTCGCAGTCGCCATGGCGGCGCGCCGCTACACGCAGCGCCACCTCGACAATGTCGCGGTGATGAAGTGCCTGGGCGCGCCGCAGTCGCTGGTGCTCCAGGTCACCGTGATCGAACTGGGCCTGCTCGCGTTCATCGCGGCAGCCGTGGGCAGCGCGCTCGGATTTCTCGCGCAGGAAATCCTCGCTTGGCTGCTGGGCGATATCGTGCGCGCGGAGCTCCCGGCGCCGACCGCGGCGCCAGCGATCATGGGCGCGGTCACGGCGCTTGCGATCCTGGTCGGCTTCGCGTTGCCACCAATGCTGCAGTTGAAGCGCGTTCCACCCGCGCGCGTGCTGCGCCGCAATCTTGAGCCGCCGCCCTTGCGTTACTCAGTGTCCTACGGACTTGCGCTCGCGGCGCTGCTCGGCGTGCTTTACTGGCTGGTGCGCGATGGCTGGCTGGTTGTTTACGTCGCGGCGGGTGTCGGCGGAACATTGGCAGTGCTATTTGCCGCGGGCTGGTTGCTCGTGCGCCTTGCCGGGCGCATGCGTGGCGCGGTGGGTGTCGCCTGGCGCTATGGACTGGCAAATCTCGCGCGCCGCGGCCGCGAGAGCATCGTGCAGGTGGTGGCCTTCGGACTCGGGCTAATGGTGTTGCTGCTGCTTGCGGTCGTACGCAATGACCTGTTGGAAGACTGGCGTGCGAGCCTGCCTGAAGACACGCCGAATTATTTCATGGTCAACATCCCGACGACCGAGACCGGGGCATTTGCACAATTCATCGTCGAGCGCGGCCTGCCGCGGCCGAGCCTGTTCCCGATGATTCGTGCGCGCCTGACGGAGGTCAATGGCAAGCCGGTGGACGAACTGGGGCCGCAGACTGATCGTGGGCACGCTTTCGCCGAACGCGAACAGAATCTATCCTGGGCCGAGAAACTTCAGCGGGACAACCGCATCGTCGCGGGCCGGTGGTGGACGGATGGCGATCGCGGCCGGAAGCTCGTCTCCGTGACGACCGAGTACCAGGAAGAGCTTGGACTGAAGCTCGGCGACAAACTGACATTCGACGTCGCCGGGGAGGCGCTCGAGGCGGAAATCGCGAGCTTCCGTAAAGTTCAGTGGGACGGATTCCAACCGAATTTCTTCCTGGTCTTCTCGCCCGGTACGCTGGATGGGCTCATCGGCACCTGGCTCACCAGCATGAGACTGAAGCCTGAGCAGCGGCCGCTGCTGGCGGACCTGGTGCGGCGCTTCCCATCGGTGTCTATCGTCGACATCGATTCGATCCTCGCCCAG
>JAENJD010000097.1 GCA_016844605.1 Steroidobacteraceae bacterium
GCCGCGATGACGGGCATCATCGGACTGCTGTTCCTGCACGAGACCAAGGACGCCGACATCCGCTCATAGGAAGCCTCTGATTGACTCCCGCATGGGCGCGACCGTGTGCGATTTTCGCCCCTGGCAAGAAGCGAGGAGCGATGTGTATCGAGATACATGAGCGACGAGCGACGTCGCCAGGGGCGAAAATCGCCCGGTCCCCGCGGGTTACGAGCGAGCCTTGGCGCGACGGCGTTACTCGCCTCGTCCATAGTCCAGGCTATGGGACTTCGGCTCGCGCCTTGTCGCGCCAAGGCGCGCGCGTAACGCGCCTCATGCGGGAGTCAATCAGAGGCTTCCTAGGGCGGGCGGCGCACCGAGGCCGGCACTTCGCCGGCAACGCCCAGCAGGAACCCGCCGAACCAGCCATTGCCGATGTGATACGGCAAGCTCATCGACGAATAGCGGATGCGCGACGGGAAGAGCTCCACCAGAAACGCGGCGATCGGGCCATAGACCATCGTCACGTAGATCATCAGGATCGTCAGCAGCAGCACGGTGACCGGCAGGTTGACGCGCGCCGGATCGGCGGCGGTCGGGTAGCCGTTCGAAGTGAGCGTCGAACGATAGGCGGCCTCGTCAAAACCGGTTAGCTGCACTCCGGCGACGGTCGTGACGACATCATGGCTGCCGTCGTAGGGCTCACGCACATAGCTGACACCGCTCTTGGTCAGGAAATCGCGTGCCTGGTCACAGGGCGTGCGCGGTTTCGAGAAGATGTGGAAACGGCAGTCTTGGCCTGCGACCGTCACCGAGGCGCGCGACTCGAACTCGGCCAGCGCCGGATTCACCGACGACGTCAGCCCTTTGAAGATTGGGATGAAGGTCAATGCCGCCAGCAGGCAGCCCGCGACCATGATGCGCTTGCGGCCGATGCGGTCCGAAAGCCTGCCGAAGACGATGAAGAACGGCGTGCCGGTCAGGAGCGCAGCGGCGACCAGCAGGTAGGACATCTGGAAGTCGAGCTTCAGCGTGTTCTGCAGGAAGAACAATGCATAGAACTGGCCCGTGTACCACACGACGCCCTGGCCCGCGGTCGCGCCGAACAGCGCAAGCAGCACGAACTTGGCATTGCCCCAGCGGCCAAAGCTCTCGGTCAGCGGCGCGCGCGAGAGCGTGCCGGCGTCCTTCATTTCGAGGAACACCGGCGATTCCTGGAGCTTCAGGCGGATATATACCGAGACCCCTAGCAGCACGACCGAGAGCAGGAAGGGCACGCGCCAGCCCCAGGCGCTGAAAACTTCCTCGCCGAAACCCAGCCGGCAGCCGAGGATCACTGCGAGCGACAGGAAGAATCCGAGTGTCGCCGTGGTCTGGATCCAGCTCGTGTAATAGCCGCGCCTTCCATGCGGCGCATGCTCGGCGACATAGGTCGCCGCCCCACCGTATTCGCCGCCGAGCGCGAGACCCTGGGCGAGCCGCAGCGTGACCAGCAGGATCGGCGCCCAGATGCCGATCTGGGCGTACTTAGGCAGCACGCCGACCAGCGCCGTCGAGAGGCCCATGATGACGATCGTGATCAGAAAGGTGTACTTGCGGCCGACCAGGTCGCCGATGCGCCCGAATAGCAGGGCGCCGAGCGGCCGCACCGCGAACCCTGCGCCGAAGGTTGCGAGGCTCGCGAGGAACGCGGCCGTGTCGTTGCCCGGCGGGAAGAAGAGCGACGAGAAGAAAACGGCGAGCGTGCCGTACAGGTAGAAGTCGTACCACTCGAACACGGTGCCGAGCGACGAGGCGAAGATGACGCGCCGGTGTGCGGCATCGATCCCCGAATCAGGCGAGGGCATCGGCCTTGGCCGCGCAGATGAAATCGTTGTCGGATAACCCGCCGATCGCGTGCGTGGAGTAGCGGATGCGGCAGTAGTTGTAGCCGATCTCGAGGTCGGGATGATGATCCTCGACGTTTGCCACGTGCGCGAGGGCATTGACGAAGCTCATCGTGCGCCAGAAATCCGGGAATTTCAGATCGCGGCGGATCGCGCGGCCGTCCTCGACCAGGCGCCAGTCGGCATGCAGCAGCTTCATCATGCCGCCAGCGGATTTCGCGTCATGCGGGCGCACGCCGCCTTCGCAGGGCACGCATTTCCGTTCCTTCAACGCGTCCATCAGGCCTCCCGGCGCGGGTAGTGGCGCGCGACGTAGCGTTCGACCAGTTCCTGGAATTCCTCGGCGATGCGCTCGCCTCTCAGCGTCACGGTCTTTTCACCGTCCTCGTAGACTGGCGCGACGGGTCGCTCGCCCGTGCCCGGCAGGCTGATGCCGATATTGGCATGCTTGCTCTCACCGGGGCCGTTGACGACGCAGCCCATCACCGCGACGGTCATGGTCTCGGCGCCGACATGGTTTTGCTGCCATTCCGGCATGCGCCGGCGCACGTGCTCCTGGATGCTCTGCGCGAGTTCCTGGAAGTAGCTGCTCGTGGTGCGGCCACAACCGGGGCAGGCAACCACGCGCGGCATGAAGGCGCGCAGGCCGAGGCTCTGCAGGATTTCCTGGCAGACCCGGACTTCCTGGCTGCGATCGCCGCCGGGCTCGGGCGTCAGCGAGACGCGGATCGTGTCGCCGATGCCCTCCTGCAGCAGCACAGAGATCGCAGCAGTCGAGGAGACGATGCCCTTGGGGCCCATGCCCGCCTCGGTCAGACCGAGGTGCAGGGGATAGTCACAGCGCGCAGCGAGGCTGCGATAGATCGCGATCAGGTCCTGGACGCCGCTGACCTTCGAGCTGATGACGATCGCGTCGTGCGCAAGGCCAAGCTCCTCGGCGCGTGCCGCACTCGCGAGTGCCGAGACGACGGTCGCCTCGCGCAACACCTCGAGCGCATCCTGTGGTTCGGGCAGGCGCGAATTCTCGTCCATCATGCGCGTCAGCAGGTCCTGGTCGAGGCTGCCCCAGTTGACGCCGATGCGCACCGGTTTCCGGTACCGACAGGCGGTCTCGATCATTGCCGCGAACTGCGGGTCGCGCTTGCTGCCGCGACCGACATTGCCGGGATTGATGCGGTACTTGGCGAGCGCCTCAGCGCAGGCCGGATTTGCCGCGAGCAGCTTGTGGCCGTTGAAGTGGAAATCGCCGATCAGCGGCACGTCGCAATCGGCGGCCAGCAGTCTGTCTCTAATGAGGGGCACTGCCGCGGCAGACTCGTCATTGTTGACGGTCACGCGGACGATCTCCGAGCCGGCCTCGGCAAGTTCCCGGATCTGGCGCGTGGTCGACTCAACATCGGCCGTGTCGGTATTGGTCATCGACTGCACGACGATCGGCGCCGCGCCGCCTACCGTGACGGTGCCGATGCGGACTGCAACCGCTTTGCGACGCGTTGCAATCACGGCTGGCGTTGCGCCTCGATCCAGGTGTCGACTGTCTTTTCGACGATTTCGAGCGGCACGGCGCCGGTCGCCAGGATGGTGTCGTGGAAGGCGCGGATGTCGAAGCGATCGCCAAGGGCGGCCTTGGCCCTTTCGCGCAGTTCCAGGATCTTCAGCTGGCCGATCTTGTAGGCCAGCGCCTGGCCGGGCCAGGCGATGTAGCGGTCGATCTCGTTGACGACGTCGGTCTCGGTCTTGGCTGCGTTGTCGAGGAAGTAATCGATCGCCTGTTGACGTGTCCAGCCCATGTCATGGATGCCGGTATCGACGACCAGGCGCACGGCGCGCCACTGGTCGTAGGTCAGCTGGCCGAATCGCGAGTACGGGTCCTTGTAAAGGCCGAGATCGTAGCCGAGGCGCTCCGAATAGAGCGCCCAGCCCTCGCCATACGCCGTCACGTTGTAGAAGCGCCGGAATTTGGGCAGGTCGGTTTGTTCCTGGGCGAGCGCGTTCTGCAGGTGGTGGCCCGGCACCGCTTCATGCACGGTCAGGACCTCCATTTCGTACTTCGGGCGAACCTCGGGCCGATACAGATTGACGTAATAGTAACCGGGGCGCTTGCCGTCGATGGACGGCCCGCTGTAGTAGGCGGTGGTCGTGTTCGGTGCGCTGGTCGCCGGGATCACGCGCAGGCCATACGGTGTGCGGTACAGCTTGCCGAACAGCCGCGGCAGTTCCGGCTCGATCATCTTCGCGGTGTAGACGTAGGCGCGGAACAGCTCGTCTGGCGTGGCGTAATAGAACTGCGGGTCGGTGCGCAGGTGCAGGAAGAACTCCTGCAGCGTGCCCTTGAACCCGACTTCCTGCATGACCTCAAGCATTTCGGCCCGGTTGCGCGCGACCTCCTTGAGGCCGATCGCGTGGATCTCTGCGGGCGTCAGGTTCGTCGTCGTGTGATACCGGGCGCGATTCGCGTAGAAGGCGCGCCCATCCGGTGTGTCCCAGATGCCGACGGTGTCGCGACAGGCCGGCAGGTACTCGTCGCGGAACACCCTGGTGAAGCGTTGATAGGCGGGTATGACCGCATCCGCGATCATGCGCCGTGCCTCGGTGGTCAGGCGCTCCCGGTCCGCCTCGGGCACCGCGTCCGGGTACTCACGGAAGCGCTCGAAGAACGGACTATCCTCCGGCCTGTCGACCAGCTGCATTTGCAGCTGGGGCAGCACCCGATCCATGATCACGCGCGGTTGCGTGCGCTTTTCGGATGCAGCGCGCTGCAACTGCGCCGCGTACTGGTCCAGGTACGCGGGCAACGCCGCAAGGCGCCTGAGCCAGGTGTCGTAGTCCGCGGTCCTCTCGAACGGCATCCGCTCGGCGGTTTCGTTGAGCGATTGTGGTCCCTCGCGGGCCCTCAGCTCGTAGTACTCGGGATGGAAGGATGCGGTCCCGACCCGATTCTCGTATTCAATGCGGAAAAGGTCGTAGGTCAGCTGGTCGGCCGAAGCCAACGCCTTGCGCGGAATCCGGGCCAGGTCGACCAGCACCTGTGCATCTGCGGCATTGCGCGCCTCCCATGCGGCAGGTCTTATGTCGGGCCAGCGATCGTCATAGCGCGTGTCGCCGCGATAGCTGGCAGTCAGCGGATTGTCGGCGAGGTCGCGCTGCCACTCGCGCTCGAGCAAGGCGTCGAAGCGGATGGCCGCACCCTGGCTGGCTTGCGCCGACGCCGGCGCCAGCAGAAAGACTGCGCAAAGCGTGGCGAGCAGGGGTCTCGGGCGGGTCATTGCGCACTTCTCCAATCGCAGCGGCCGGCAGGAGGGCGACTATACCTTTCCGGGCGCGCCGTGGCCCTCGGCCTGCCCGATTTCCGCTAGAATCCATGTCATCGCGATCAGATCCTGCCGGAGAGTCCGCAGCAGTGCGGCGCCGAAGGCGCAACCCGCCCGGAAACGCTCAGGCACCCGAACGGCAGGAACTGGCGAACTCTGGAGAGTGGTCCTTGCGGACCCACCGAAGGGGAGCGGCCCCGGGAACGACCCGGTACCCAATCTCTCAGGTTTCAGGACAGAGGGGCGGTGGGCTCAAGAGGCCCGCCGCCCTTTTTTCTTGCCAAGGTCAGCCGAGGCCGCATGACGATGAGACGGACACCGCTCTACGACCAGCACGTCGCCGCCGGCGCGCGCATCGTGAACTTTGGCGGCTGGGACATGCCGGTTGTCTATGGCTCACAGATCGAGGAGCACCACGCGGTGCGCCGCGATGCCGGCATGTTCGACGTCTCGCACATGTGCACGGTGGACCTGCGCGGCGCCGGCGTGCGCGCGCTGCTGTTGCGCCTGCTCGCCAATGATGTCGGCCGACTGACGGTGCCCGGCAAGGCGCTGTACAGCTGCATGTTGCGCCCGGACGGCGGCGTCATCGACGACCTGATTGCGTATTACCTCGATGAGCGCTGGTTCCGGCTCGTCGTCAATGCCGGCACGGCGGACAAGGACCTGGCGTGGATCCGCGAACGCGCGAAAGAGATTGGCGT
>JAENJD010000098.1 GCA_016844605.1 Steroidobacteraceae bacterium
GAGTTCGCCGGTCACGGCGCGGCGCGGCATCGTCGTCGCGGGCCTCGGCATGCTGATCGGCACCGTGATGAGCTTCCTGTACCCGGGCATGGGCAATTTCGCGCTGATGCTGCTCGCGATCGCCTTCGGCGGCGGTCTTGCCTGGTGGTCTGGCAAGCGCGTCGCGATGACCGACATGCCGCAGATGATCGCACTCTATAACGGCATGGGCGGCGGTGCGGCCGCGGCGATCGCGGCCGTCGAACTCTTCCGCATGGCCTCGGCGCAGCCGGGGGCCGCTGCCGTGCATGGCCCCGTGGTCATTGCGCTCGCCGCGGCCGGCGCTTTCATCGGCGCGGTCAGTTTCTCAGGCTCGCTGATCGCTTTTGGCAAGCTGCAGGGCCTCATCAAGCGCAGCTTCCGGTTCAGGGGCCAGCAGGTCGTCAATCTGCTGATCGTCGCGGCGACGCTCGCGATCGGCGCGTCGCTGGTCGTCGCCGGCCATCCCACGATGCAGACGGTCGTGCTGTTCTTCGCGCTCGCGCTCGTCCTGGGCGTCACGATGACACTGCCGATCGGCGGCGCCGACATGCCGGTCGTGATCTCGATGTACAACGCATTTACCGGTCTTGCGGTCGCCTTCGAGGGCTTCGTGCTCGAGAACACAGCCATGATCATCGCCGGCATCGTGGTCGGATCGGCCGGCACGCTGCTGACGCAGCTGATGGCGAAGGCCATGAACCGCTCGCTCGGCAACGTGCTGTTCTCCGGTTTCGGCGAGACCGAGGCCGCGGTCAGCGGCGACGTCAAGGGCGCGCTGAAGCCGATCGAGCCATCTGACGCCGGCGTCATGATGGCTTTCGCGCAGAAGGTCATCGTGATTCCGGGTTATGGCATGGCGGTTGCGCAGGCGCAGCACAAGGTCTGGGAGCTGTGCCAGCTCCTGATCGACAAGGGCGTCATGGTGCGCTTCGCGATTCACCCGGTCGCGGGGCGCATGCCCGGCCACATGAACGTGCTGCTCGCCGAAGCGGGCGTGCCTTACGACCTGATCTCGGACCTCGACGAGATCAACGCGGAGTTCGAAACCGCGGATGTCGCGCTCGTGATCGGCGCGAATGACGTCGTCAACCCGGTCGCGCGCACTGACAAGGGCAGCCCCATTTACGGGATGCCGATCCTGAATGCGGGACAAGGCCAAGAACGTGCTGGTTATCAAGCGCGGTCAGGGTGCGGGGTTCTCGGGCATCGAGAACCACCTCTTCTACCTCGACAACACGCGCATGGTCTATGGCGACGCCCAGAAGGTCGCCGCCGAACTGATCCACGCGATCAAGGCCGCCGGCTAAGCCAGCTCGCGAGTGAAGAATTCCAGCGTGCGCCGCCAGGCAAGCGCGGCTGCATCCGCGTTGTAGCGGGCGGCGTTGGTGTCGTTGTGGAAGGCGTGGTCGACGCCTTCATACATGTGCAACTCGTAGCGGACACCCGCGGTCTTGAGCGTCTGCTCGAATGCGGGGACGGCATCATTGATGCGCGTGTCGAGGCCCGCGTAATTCAGCAGCAGCGGCACGTGTACGCGCGCGGCCTCGTCCGCCGCTGGCGGCATGCCGTAGAAGACGACCGCAGCGGCGAGTTCCGGTGAATTCGCCGCCAGGCGCCCCGCCATGCCGCCGCCCCAGCAGAAGCCGACGCAACCAACCTTGCCGGTGCTGTGCCTGTACTTGACCGCGTGGCGCACTGCCGCCAGATAAATCCTGAGCGTCGCCTCGCTGTCGAGTTCCCCGATGCGCTTCCGGGCCAGGTCCTCGTCCTTCGGCGTTCCGCCCGAGACCGACAATGCATCGGGTGCGATCGCGAGAAAGCCGGCCACGGCCAGTCGCCTCGCGACATCCTCGATGTGCGCGTTGAGTCCGCGGTTCTCGTGGATCAGGACGACGGCCGGGCGCCGTTTCGGCCTGCCGGCCGGCCGCGCGACATAGCAGGCAACCGCGCCACCAGGCGCATCGATGGCTTCGCGTCCGGTTTTCAGCGCGGGATCGTCGGGTGCGACGGTCGCAGCCTCGGCATAGCGGTTCTCCAGCAGGGGCAGGAGTGCCGCGGCCGCCGCCGCACTACCCGCAAGACGCGCGAGCCCGCCCAGGAAACTGCGGCGGTCGAGACCGCCGTGCGTGTATTTGTCGTACAGCTCGATGATCCGCCGGTTCATTCATCGGAATCCGGCATCAGGAGCCACAGCAGCAGGTAAACGATGGTTCCCGGAAACGCGAAGCTCAGGATCGAGACGATCACGTAGGCGACGCGGACCCGGTCCGCCTTCCAGCCCAGCCATTCGGCGATTCCGCCGCAGACACCGGCAATCATCCGGTCATTCGAGCGTTTCAGCTTTACGTTGGACATCACGGCACCCGATCATGGATATGAGGCGCCGATATCCTCCCACGCAGCCGGGCCGGGCGCGAGTGGGCCGTCAGCGCGGGCGCTTCATCAACGCGGGGGCCTCGTCGGCGCGGGGGCCGGGCGCCGTTGCGGCGCGCGCCTCTGGATCACGCGCTGCCGTTGCTCGGGCGTCATCTGCCGCCATCGGTCGCGCAAGGCCTCGCGCTGTTCGGCCGACAAGGACTGGAAGCGCTGGTATTTATCGCGCAGTGCTTCCTTCTCCTCCGGCGTCAGCTCGTGGAATCGCCTCCACCGGTCGCGCAGCTTGCCGCGCTGTTCCGGCGGCAGCTTCTTCCATTTGCTCCAGCGTTCGCGCGCCTTGGCCTGCTGTTCGGGTGTCATGGTCACCCAGCGTTCCGCGCCGACCGCCATTGCCTGCTGACGCCCGGGCGGGATCGTATTCCACGTCTCCCGTTGCTTTGCGAGCAGTTTCTGCTGCGCCTCGGTGAGCGATTCCCAGGCGACGCCCTGCTCGGGCGCAGGCTCCTCGGCCACTGCAGGTAACGCCACGGAGGCGAGCCAGGCCGCAAGAATCCAGGTCAGTTTAAGGTTCATGGTCTTCACCCTTGGCATCCGCGCGTTGCTCCTCGACCTTCCGCAGCTCGCGTTCAAAATTGCGTGACTCCACGTAGTCCGCGAATTCCTCGTCCTCGCCCGCTGTCTCCGCCAGGAACTCCAGGAACTCCGGGTCCGGGTCCGGTTGCGGCGGCGGTTCTGCCGCAGCGGCCGGCAAAGCCAGCAGACCCGCGGCAAGCCAGGCGCGACGGTTCATCCTCAGCCCACGTCGCCAGCGAGTTCATCCGCCGCCCAGGCATAGAACGCGGGATCTTCATCCATCATGTCCAGGTCATTGCCCGCGGCCACGATCTCGAATTGATCGAACGCCGGCACCGCCGGCTCCGTCGATTCCGGCCGCGTTTCACCGCCATTCCACAGCGCAATGGCCATCACTGCGGCTGCCGCCGCGGCGCCGACCGGCACCCAGGTCGAAAGCTGCGGCCGGTACCCGCGCCGCGCCTCGACGAGTGCAAGTTCGCGCGCGCGCGCGAGGCGCGACCGGCTCGCGCCATCGAGCGAAGCGACGCTTTCCTCGAATGCCTCGCGGCTCCTGCGCTCGAAGTCCTGCATGCGTTCTGTCATGACTGCCATCCCCCAAGTTGTTGTTGCAGCGCCTGCACTGCGCGAAAGTAATGCGTCTTCACACTGCCTTCCGAACAGCCCATCGCGATCGCCGTCTGCGCCACGTCGAGACCCTCGAAGTTGCGCAGCATGAATGCCTCGCGCTGGCGGCCGGAGAGGCCCGCCAGTACCTGCCCGATTCGCTCGAGCAATTCCTCCCCCTCGAGCTGCTGGTCCGGAGTACCCGACGGATCCGGCGCCGATTCCACCGGGTCCGGCGGCCCGTCATCGTTCGCAGTGCCGGGCCACCAGGCGATCACACCCTGCCGCACGCGGCGGCGGCGCTGGTAGTCGGTGATCCGGTTGCGCAATATCCGGTAGAACAACGGCCGCCATTGCTCTTCAGGATGCCCCGCATAATTCCGGGCCAGGCTGATCATCGCGTCCTGCACGACATCGAGCGCATCGTCATGGTCACGCAGCGAAAGCTTTGCGATCCGGAATGCGCGCTTCTCAATGCCGGCGAGAAATCGCTCGAGTGCCCGCTCCTGGTCCAGTGCTGTCTCCCGCGCCGTGACACGCCCGCCGATCAGCGGCGTCGGCCAGGAAAGCGTAGCAGAGCCGATCATCGGCCCCGCCCGCACACGCATCGCCCGAATGGAATCCCGGCCACGGTGATATAACGTGGGCACCGCCGGTTTGTTGACGTCCTTTGCCGCTTGTTCGTAACTTATTGATAATAAATAGATTTCTGCGCACCGATAGTATCATCCTGCAAGTCGTCCTCGACACGCCGCTGCGGAGGAAATTCGATTATTTTCCACCGGCGGGCGGCGGCGCGCGTGCAATCCCCGGACGGCGCGTGCTGGTTCCGCTCGGGAAGCGGCGCGCCGTCGGCGTCATCGCCGCGGTCAGTGATCGCAGCGAACTGCCCGCAGCGCGATTGAAGCGCGCGCTCGAGATCATTGATGCGGAACCGTTGTGGGACCCGGTCACTTTTGCGCTCCTCGGCTGGGCTGCGGACTACTACCACCACCCACTCGGTGAAGTGCTGTTCGCCGCGATTCCGGTTGCGCTCCGCGAAGGTGGCAGCGCGCAACGCAATGAACTCGCCTGGCGATTGTCCGGGCGCGGGATCGAGGCACTCGCATCGACACCGCGGCTCGGACTCCGGCAGCAGCAACTGATCGAACTGATCGGCGACGACAGCGTCAGCAACGAAGCCATCTCGCGAGCAGGCCTCGGCGCGGCGCTCAAGGCACTCACCGCACGCGGCTGGCTCGAATCGCTCGAGCGGCCGGAGCCTGCGCCGCGCGCCGGGCCCGGCCGTGCCGGACCCGTGCTGACCAGGGACCAATCCGCGGCTTGCGATGCGATCGCCGCCGCAATCGGGCGCTATGGTGCCTGGCTCCTGCACGGCGTGACGGGTAGCGGCAAGACCGAGGTCTACATGCGGCTCATCGAGCGCGTGCTGGCCGAGGGCCGTGGCGCGCTGGTGCTGGTGCCGGAGATCGCACTGACACCGCAGCTTGTTGCGCGATTCCAGGAACGGTTGAGCGTGCCTGTCGTGTCGCTGCATTCCTCGCTGGCGGACGGCGCGCGCTTTGCCGCCTGGCGTGCCGCCGCAACGGGCGCCGCACCCGTCGTGATCGGCACGCGCTCGGCGATATTCACGCCGATGCCGACGCTCGGCCTCGTCGTCGTCGACGAAGAGCACGATCCTTCCTACAAGCAACAGGATGGCTTCCGCTATTCGGCACGTGACCTCGCCGTCCTGCGTGCTTCGCGCGCGGGCGTACCGGTCGTGCTCGGTTCCGCGACGCCCTCGCTCGAGAGCCTCGCGAATGCGGCGGCCGGCCGCTACACGAAGCTCTCGCTGCCGGAGCGCACGGGCCGTGCCGGCAAGCCGCGTGTCGGCGTCATCGACCTGCGCCTGCACGCCGCGCGCGATGGCCTTTCGCAGCCCGCACTGGCAGCCATCGAGCGGCATCTCGCTGCCTCCGGCCAGGTGCTCGTTTTCCTCAACCGCCGCGGCTATGCGCCGACGCTGTTCTGCCCCGGTTGCGCCTGGATCGCACCCTGCACGGCCTGCGATGCGCGGCTCACGGTGCACCTGCGGCACGCGCGCCTGACCTGCCATCACTGCGGCGCGGAACAGGCGATGCCCTATGGCTGCCCGCGATGCGGCAACGAGCTTCGCCCCGTGGGCGAGGGCACGGAGCGCGTCGAGGCTTTGCTCGCCCAGTTGTTCCCCGCGGCGCCGCTGGTGCGCGTGGATCGCGACGTGATCCGGCGCCGCGGCGACATCGAGCGGGCCCTCAATTCCGTCGTGGACGGCCATGCGCGCATCCTGCTCGGCACGCAGATGCTGACCAAGGGACATGATTTCCCGGATGTCACGCTGGTCGTCGTGCTGGCGGCGGACCAGGGGCTGTTCGGCGCGGATTTCCGCGCGAGCGAGCGGCTCGCGCAGCAGATTGTCCAGGTCGCGGGCCGCGCCGGGCGCGGCGACCGGCCCGGCGAAGTGCTGATCCAGTCCGCTTATCCGGAGCATCCGCTGCTGCAATGCCTGATTTCCGAGGGATATGAGGGCTTTGCAATGCGCGCCCTGGAGGAGCGCCGTGCCGCCGGCTGGCCGCCCTGGTCGCATCTCGCGTTGCTGCGTGCCGATGGCCCGACGCGCGACGAGGTGCACGGATTCCTCCGCGAAGCGCAGGCGCAGGCGCCGGCAGAGCGCAAGGGCCTGCGCCTCCTCGGTCCTGCGCCCGCCTCGATGGAGCGGCGCGCCGGCCGTTATCGCGCACAATTGCTGCTCGAATCACCGGCGCGCGCGACGCTGCAGCGATTCCTCTCAGAGTGGCTCGCCCGCGTCGAGGAATTGCGCAAGTCGCGGCGTCTGCGCTGGTCCGTGGACGTCGATCCGATAGAGGTTGACTAGGAACCTCTGATTTGTCCGCGCATGGAGCGCGTTACGCGTGCGCCTTGGCGGCACAAGGCGCGAGCCGAAGCCCAATAGCAGAGACTATGGGCAAGGCGAGCAACGAAGTGCCGCCAAGGCCCGCGCGTAACCCGCAGGGACCGGGCGATTTTCGTCCCTGGCGGTGTCGCTCGTCGCTCATGTATCGCGATACACATCGCTCCTCGCTCCTTGCCAGG
>JAENJD010000137.1 GCA_016844605.1 Steroidobacteraceae bacterium
TTCGTATTCGGCCAGTTGCACGGCTTTGGCTTTGCCGGCGCATTGCGCCCCCAGTCAGGAAGGGCAGCTTTGTTTCCAGAACGGCAAATCCGGGATCAGCGCGCCGGCGCCCGCGCGGGCAGGAACCGGCTGTTGCGCAGCAGTGCCGCCGAGATCAGCGAGATGAGTATCCCAACCGGGAAGATCTCGATGAAGGTCATTGGCAGCCGGAAAAACGGGTTGGCATATTGCCGGCGAAACTCGTCCATCTGCGCGGCGATTGCTGCGATGTCGGCCGCCGATGCGCCCTTGGCTCGCGCCGCCTCAACTGCGGCAGTGCTGTACGAATCGATGAACGCGAAATCGGTGACCGCCAGCGTGATCTCCCAGCCGATCACATAAATCACTCCGGCCACCGCGCTGATGCCGAGTCCTGCCAGCAAGGCAGGTACGAAACGGATCACGCCTCCCAGCTCGCGATCGCGCAGCCGCTTCACGCCGAAAAAGATCAGGCTGAGCGCGAGCACCATGACCAGGTAACCCGCGAAATAGGATTGCACTGCGCTTCCGTGCTCGGAGTTGGCCACCATCAGGCACATGGGCACGGCGACGATCAGGCCGGCGGCAATGCCGAAGATAAGGATGATGCGATACATGTTGGAATCCCTCCTGGTATGGGTGCCGACATTACGCGATAGGCAGCGCGACGACACCATCGCCCGAAAGGGTGATTTCGGCCGGGTCACCCCAAATAGCAGCGGCCCGACGGGCCTACGGGACGAGTCCGAGCTCGCGGGCGAGCTGGATCGCCTCCGTCCGCCGCGTAACCTGCAGCTTTTCGAACAGGCGGGCGACGTGGGTCTTCACGGTATTGGGCGACAGCCCGAGTCGCGCGGCGATCTCCTTGTTGGAGCGGCCGTCCGCCAGCAATTGCAGGACCTGGCGTTCGCGCTCGGTGATGCCGAGCGACGACTGTGCGCGTTCATTCGGAGTAAATTCGGTGTCGCGCGGCTCGTTGCGAAAGAGCCTCCGACCCACCCAGATTCCGAGCCCCAGGAATGCCACCGCAATCAGCGCAACATAGACCGTGCTCGCGTGAGTACGGGCCCAGATCTGGTACTCGAACCACTGCAGCGCAACGGCACCGGCGGCGAGCGCAAAGCCGTAGATGAGCACCGTCTTCAGTGTGCCGTTACTCATCTGCCGTTCGCAGTGTCGCGCGCCAGGTGTCGTCGTTTTCGATCCAGGCCTCGACCTGCCAGGGGCGGCAGCAGACCGGGCAATCCTCTACGTAATCCTGATGTGCGCCGCCGCCACCGTCGATCTGCAGCTCAATGACCTCGCCACAGTAGGGGCATTGCAGCGAGAGGCAATCATCCATGACGCAAATGATTGCACGGGCACAGGCGGCTCGCCAGAAGCCTGGAAATCCGCGTGTCGGTGGTTCAATTCCACCCTTGGCCACCATTTTTTTCAATGACTTCTGTGCACGGCAGCTTCGACGAAGCGCCGGAATCTACAAAATCGCATCCGATTGCTTGGCGACGCTGAAGCGCGTGTGAATAGGCCGCGAGCGACGCCGGATCCCGGTAAGGCAACGGCTTTCCGGAGTGAGAGTTCCGTCACATTAAATTGCGTCGGACAGTCCGCGTGCCGAAAGCGACGGCCCTAGCGCGGATGTCGCCGACTGGCGTTCCCGACATTGCGGCGTTCGTCACATTGCCCTTCACTGGGGCCTGACAGCATCACGTTGTCAGCCATTGTTGGCACCGCGGCAACCTGCGAAATCGGGCCGTGTTGTAAGGCATTGCCGACTGTGGCCCTGACGAGCCATGAGGATCGCAAAATGGCAATAGTGATTTTTTCAGCCAGCACCCTGGCCAGCTCCAGGATGCGTACTTTGACGACTCGCATTCGCGGCGGGCGCGCTGGCGCTGGTCGGTTTACTCGGTGGCTTCGTCCTCGGTTTCCAGCTCAGTGGTGGCTCGCACGCGGACGAAGGCTGGGCGCGCGTAATTGCGAATCTGGATCCGACGCAGCCCGGGAGCCAGGCACTTGTACATGAGATTGGAAGTCTGTCCGGCCGTTTGATTCGGCTCGAGGCCGCTGCCGACCGCCTGGCCGCCCGCATCGGTGCGACACCGCCGGCGGCTTTAGACGCGGCGGAATCCCCGGCCAGCGTCGCCGGACAGCCTGCGGGCGGACCGCTGCTCGAGCCACGATCGGGCGCCGGTTCCGGCACTGGTCCATCGCTTCCTCGATTCGATCGAAGCCTCGACCACGCCGAGGCGACTCTCGACATGGTGGCCTCGAAGCTCGCACGGCGCGACCTCGACCAGATGGCGTTCCCTAGCCGGGCACCGATTCCCGGCGTGATGATTTCGTCCGGCTTCGGCCGCCGGATCGACCCGTTCACTCGGCGACTCGCCCAGCACGCTGGCATCGACTACATGGCGCCATACGGCACGTCCATATTGGCCAGCGCCGGCGGACGAGTTCGCCGCGCCGGGCCCTACGGCGCATTCGGCAGGACCGTCGAGATTGACCATGGTGATGGTCTAGTCACTCGCTACGGTCACACATCCCGGATCCTGGTACGGGTCGGCGACATAGTTCTACCAGGCCAGCCGATCGCGATGGTCGGCTCGACCGGCCGCTCCACTGGCGCGCATCTCCACTTTGAAATCTTGCGCGACGGGACACCGGTGCAGCCGCGCCTGTATCTCGCAAACGACGAATTCTGACGCCCGCCAGTTGAGGATCTCCGCATCGACACGAATTGGCTTACTAGCGCGAGATTCGAACCCACCGCGCCGCCTCGAAGCAGACAGCGCTGGCGGATTGCCGCCGGTGTGGCATTGCTGCTGCTCGTCGCGGGAGGCTACCGATTCGCGGGCGACGTTTATTCAAGTGCACGTGATCTCGTTGCGTTGCGCGAGGAACGCGAGTTGCTTGCTGCCGAGGTGGGGCGGCTGGCAATGAAACTGGCGGTGGAGAGTGCAACGCGCGTTGAACTCGAGCAGCAAGCGGCGGAATTGAATGCGCAGGTAGCGGAGCTCAATGGACAGGTGAAATTCCTGATGGTCCG
>JAENJD010000099.1:0-8128 GCA_016844605.1 Steroidobacteraceae bacterium
ACGGATCTCATCGCCACCGCCCGGGGAGGCGACAGCAATCGCCGCGCGCGAGGGCCGCTCGCCGACGCTTTCGAGGTAATGCTCGGCCGCATGCTGGAGGCTCGCAAACTCGGCGCTGGCCAACGAGCGCTGGTGGGACAGATGCGGCGTCGCATGCCGCAGGTCAGTCAGGGCAAAGCGCGCATTCGTGCCGCCGATGTCGGCGACCATCGCGACCGACGTCCCCTTTGCGCTTGCGGTCATTGAGTGGGCGCGGCGGCGACGAAGCGGATCGCCTGGCCGCCGCCAGGCGCAAGCGCGAGCTCCCAGACGTCGCCGTGCTTCGCCGGCCGGGTCTCGATCACGATCGAATGGGCATTGGTTTTCCAGTCCGCGTCGTCGCCGTCGCGGTAGACCTGCGCGGAATAACTACGGCGGGGATCAAGAAAATCCAGGGTGATTCGCGGCCGGCGCGCGTTTTCGTCAGTCACGCTTCCCAGATACCAGTCCTCACTATCATGGTCCTTGCGCGCGATGGTGACGAAGTCGCCGACCTCGCCGTTCAGCACGCGGGTGTCCGCCCAGTCCACCGGGACGTCGCGGATGAATTGGAACGGGCCCGGGTACTTTGCGTAGTTTTCCGGGAGGTCGGCCGCCATCTGGATCGGACTGTAGATGACCACGTAAAGCGCCAGCTGCTTGGCTATCGTCGATTGGATCGGCTGGCCCCCGCGGCCGACCAGGCTCAGCACGCCGGGCGTGAAATCCATCGGACCGCCCAGCATGCGCGTGAAGACGAGGTTTGCCTCGTGCTCGGGCGGGTTCGGCGGATTGCCCCAGGCGTTGTACTCCATGCCGCGTGCGCCCTCGCGTGCGACCCAGTTGGGGTAGGTGCGCCTGAGGCCCGTGTCCTTGATCGGCTCGTGCGGGTTGACCATGATCTGGCGCTTCGCCGCCTCGGTCACCACCTTGATGTGGTGGCGCGACATGACCTGGCCGTCGTGCCATTCGTAGCGAATCGCACCGTCGGCGCCACGGGTTTTGATGCCGCCGGCATCGGCGACATATCCGGTCTTGACGCTGTCGATGCCGAGGCGCGCATAAAGATCGAGCGCGTCCTCGAGCTGATCCTCGTAGTGCGCAATGAACCCGGACGTCTCGTGATGGCCAACCAGGTGCACGCCGCGCTCGCGGGCGTAGGCCGCGACTGCGGCGAGGTCGAAGTCCGAGTAGGGCTCGGTGAAGCTGAAGGCGCTGCCATCGGCAAACCAGTCGCCGTCCCAGCCCTTGTTCCAGCCCTCCACCAGCACGCCGCGGAAACCGTTTTCCGCTGCAAAGTCGATGTAAAGCTTCGCGTTCTCCGTGGTCGCTCCATGTTTCGGGCCTGAGGCCCAGCTCTCGGTGTCGAGGTGCAGGCTCCACCAGATGCCGACGTACTTGAAGGGCCGGACCCAGGAAACGTCACCCAGTGCATTCGGCTCGTTGAGATTCAGGATCAGATCGGACATGTACAGACCGGCAGCGCTGTCGGCGATCTGCAGCGTGCGCCATGGCGTCGTGAACGGAGCCGTGCGGCGCACGCGGGCGCCGTCAGCTGACGGCGAGAGCGACGCCTTGAGCCGCTGACCGGCGACCCTGCGGAGCCACATAGAGGAATAGTCGACCAGCGCGGCTTCGTGTATCGCGACATGCAGGCCGTCCGCCGACCGCATCGTCAGCGGCGTATGGGCCTGTCCCACCTCGGCAAGCGGCGTCCGGTTATAGAGGTACTCGTAGCGGTTCCACTCACCTGCGGGAATCCACCAGGCCGTCGCTGGCTCGACCACGGCGAACTCCGTCAACTCGTCTGCGATGTTCACCTGCTTGAGTTGCGACTGATCCGGGAATTCGTAGCGGAAGCCCACGCCGTCGTCGTAAACGCGGAAAACGATTTCGAGGCGGCGGTGCAGCGCCGACTTTTCCCGGAGGCGCACCCGCAACTCATTGAATTTGTTGCGGACATAACGGCGCTCGCCCCAGGGCTGCTCCCAGGTCTCGTCGACGCTGCGGGTGCTGCTGTCGGTCAGCTCGAAATTGCGTTCGAGCTTCGGCGCATCGGTCAGCAGAAAGCCGAGCCGGGACTCCGCGATCACGGGCCTGCCGCGGCGGACGATTGCATAGCCGGGCCGACCTTCGTCGTTGAGTGACACAGTCACCGTCAACGTACCGCCCGGCGACGAAACGCCGGCAACGGGTTCCGCGCCGGCGGTGCCGCACAGTACCCAGGCCAGAGTGAGCAAAAACCACAAACGGAGGCGGTGCATATGCGGCCATTATCCCGTACGGCCGCATGTATACGTATGCAGTGTATTGCGGCCACAACGGGCGCTCCCTAACATCGTTCGAGGTCGAGATCCGCGTTCTTCCAGGGGGAAACCATGGGCAAGTCGCAGCATCGGACGAATGCCGTCCTTACAAGTCTTGAAGTCGCCACCTCAGGTCTCAGCCGTCGCTGGGTCCTGTCCATCGCGATCACCGCGGCTCTGGCAGCATCGGCGAGCGCCGCCGCCCAGGATCAGCCCGCAGGGTCAACCGTGCTCGGCGAGGTTGTCGTTACCGGCATTCGTGCCGGCATCGAGAACGCGATCGCGGTCAAGCGCGATTCAGGCAGCATCGTCGAGGCGGTTTCCGCCGAGGACATCGGCAAGCTGCCGGACACCAGCATTGCCGAGTCCATCTCGCGTCTGCCGGGCCTCACCTCCCAGCGCGCCGAGGGTCGTGCATCCGCGATCAGCCTGCGCGGCACCGACCCCGGTTTCACCACCGCATTGATGAACGGCCGCGAGCAGGTCAGCACCGGCGACAACCGCAGTATCGAGTTCGACCAGTATCCCTCTGAGCTCTTGAGCTCAGTGGTCGTCTACAAGACACCGGATGCACAGCTCGTCGGCCAGGGCCTCGCCGGCACCATCGACCTGCGTACGATTCGACCACTGCAGTATGGCCGCCGCGCGATGGCATTCAATATCCGTGGCGAGCAGAATTCGAATGACAATCTCGGCGCAGACTCGGACGATAAGGGCTACCGCACGAGTTTCTCCTACATCGACCAATTCCTGGACGGCACGCTCGGCATCGCCTTTGGCGTCGCGCGGCTCGATTCACCGCTCGCGACCCGCGGCGCCGGCACCTATGAGCCGTGGCACCCGAACGATCCGGCCGTGGACGGTTTCAACTACCACCCGCAGCTGCCGCTCGGCGTATATGTCACGAACGGCATGAAGGTTCGCACCGACATGGGCACGAACGTGCGTGACGGCGCCATGGCTGTGCTGGAGTTCAGGCCGAACGACAGATACAGCACCATTCTCGACCTGTACTACACCCAGCGTGACCAAGTGGACAACGCGCGCAGCCTCGAGGTCAACTTCGGCAATTACCCGATCGGATCAGGACCCTCACCGTGTTGCGACGCGGCGCTTCCGCCCGGCACGATCGTGGGCTTCGATAACCCCGTGATCGTCGACAACACGGTGGTCGGAGGTGACCTGACCTTTCGCGTGCCGCTGGCACGCAATTTCCAGTTCAAGACGCAGGACGAGATATTCTCTGCTGGCTGGAACAATAAGTTCTCGATGGATGAATGGACCGTGGTGGCCGACCTCAGCTACTCAAAGGCCACCCGCGACGAACGGCAGTACGAGATCAACGCGCAGTATCCGCCGCGTGCCGTCGCCAATCCGACGTTCAACATCGGCGATACGGGCGTGTGGCAGCTGCGGAACGGCTCGATGCCGTCGCTGTCATTCGACCTCGACTATTCTGACCCGACGCAGGTGCTGGTCGGCCCGACCATCTACGGCTCGGGCTACAGCAAGATTCCGCACGTTGAGGACGAGTTGAATTCCGGACGTATCGACGTGGAGCGCTCCCTGGACGGCGGCTGGTTCGCTAGCGTGGCGGCCGGCGTGAACTATTCGGATCGCACCAAAGATAAGCTGCAGCCCGAGGGCCCCCTCAACACCATTGGTAACGCGCGCTTCGTGGTCGGTTCAGAATTCCTGCTCAGCCCGACCGACCTGTCGTATGCGGATGCGGGCAACGCGCTTGCTTGGGACGTTCAGGGCGTGCTGGACGCGTACTTCCAGCCTATTGTCTATGGGACCCCGACCACGCCAGGCTTTGACTACCTGATTGGCAAGAACTGGTCCGTGGAGGAAAAGGTCACGACGGCGTACCTGCGGGGCGGCCTCGATCGCGAGCTGTCCGAAAACGTCACGCTCAAGGGCAACCTGGGCCTGCAGTTCGTGCAGACCGACCAGAGTTCCGACGCTTTCTCCAAGGACCAGGTCAACAACCTTGTGGTGCCGTTTAGCGAAGGCAAGACCTACGATGACGTGTTGCCAGCGATCAACCTCGCGTTCCTGTTGCCTGACCAGCAGGCAATCCGCGTCGGCATCGCGCGTGAAATGGCGCGGGCCCGCATGGATCAGCTCAAGGCGTCGAGCGAGGTCGGCTATAACGCGACCGATGGCAGACCGGGCGGCAGCGGTGGCAATCCGCGACTCGATCCGTGGCGTGCCGATGCGTTCGACCTGTCGTATGAGAAATATTTCGAGGGCAGCAAGGGGTACGTATCGATCGCAGCCTTCTACAAGGATCTGAAGAGCTATATCTACAACCAGACGGACCAGTCATTCGACTTCTCGGTATTCCCAACCCCGACGTTTCCGCCGGGCTATTTTCCGCCGGGCGTGACGCCGCAGACGATCGGCTCGTTCACGAGCCCGGTCAACGGCAGCGGTGGCGACCTCAGGGGCATCGAGTTTTCGGTGTCGCTGCCGGGCGATATGTTCGCCGATGCGATTGAAGGCTTCGGCGCGATCCTGAGTATTTCGCTAACGGAAAGCGGCATCAAGATTCAGGATCCGCCGGGCAACAACTTCCTGACTGGCAACAACCTGGGCACGATACCGCTGCCGGGCCTTTCCAAGTCCGTCTGGAATGCGACCGTCTACTACGAGAAGAGCGGCTTCTCGGCGCGCGTCGCGACCCGTGCGCGCTCGAAATACATCGGCGAGGTCACGAATTTCGCGAACGATCGTGCGTTCAAGTACGTGAAGGGCGACCAGATCACCGACGCGCAAATCGGCTACGCCTTCGAGTCCGGCCGGCTCGAAGGGCTGTCGATCCTGTTCCAGGTCAACAACCTGACGAACGAGCCCTACATTGCCTACTCCGTGATCGAGGCGCGCCAGCAGGATTATCAGGAATACGGCCGACAGTTCCTGCTCGGCATCAACTTTAGGCGCTAAGCGGCGTCCGCGCCTGATTTACAGCCCCTTGCCGGTGCGGCCGGCAAGGGGCTTTTTCTTTGCGGGCGCCGGGGCCGGATGCGGGTCAGCGGCCCAGCAGGAACTTTAGCGGCACGTCGACGCGCGCGCGCCAGGCCAGCTCCGAGTGTTCCGCGCCGTCGTACTTGCGCGTCATCCAGTCCACGTCTTCGCGATAACCGGATCGATCCAGTCCACGCCTTCCCGATAACCGGATCGACGCATCAGCGCATCGACGCGCCGCTGGTACGGCTCGTAGCCGGCATCGAGGGTCGCCGTGCCGAAGTCGAAGTAAAAGCGATGCCCCGGCGGAGCCGGCAGGTGCTTCTCCAGGTAGTCGATCACGACGCCGTCGCCCAGGGGCCAATGCGTCGACACGCCACCGGCTCCGCCAAAGACTTCCGGATACTCGGTCAGCGCATAGATAGAGGCAGCGTGCGATATGTGGAATCGATGAACGGCTTCAGCTCTTCCACGAGAAATCGCAGGTAATCGTCCGACACGAGTGGCAGCCGGATCAGCTCCTGCACGCCCGGCAAGCTGGCGGCTGGCGTTGCTTCGGTGAGCGCCTTCTGCGGCACATATTCGGCAGCGCGCTTCCGCGTATTCCAGATGCCGACGACGATCGCCTCGCGGACTTCGCCCTCGCGGATCAGTCGCGTCATCGCCTCATCGATGCCCCAGTCGACGCCGATATAGGAAAGTGCCGGGTCGAACAGGTTCTGCCCGTCATGCATGTAGATGACGGGGAGACGCCGTGAATTATCCTGGCCGTAGTCCGGGGGCAGCCAGACGTCCACATTGCGCGGGTCGACGTAACGCGAGGCGAATTTTTCGTGCCGGATCAGCTGGCCAGTGACGCCGCTCGGAATCGGGCCATCGCCCTGCAAGTCCAGGACCGTGACGCTGCGGCCCGCCACCCTGATCCCCTGTTCGAGAACGTGGCGCTGGGCATCCGCGGACTTGTTGATGACGACCATGACCTTCAGCTGGTCGGTATGGCGGAAATACACGTAAACGCCGTCCTGCGGCGCGTACTGCGTCAGCTTGCCACGATGAATCGCTGTCGCATTCTTGCGCCAGTTCAGGAGCTTTCGCGTGAACACCTGCGCTTCGCGCTGTTGTGCCGTGAGTCCTGTGCCGGCAAAGCCGTTCGCGATGTCTCCAGCCCAGCCGCCGGGAAAGTCACTGCGGATCACGCCATGCGCGTCCGTGCCCGGGTTCGCCATCAGGATCTCGTCACCGTAGAACAACTGCGGGATGCCGCGGGTGGTCAGGAAGAATGCGATCGCCATCTTGTACAGATCCGCGCTGATCAGGCCCGTCGTCCTGCTGTCTTCTTCGACGAAGGCACGGGCGGCGGCGTCCTGCAGCGGGAAGTCCATGAGGCTCGGCAGATGCGATGCATAGCCGTCGGCGCGAGACTTCCCACGCTGCCAGTAGGACACAATGGCGGCGTCCGTGCTCCATTCCTCGCCGACGATGTTGATTGCCGGATGCTCCTCCATCACGCGTCGCGCCCACTCGGTGAGGAAGGCCTTGTCGGAGTAGGGCCAGGTATCGACGCGCAGGCCGGAAAGGCCGGCGTACTCGATCCACCAGAGGCTGTTCTGGATCAGGTAAGTCGCCAGTAGCGGGTTTCTCTGGTTGAGATCCGGCATGGTCGGAACGAACCAGCCGTCACTCATGTCATCCCGGTCCGCGGCGGCGGCGTGCGGATCCTGCAGGCTTTCGCGATTGTGGCTGGTGCCGACGAATTGGCCGCCTTGATTGATCCAGTCCTTTGCCGGCAGGTCGCGCATCCACCAATGTTCCGAGCCGCAGTGATTCAGGACCACGTCCATGATCAGTCCGATGTCTTTCGCGCGCGCCGCGCGTGACAGCGAGCGATAAAGCGCGTTGTCGCCGAAGCGCGCATCCACCTGGTAGTAGTCGGTGATCGCATAGCCGTGGTAGGACCCGCGCGGCTGGTCGTTCTGGAGCACAGGATTCAGCCAGAGTTGCGTGAATCCCATGTCGGCGATGTAATCCAGGTGATCGAGCACGCCCTGCAGGTCGCCGCCGTGCCTGCCGTTCGGGTCGCGACGATTCGGGACCTGTCGGTAGCCCGCGATGCCGTCGTTGCCCGGATCGCCGTTCGCGAAGCGGTCGGGCGTGACCAGGTAGATCACATCGGCGGAGCCGAAGCCAGTCCTGGCGGCAGAGCCGGGCTCGCGTGCGAGAAGCTCGTAGTCGTGGCTCAGCACCGCCACGCTGTCGCGGCGGAAATCGATGCGAAACCGGCCAGGGCGCGTGCTTTCCGCGAGCGTCAGGTCGATGAACAGGTAGTTCGGGTTGTCGGTTCGGATGACGCCGTCGATCGAGACACCGGGAAATTCGAGCGCCGGCTCCAGCTCGGCGATCCGCTCGCCATGCACCATCAATTGCAGGCGATTGTCCTTCATGCCGACCCACCAGAAGGAGGGCTCCAGATGCTCGATGCCGTTCGCCGCGCTCACGTTTGCGACGAGCAGCGACAGTGCGGCTGACAGCAGCCATTTCGTCATGGGCAAGGCACCTCCCGGCATGCACGACAGTGAATCATCCAGGGCTGGGCCCTTCAAGCCCCTGAATACGTATGCATTAAGGGCCGCGACTGATCCGGTCCGGCTTCATTGCTAGACTGCTGCGCCGAGGTGCCTGGTGAACATCCGCATTCCACTGGTGGTCGTCTCGCTGATCGTCAGCGTCCTCATCGGTCTGACTCTCGCAAAGGGTGGACTCGACGCCGCCAGCCCGCGCAAGCACGGCATCACGATCGGCTTGTCGCTCGACACGCTGAAGGAAGCGCGCTGGCA
>JAENJD010000099.1:8153-11175 GCA_016844605.1 Steroidobacteraceae bacterium
GCGGACCGGGACATGTTCGTCAAGCGTGCCGGTGAGCTCGGGGCGCGCGTGCTCGTCCTCGCCGCGAACAGCGACGACACGGTGCAGATCAGCGATGTCGAAAAGCTGATCACGAACCGGGTAGATGTGCTGGTCGTGGTTCCGCACGACGGCACGGCCATGGCGAAGGCGGTTGCCATGGCGCACGAAGCCGGCATCCCGGTCATTGCCTACGACCGTATCATCCGCGACAGCGATCCGGACCTGTACGTGAGTTTCGACAACGTGCACGTCGGCGAACTGCAAGCGCGTTATCTGGTCGAGCACCTGCCAACACCGGGCAGGGGCAGGATCGTCCGTATCTACGGCGCCAAGACGGACAACAATGCGGCGCAGTTCAAACAGGGCCAGGATCTCGTGCTCCAGCCCTTGATCGCACACGGCGACATCGAAGTCCTACACGAGGACTGGGCCGAGGACTGGAAGCCCGAAAACGCGAAGCGCATCGTCAATGCTGCAATCACCGCGAACGGCGCGGACATTGACGCCGTACTGGCGAGCAACGACGGCACTGCGGGTGGCGCAATCCAGGCACTCAGCGAAGAGGGCCTGGCGGGCAAGGTGCTGGTGACGGGAATGGATGCCGAGATCGTCGCGCTGCAACGCATCGCTGCCGGGACGCAGGCGATGACCATCTACAAGCCGCTGCGCACGCTTGCACAAGGCGCCGCGGAGCTTGCAACGCGCCTCGCCGAAGGCCGCGTCGTGGTGGCACGCGAGGCGGTGAACAACGGCCAGACCGACGTGCCTGCCGTGCTCTATGACGTGGTCACCGTCACGCAGGACAACATCATCGATACCGTCGTCCGCGACGGGCTTGCCACCTACGACGAGGTCTACCGCGGCATTCCCGAATCGGCGCGGCCGCCGCGCCCGTGAGCGGCGACGTCATTCTGTCGGCCCGCGACATCGTCAAGCGCTTTGGCGGCGTCACCGCGCTCGATGGCGTGAGCTTCGAGCTGCGCGCGGGCGAAGTGCACGCGCTCTGCGGCGAGAACGGCGCGGGCAAGTCGACGCTGATCAAGCTGCTTGCCGGCGTGCACGTCCATGGTAGCTACGAAGGCGAGGTGCGAATCGACGATAAATTGGCATGCTTCCGCTCGACGCGCGACGCCGAGCGTGCAGGCATCGCCATCATCCATCAGGAGCTCGCACTGTTCCCCGAGATGTCCGTCGGCGAGAATCTGTTCCTCGGCGCGCTGCCACGCCGCCACGGGTTGATCGACTGGGACCAGGTGTATGCGCGCGCGGCCACGACTCTCGCGGAGTGCGGAATGCGTCTCGACCCGGCAACCCGCGTCGCGGATCTGGGTGTCGGCCAGCAACAACTCGTCGAGATCGCGCGCGCGATCGCGCGCAAGCCGCGCGTCCTGGTGCTGGACGAACCGACGGCGGCGCTCGCGCAGCACGAAATTGATGCGCTGCTGGGCCTGATCCGCGAACTGCGCCTGCGCGGCACGGCCTGCATCTACATCTCGCACAAACTGGACGAGGTATTCGCCATTGCGGACCGGATTACCGTGCTGCGCGACGGCGCTGCGCAAGGCACGCTGGACGCCCGCTCCACGTGTGTCGATGAGGTGATCCGGCTGATGGTTGGCCGGCGGATCGAGGACTTCTTTCCACGCCGACAGTCCACGCCGGGCAAAACGCTGCTCGCCGTCCGCGGGCTCGGCGTGGCGGCGACGAAGGTGTCGCCACCGCTGCTGCGGGACATTGGCTTCGAGGTGAGGGCGGGCGAAGTGCTCGGCATCGGCGGCCTGATGGGTGCCGGGCGCACGGAACTACTCCTGCATCTGATCGGACTCTGGGGTGCCCGCACCAGCGGTACCGTGGAGCTCGACGGTGAGACCCTTGTCGCGCATGGGCCACGCGGGGCATTGCGCGACGGGCTCGTGCTCGTGTCGGAGGACCGCAAGCGCTTCGGCCTCGTGCTCCCGCAGGGCCTGGCCTTCAACATCTCGCTGTCCTCGCTGGCAAGATTGCGCCGTGGACCTTTCCTCGATGCCGACGGCGAGATCGTGCAGACGAAAGCCGCCGTTGCGGATCTTTGCATCAAGGCGCACACGCTCGACCAGCCGGTCGCCACGCTGTCGGGCGGCAACCAGCAAAAGGTCGTCCTCGGCAAGGTATTGATGACCTTGCCCAAGGTGCTGTTGCTCGACGAGCCGACGCGGGGGATCGACGTCGGCGCGAAACTCGAGGTTTACGAACTCATCAACCGCCTGACTGGCGACGGCAAGGCCATCGTGCTGGTGTCGAGCGAACTCGGGGAACTCATCGGCATGAGCGATCGCATCGTGATGCTTTGCGAGGGCCGGATCAGTGGCGTGTTCGCGCGCGCCGAAGCGACCCAGGAACGACTGCTCGCAGCGGCGATGGGCCGAATCGGCCGGGCTGCATGAGTTGAAAAAGTTCGCCACCCGCGAGCTGTCGATGGTGATCGCCCTGGTCGCGATCTGGGCGTTCTTCGCCTGGCAGGAACCGGTATTCCTCTCGCCGCGCAACCTGTCGCTGCTGTCGGTCGAGCTCGCTGTGACCGCGATTCTTGCGCTCGGCATGCTGATCGTGCTGCTGCCGGGCCAGATCGACCTGTCGGCTGGCAGCGGCGTGGGGCTTGCGGGTGCGGTCGCGGCCGTGCTCGTGTTCTGGCTCGACGTGCCGGCGCCGGTCGCGCTCCTGATCGCTGCCATTGGGGCGGTCGTGGTATGGGCAGGCATGGGCGCGCTGATCGCGATCGAACGAATTCCGGCCTTCATAATGACCTTGGGCGGGCTGCTGGTGTTCCGCGGCCTGCACTGGCTCACGATCCAGAACCAGACCGTGCCCGTGGTGGAGGGCGGCAACCAGAATCTGTATTCGCTGCTGACCACGTACTACCTGCCCGCAGGCGCTGGCTATGTGCTCGCAAGTGTAGTCGTGCTCGCGCTGGTAGCCTCGATGCTGCGCGCGCGCGCGCGCCGCAAGTCCCATGGCTTCGAGA
>JAENJD010000100.1 GCA_016844605.1 Steroidobacteraceae bacterium
CGTCTATTGCGCGGCGCGCGTTCGCGACAACCTGATGCGGCTGCGCACTGCGCTTGCGTCACACGGCGTCGAGCACGATGCCTTCTTTGCGATCAAGGCGAATCGCTATGCGCCGCTCGTCACCTATCTCAAGCTGCTCGGGCGCTGCGGCATTGACGCTTGCTCCCCTGCCGAGCTCCGCTATGCGCGCGAGGTCGGCTTCGAGGAGGCCGAGATCTCCTACACGGGAACATCCGTGTCGGAGAGCGACCTCGACTGCCTGCAACGCCATCCCGGCGTGCACATCAATTGCGACTCGCTCTCCACGATCCGCCGGCTGGGCCAACGCTGTCCCGGACGGCGCATCGGCATCCGCGTCAACCCCGAGCTGGGCGCGGGTTACAACGACATGATGCGCTACGCTGGCGAGAAGGCGACCAAATTCGGCATTTATCGCGATCGATTCGAGGAAGCGATAGCCGTGGCGCACGCTGCGGGAATGCGCGTGGAAACGATGCACTTCCACTTCGGCAGCGGCTATATCGGCAATGCAGTCGAGGTGCTAGACCAGGTACTGGAGCGGGTCGGCGCGCTGCTCGACGCCCATCCGGAGATCCGCACGCTGAATATTGGCGGCGGCCTCGGCGTACGGCTCGCCGAGACGGAAATTTCCATCGACCTCGAGCGTTGGGCGGCAATCGTCGCGCGTCACGTGGTGCGCCGCGGCCTGCGCGTCCAGGTGGAGCCCGGCGACTATCTGATGAAGGACGCAGGCGTGCTGCTCGTGCGCGTCAACACGGTGGAGGACAAGGCGGGCACGCGCTTCGTCGGCATCGACGCGGGCTTCAACATCCAGAATCTTGCCGCCTACTACCACACGCCGTTCATCGTCGCTCCGCTCGGCCGGGCCGCAGGAGCTCCGCTCGTGCGCGTGACCATCGCGGGCAACATCAATGAGGCGATCGACCTGCTGGCAGAGGACGTGGAGCTGCCGGCACTGGCCGAGGGCGATCTGCTCGCCTTGCTGAATGTGGGCGGTTACGGCTCCTCAGCGAGCTCGAACCACTGCATGCGCGGCGAGTTCCGCGAGTATCTGCTCCTCGACGAGGCCAAACTGATGGAGGCGACCGGCAGCTGATTGATTGTCAACCCGTGGTTGTCAGTCCCGCCGCGCGCGCCAGTTGTCGAACCAATCCCGCAGTTCCCGATAGCGTTCGAGCAGCCGCAGACGCTCAAGCGCATGTTTGATGAGTGGCTTGAACCGGTAGTGGTAGCGCTGGAAATGCCGGCCGCGCCAATCGTCGCGGTCAACGTGGACGTTGAAACATGGAAGCGTGGCTGTGGCCCAACTGCCCTTGTTGTGCAGGACGCCGCTCAGGAAGTCGATCACTGCGACATCCTGCTGATTGAAGGCTTCTTCGAGTTCAAGCGCGGTCAGTACGACGCCGGGCGAATGCATCGCATATTGGTCATCGTGCGTGACGTGACACGAGTAGAGCGTTCGCTGCCAGCACAAACCGAAAGTTGCCGCGATAGTGTGACCATCAACCGTGAGGAAACGAAACCGCATCCCCAGTGGCGCGGCCCAGCCGCGTGCCAACTCACGATAGAAACTCAGGTGGGCTGCCGATTGCGACACGCCTACGATCGTAAGACGGCCTTTCCAGCTCGCAGCTTCCACTTCGAGATAGCGCTCGAGAGCGGCGCCCGCACTGGATTCGTGAGATGCCTCGAGGAGAACCGCTCCCAATTCCTGCAATTGTTTGGCCCGGCGCTTGAAATTCTTGCGGACTCCGCGAGTCCGTGACGCGAGATAGCCGTTCCACCCGCCCTGGATTTCAACAATGGGGTCGGCGGGGCCTTCCACGCAGGACACATGAAACCCTGCTTCGCGCAGACGGGGAACCAGGCTGAGGAATAAATGGCCGTCGGACGATTGTTCGTCGAGCGACATGCGCTCCCAGACCTGGGATCTCTTTACGATGTAGTCCGCAATGCGGTCCACGAGCGGTGCGTCGGCTGGCGCCACGAGCACGGTCGGGCGGTCACTTTCCGGGGGCTCGCCAAGGTACTTCAGGCACGGTTGCTCGCGGCGCAGCCACTGGCTGGCATCGATCTGCATCGGAGCGATCGCGGCCGGAACACCGTCGCGAAGCGCCACGATGATGTACAGCTGCGCGGACCAGCCCAGATGCACCCACCACTCATGCAGGTACTCGTAGGTCTGGAACACTTTGGCACCGGGCGTCTGCTGTGCCAGTGCGTTCCAGTACGGCTCGAGCTGGCGCCAGCCGGACATGTCGTCGATCACGCCGATGACAATCTTGTGCCCGTCGTGGTGCCACTGCTCGGTGTCCTTGAGCATGGACAGGATCGGGCGCACATCCGGGGCTGGCGGTGTCACATCCAGCGAAAGCGCCAGTTCGGCCAACACCGCAGATTCGGCCGCTCGTCGCGTTGTGACCCTGAAGCCCGCGGCAAGCAGTTCAGCCTCGAATCGTTCGGCTTGCGATGTACGTCCGACGGGCAGACGTGCGCGGATCGGCAAGGGACGCAGGTCATCGCGTTCAAGAAGCATTGTGGCGAATCGCGCCAGCAATTTTCGCGCGGCGTCGCGTTCCGATGTTCGTACGCGAAGATCATTGATCGAAACGAATCTTTCCTTGATCAGGGTCCCGTCGGCGGAGGCTCCGCCTGTTTCGACCTGCGCCAGCAGGAAACCCACCAGGCGATCGGCGCGAAACAAGCCGATGCTGAGGTTGACTCCTGACTTCTCGTTGGCTTTCAAACGGCGACGCAGCGCGGAAATCGAGATGCTCGCGCCCGGGCCACCATGGCGCGCGGCAAGCAGCGCCGCTTTCAGCGCATGTATCGGCAGCAGCCACTCCATGCGATACGGTGCGGGCATCGTCATGCTTTCGGTGGGCGAGGTGGCCAACGGCGACGCCGGCGGCCGCGAGGAAGCGCGGAAGCCCACAGCCGCAACTGGGCGCGTTCCTCGCGGGTAACGCCAACTGTGAGCAGGCCGGCGAGATAGGTGATGGTGATCGCGGCTGCCGCACCGGCCAGCCCGAGCCAGCCGGTTACGGGCAGCCGGGTCGCGATCCAGAATGCACAGGCGATCACCGGCAGGCTTGCAAGGGTCAGCCGGAACAGCGTGGCGCGAAGCAACTCCGCCGTCCCGAGGCCGACGACACGCGCGATCAACGGCATCTCGATCATCAAGCCGATTGCAGCATTCGAAATCAGGCCCGCAGCCGCAATGCCGGTCAGACCGTAACGCGGCGACAAGGTCAGGATCAAGGCTATGTCCAGGGCGATTTCGATCAGCAATAGCATCACCAGTTGCCGGATCCGCCCCACGGCCGTCAGCACGATCGACGAAGGCCACAGAAAAACCGACACGAGGGCGCTCAGCGTCAGCAGCGTCGTCAGCGGCGCCGAGGCGAACGCTGCGCTTTCCGGCACCCAGGCATGCAGGAGCGGAGCGCCAAAGAAGCACAGGAAAATCGCCAGCGGCGCCGCGATTGCGACGACAGTTCGCGTGCCTCTCAGCAGCAGATTCACCAGTTCTTCCTTGCGCCGCCGCGCGTGCAGATTCGTCGCGGCCGGCAGAATCGTGTCGGTGATCGGCTGGGTCGCAGCCACAAGCACGCCCGCTGCCGACCCGGCGAGCGCGTAAGGCGTCAACTGTGCAAATGGCAGCAGCGCCACGAGCAGGAACTCGTCGATATACGACGTGGCGGCGTCCACGAGGTCATCGATCGACGACCAGATCGAGAAATGACGAATCCGCCGCCAGATGCGGCGATGAAACTTGGCAGGAACCGTCAGCAGCCCCGGCAATATCCGGTTGACGACGTATAGATCGATCAGAAGCGTCAGGCACAGCGCGCCCAACTCGACTATCGCAAGCGCCAGTACGCCGTAGCCGAGTGTCAGCAGCGTCACCTGGGCCGCGGCAGCGAGAACCTGAATCGCGATCGAGCGTGTGTTTTGAAGATCAAAGCGCTCCGCACCTTCGTAGATGTTGTCCAGGGCCCGGCCGGGAACGCCGACGAGCACCTGCAATGCGACGATCACAAGCACGGCGCGGAGATCGAATTCAATTCCTGCGGGCACCTGCAGCCAGCCGACATAGGGGCTTAAGGCAAGTGCAATGCCGGCGAGCGCGGCGATTATTCCGCCGATAGTCAGCGCACTCATGATGCTCGCGGTCAGATCCTGCAGCGCAGACATGCGGCCGCGCGCGGCGTAGCGTGCGTGGAATCGCACTTGCGCCTCGCCCAGCCCAAGGTCCGCGAGTTCGAGGTAATAGCCGACCAGGTGGCACAGGACCCAGACCGCGTAACCGTCCACGCCGACATGACGCACGATCAATGGCGTCAGGAAAATGAATATCAGCGCGCCCACGGCGTTGTCCAGGTAGCCGCTGGCGACGTTACGGATCCAGGTGCGGGAGGTTGCCATGACTCAGCCGGAATCCGCGTTGAGCGGTTGCAGCACGATCCGTGCTCCTTGCGCCGCCTGTTCGATGCGATAGACGTGCGTCAGACCCCGTTGCACCCGGATCAGAGGTTGCCGCTGCAGGCATTCGAACACTGCCGGCTGATCCGTGCGTAGACAGATGGCGAGCTGCGCGGGAGGCAGCCGCGTGGCGGCGAAGCGGGCTCCGAACTTGAGTTTGTAGCGCACGATACCGTCACTGAGACATGGCCTGGAGCTGCCCATGACGACTTGCCGCGCGCCCGAGTCCCGCGCATGCTGGATACACAGCCAGTCGAGCGTTTCGCTGGCCCCGACCGGCAGCGGGTTCCGGGCGGAGCCAAACCAGCCAAAGCGCATGACCTTCCTTTCATGCGCCAGCGCGAGACCGAGCAACCAGCGATCGTCCTGGTAGAGCTTTGCAAGGATCTTGCCACGAAGCTGCGCAATCATGCGCGCCTCGGGTATGACGACCGCGTCCAGGCCGAATCGCGAACGCAGGTATGGTGCGTAGAGCTCGCGGTAGAAGTGCCGCGCATCGCCTTCATCGCCTGAAAACTCGACCCGATAGCCCCGCTGACGACAATGGCGGCCGACTTCGCGCTCGAGCTTGCGGGGAAGCAGTGCACCGGATTCGGGCAGGTCGACAACCTGGCTGAGCCATGCCGGCAATCGCAGGGCCGCGTCATTCGGCAGCAGGGCCCGCCACAACGGAGGGAGATCGCCCAACAATAGGTCGGCCTGGAACGCGCGACTCTTCTCGCCGATCCGCAATCGCAGCGGATTGCCGACGCTTGCCAGCGTCGCGCGCTGCGGGGATTCAAAAAACAGCTGTTCGAGAAAACCGAGATTCTGGCCGCTACCGAAATAGAGCGCCGTGAGCGGCTCGCCGGAAAATCGCGCCGGACCTTCCAGCCTGATGATCGTCGAGCGCAGCGGACCGGTGAGTTCGGAGCCACGCTGCAGGAATTCCCTCAGGACACCGTGCATGATGGCG
>JAENJD010000101.1 GCA_016844605.1 Steroidobacteraceae bacterium
CGAACACCGCGACGGGCTTGCCGTACTGACGCTGAACCGGCCCGACAAGCTGAACGCGATCAACCGCCCGATGATCGAGGCGCTCGACCGCGCGCTCGATGCGGCCGAGGCCGATGATGCGGTGCGCGTTATCGTCGTCGTCGGCGCCGGGCGCGCGTTTTCGGCCGGATTTGACCTCGACATGGGTGTCAGCGACGGCCGGCCCGATCCGGCCGACGTGCGCCGCGCGCTCGAGAACGACTTCCGCATCATCATGCGATTCTGGGATTGCCCGAAAGTGACCATCGCGGCGGCGCACGGCTATTGCCTCGGCAGCGCGATGGAACTCGCCGTCGCCTGCGACCTGACGCTCGCGTCGGATGACTGCCGCTTCGGCATGCCCGAGGTCCGCTTTGGCAGTGGCATCGTCACGATGCTGATGCCCTGGCTCGCGGGTCCGAAGCAGGCGCGCTACTTGCTGCTGTCGGGCGACGACCGCGTGAGTGCCCAGGAAGTGCGCGACATGGGTCTCGTCAACCGTGTAGTGCCGGCCGCGGAACTCTTCGAGGAGACGCTCGCGCTCGGCCGTCGCATCGCGGCTAACGACGCGCTCGCGGTCCGGCTCACCAAGCAGGCGATCAACCGCAGTCTCGATGTGGCCGGCCTGCGCGCGGCGCTTGCGCAGGCGCTCGAGACGGACGTCATGATCGAGACATCGGAAACTGCGGAGTCGCGGGAGTTCAATGCGATCCTCAGGAAAGAAGGCGCGAAGGCTGCCGTCGCCTGGCGCAGCGCCCGCGCCGCACAGACAAAATCGGGGAAGGCATCATGAGCAGGCAGAAGGACAGCCCGTCGGGTGAACTGCAGATTTATCTCGAACAGCATCCGGACACGCAGTTGCTCGAATTGCTGCAGCCGGACATGCTCGGCATCCTGCGCGGCAAGCGCGTGGTGCGCGACGAATTCGCAAAACCATTTGGCTCGGGCCTGAATTTCTGCGGCGCAACCGTGCTGCTGGACGCAAAGGGCCAGACCTTCGAGCGCATCGACAATGGCGGCCGCGACGGCGATCCCGATGTGATTTCGACCGCGGTGCCGGGTTCGCTCGTGCCGGTCCCCTGGGCGCAGGTGCCGACCGCGCAGGTGCTGCTGGCGATGGCGGGTGCCGATGGCAAGCCATTCTTTGCCGATCCACGCCAGGTGCTGCGCAATGCTGCGCGTCCGCTGCAGGACATGGGCCTGACTGCCGTCGCCGCGACCGAACTCGAGTTCTACCTGCTCGAACCGGAGGGCGATCGCCCGATGCCGAAGGTCGGGCGCATTCCGGGCACGCGCCGCCTGCAGGACGGGCCGCAGTACGGCAGCATGGAGGACGTCGAGGATGTCGACCCGTTCCTCGCTGAGCTCTACGCCGTCTGCAAAGCGCAGAACATTCCCGCCGGCGCGACGCTCAAGGAATTCTCGCCCGGCCAGTTCGAGGTCAATCTTCATCATGTGGCAAGCGCCGAACTCGCCTGCGATCACGCCGTCCTGCTGAAGCGCGCCGTGAAAGCCGTCGCGCGGCGTCATGGCCTCGGCGCAAGCTTCATGGCGAAGCCCTTCGCGGAATCAGCCGGCTGCAGCCTGCACGTGCACGTGAGTCTCGTCGACAAGGCCGGCCGCAACGTATTTGCCGGCTCGGGCCCGAAGGAGTCCTTCTCCGAAACGCTGCGCCACGCCATCGGCGGCCTCGCGGCGGCGATGGGCGAATCCATGGCGATCTTTGCACCGACGGCGAATTCGTATCGCCGCTTCCGGCCCGGGTTGTTCGTACCGCTCGCGCCGAACTGGGGCGTCAATCATCGCGGCGTGGCGCTACGCATCCCTCTGTCGGCGCCGCAGGACACACGCATCGAGCACCGGCCCGGCGGCGCGGACGGCAATCCCTATCTTGTGATGGCAGCGATCCTGGCCGGCATCCACCATGGCATCACGAATCGCTGCGACCCGGGACCGATGGTGGCGCCAGGCACGGTCATCGAGGAAAAGGCGGAATTGCCGCTGCGCTGGGAGGCTGCGCTCGCCGCATTCGAGGCGGGACAGATACTGCCCCGCTACCTTGGCAAGCGCTATCACCAACTGTACGCGTCGTGCAGGCGCGAGGAATGCGATCGCTTCCACGCCGAAATAACGGATCGCGACTACGAGTGGTACCTGCGCGCGGGCTGAGCGCGACTAGAATGCCAGTGCGGCGTTCTGCGCCGCGACCGATCCACGGGCCGGCGCCTGGATGAGTTGCGTGACCGGCAGTCTTGCGCGGATCCAGTCCTGGAATCCCGCCAGTACGATTTCCTTGTCCGACAGGATGCCCTGCGTGTAGGCGCCCGCCGACAGGCCGCGCTGCACCGAACGCGTGAGCACCTCGTCCTCCGCCTGGACACGCGCATTGAGGCGCGCACACAGGAATCGCGCCGCTTTCATTTCGCGCCGGTCGTCCGGGAAACCGTAGGATCGCGCGCGGATCAGCGTGCGCCCGGGTCCTAATGGCAGGATCTGGAAAAAATCCAGCCACTCAGGATAGATGTCAAAGTACACATTCGGGAACAGCCCCAAATAGGTCCAGCGCCGGCGCATGTCCTCGGGCAGATGCTCGATCACCGGAAGGAATCGCGCATAGCGCTCCGCGCTCCAGGATTTCAGCGGTGTTGCGCGCATGCGATGACTCAGGCGCATCGTGCCGCCCGGCTGGACCTCGCGGTCGTACTGCGGCTCCATCAACGCCGACAGGCCCGGATGCCCGATCGGGAAGTGATAGTCCTCGACGTAATTTTCGACGACATTTTTCCAGTCGATCTCGAGCTCACGCGTCCAGAGCTCGTCCAGCGGAACCATCTGGTCCATCCGGTAGTGCGCAAGTTCGGCCTGGTGCGGCGCCATGCGCCCGGTAACGGAATCCTCGCCCGGGCGGAACCGGACAAACACCATGCCCATGAATACCTCGAGCTCGATCGGCTTCAGGCCGAATTTCGAGCGATCGAATTTTGGAAATGTGTCCGGGGCGCTGACGCTGCGATTGCGCCCGTCGAGATGATAGGTCCAGCCGTGGTACATGCAGGTCAGGAACTTGCCGCAGCGGCCACGCTCGCCGCTGACAACGGCATGTGCGCGATGTGAACACACATTGTGGAATGCGCGCAGTGCGCCGCTGTCGTCGCGCACGACGAATCCGCGCTGGCCGAAAAATTCGAACGACACGAAATCGCCGGTGGTCGGGAGTTCGCTCACATGGCAGACCACCTGCCATGACGGCAGGAAAATCCGCTCTTTCTCGAGTTCGTGAAACTCTTCGCTGTGGTAGACCCAGGCGGGCAGCGTGTAACGCAGCGACCGATCTGCCGATACCACAGCCTCCGGCGCGGCAGGCCTCGCCCTGACCTGCGCCGTCGCCTCGATTCGCCCGGCAAGCCACGGGAATACGCTGCACAGGTAGGCGCGGCACTGGCGTCTGGCCGCTTCGCGATCGAAATTGTCGCCCTCGAACAGGATTCCCTGCCACTGCTGGTCGATCAGGCCGGTGAGTCCGAGTGAAACAGCCTCGGCATCGGGCCAGCTGGCAGCCGCCCGGTCCGCGATCAGCCGCTTGCACAAGCCCGTCACCGTGCGGCTGTAGGCCTGGTCGCGCTCGCCGCAGATGCGCTGATAGTCGGCGCGCGCATTCGATTCGGCGAGGAACGCGTACCACACCGCGATCTTCTGCGAATCGCTGAGGCGCCGCGAGAGGCTCGCATCGATGATTCCGAGCAGACCGCGCAGGTCATCGCCGCCCGCCTCTTCGAGGATCGTCGTCATGACATCCGCAAATTCCTCAGACACTTCGGACAGCGTCGCGAGCAGCAGCGCTTCCTTGCTGCCGAAATGAAAATTGATCGACGCGGCGGTATGTCCCGCTGCGCGAGCGATTTTGGCGGAAGTCACTTCTGACAGGCCATGACGCGAGATCGCGGCGACCGTCGCATTGATCAGATCGAGCTTCGATCCCGTCGGCCTGAGTTCGGCACGGCTTTCGAAATTGGCTGCCATGGCGTCATTCTAGCCCGGTCTACCGAGCCACTCAATGAGCATTCAGTATTTCAAACGATCATTTAGTAACACCTATCATCATGTTTTTGCTAGTTTTTTCCGGGCAGGTGACAGACCGGCGGTTCAATGCCACCATCCGGGCGAGCATCTGGCAAGAACAAGAGGCGCCGTCTTGGCAAATCCCCTGCGGCTCATGGCGACTGCATTTTTCCTGTTCGCACTGCAGGCGATGCCGGTCGGCGCCGGCGAGCCGGCAATCCGGCTGCCCGACGAGCAGACGACATTTGCCGACGGGCGCGAACCGATCCAGGCCCTCTACCAGTCTTATCTCAAGCTGCTCGATTCCGGATGGACGCTCGAAATCCTGGCGAACTCCGCGCCTCCTGGCACGACCGCCGCGCTCCCGATCATCGCGCTACGCTCGCCTCAAAGCGGTCCCGCGGTCTGGATCCTGGCGGGAATCCACGGAGAGGAACCGGCCGGACCGAACGCGCTTGCCGCCGTCATCGAAGACATCGCAAGACTGGGCCGGCAGCGCCCCGTGGTCCTGCTGCCGCTCCTCAATCCACAAGGCTATGCGCGCAATTGGCGCTACCTGAATGTCGCGATCTATTCGGAACTCGTTGACGGGCACAGCGTCGGCGATTCATCGCATCTGCTGCCCGCCCCCGAGAAACCCGGCAGTCCGCGCGCCGCGGCGGCCTCGAGCCCCGAGGCGGACGCCATCACCGCCTTCGTGCTACGCATGAGTGCCGACTATCCGCCGCTCTACAGCATCGACCTGCACGAGGACAACCTGATCGACCAGGGCTATGTCTATTCGCAGGGCGCGCTCGGTAGTGCCGACCCGCTGGCCATTGATGCAGTCAGCGTATTGAACGACAACGGCGTCCCGCTCAAGTTGAACGGTGAGACGCGATTCGGCGAACCGGTGGTCGGGGGCATCATCGGTCCTGTCATCGACAGTTCCATCGACGAATTGATCGGCAGCAAGGATGTCATCGTGAATGGCCGCGCAGAGCCCGGGCCCGCTGCGAAAACCGTGCTGGTCTTTGAAACACCGGCCGCCGCACTGCCGCTCGAGCGTCGCATCAATGCGCATGCGGCGCTGATCCGCCGGCTGCTGGCCCGGATCGCCGGCAGCGCTCCGGCGCTGGCCCATGCGCCCTCGCCGCCCGAATACGGCATCCGCCTGCAGGAAGCGTGGATCACGCTGCCGGATGGTGTGCGATTGTCCGCAGATCTCTACATGCCCGATGGCGGTGCATCCGGCGCGAAATTTCCAGTCCTGCTCGAGTACCTGCCCTATCGCAAGCACGAGGGCCGAAGCCGCGATTACCCGATGTATTCCTATTTCGTGCAGCGCGGCTATGTGGTCGCAGCGGTGGATATCCGCGGCACCGGCAACAGCGA
>JAENJD010000138.1 GCA_016844605.1 Steroidobacteraceae bacterium
CCGCACGAAGATTCCGCCGGGTCTATCCATCACGTGGCCTTCGACGCCCGCGGCGATCAGCCCCATGATTTGTTCCTGCAGCAGTTGGCGGTATCCGGCGCGATCTTCATTCCAGATCACCAGGTCCACGGTGAGTCCCTTCAGGCGCCAGTAGGCGTGGGCCTGCACGAGCTGGCGTACCAGATCGATATTCGCCAGGTCGCCAATCTGCAGCAGCACGATCGGCAAATCGCCGGAAATGGCATAGCCCCATAAGCCGGATTGTCCGCGCCGATTCTTGCTGAGAACGCTTGGGTCTGCGCGCAAACTCGAATTGGCGTAGATAACGGAGCCCGCCAGACGTCCATAAAGTTGCGCGTCAGCCTCGTTGGCATTGATCTGCCGCAGCACCACCTGGCTATGGGTCCACGCCAGCACGAAAACCCGATTCGCAAGCTGCCGATCCTGGTATTTCCCGGCCAGGCTCACGGCTGCGTCGCGGGTGGCGCCGATGCCGGAGACCATGTCTATCGTTGCCGCTTGGTCCGGCTCGAGGGTAATTCGATACCGGATCGCGACAATCGGATCCAGCACCGAGCCTGCGGCTCCCGAGAGCGCCGCGGCGTCATCCATCGCCTGCGGCGTGGCAACGGTGCGCCCGCGGCCGATGAAGCGCATGCGGTCGGTTTCGTAAGAAATCTCTCCGACCTCCGCCCCGCGCACGGCCATCAGGTGAAACATCCACGGCGCCTGCTCGGCGAGCGAGCGCGGCCGGCGCGTGCAGAGGATAGCCTGCCGCTCGCGGATGATCTCGGTCTGAACAAAAAGATTGGTGAACGCCGGATGCAATGCGTCCGCGGCAGGTGCGGCGAGAACCACTTCAGCGTAACTCGTGACGTCAATCGTGCGACGGATCCGCGCGCGGTTAGTGATGTGCACCCGGCGCAGTTCGATGTCGTCTTCCGGCGAAACAACGATCTCGGTATGCGTATCGTAATCGAGGTCGCGGCGGCGAAATTCCGCCCGTCCCTCCGAGAAGATCGCTTCGTACGTTTCCGCTCGTTTGAGCGTCGGCTGATGGGTATTCGACCAGAACACCCCGCTCGCCGCATCGCGGATGTAACAGAACGTGCCCCAGTTGTCACAGGTCGTGTCTTCGCGCCAGCGGGTAACGGCGAGGTCTTTCCAGCGGCTGTAGCCGCCGCCCGCATTCGTGACCATCACGTGGTATCTGCCGTTCGATAATAACTGCACTTCCGGTATCGGCGTGTCGGGGCTGTTGAGTACGCGCACCGGCATTTCCGGCTCGTTGGCAGTCGCACGAACGGCGGAGAACTCGGCAGTATGCAAATGAAACGCTCCGGCCTTGGGCACCCGTTCCTGCAGCAACAAGGTGGTCGCCTGGAACATCGGATCGGACTCGAAGCGCTTTTGCATCGGGCGGTCCAGGATCAGATAAGCCATGGATAAAAGGATCATGGCCTGGTGATGCGCCATGAACGACCGGATCACGGCGCTCGACTGCCCGCGCGGCAGACGTGACGCAGTGCAGTCGATCGCCTCGTAAAAGCCGTATTGCCCTTCCAGTCCTTCAGCGGCGAGTCGCTGCAGATTCAGGCACGCGTCCTCGGGCGCGACCATCAGCGCGAGCGCCGAAGCATACGGAGCAATCACCAGATCCTCGGCGAGTCCGCGCTTGAGCCCCAGGCCGGGCACGCCGAATGCGCGGTACTGGTAGTTGAGATGAACGTCGACAGTGTTGTAGCCGCATTCCGAGATGCCCCACGCTGCGCTGCGCTGGATCCCATACACGATCTGTCGCTCCACCGATCGAGCAGCGTGTTTTCGTACGTCGGCATGACCAGCAGCGGCATCAGGTACTCGAACATTGAACCGCTCCACGACATGAGCATCGGCTCACCACCGGTGGTTGTGAGCAGGCGGCCCAGGGCGAACCAGCTTTCCTGCGGCAGTTGTCCTTGCGCAATCGCCACGAAACTGCATAGTCGTGCTTCGGAAGCGAGCAGATCGTAGTAACTCGAGTCCTGGCGGTGCTCGCCCACGTTGTAGCCGATGGCGAGCAAATGACGCCCCTTGTCGTACAGGAAGTCATACTCCATTGAGGCCAGTCCGGTCGCTTGTAGTGCCAGTCGCCCGACCGCAGCAATCCGCTCCCGGGCGTGGCCGCTTGCTGCAGCGACGTGCCGCCGCAACGCATACAGGCACTCGCGTTCCTCAGGGGTCGCTTCAGGGACCCGCTCGATTGCCGCCAACCACGGTGCTTCGATGGTTGCCAGTTCGCGCAGTGTCGGTATCTCGATGGTATCGAGGACTTCGCGGAGTCTGCCTGATGCAGTCGGCAGCGCCAGCCACGGGGCGAGCAAGGTCAACTCATCGAGGGCACTCCGGCATTGCCGGGTCAGCGCCTGCGCCCACCACTGCGCGTCGCTCTGCGGCGCCGCAGCGGGCAGGCCGTCCAGGCTCGCGGCCACCTCAGCAGCAGACCTTGCCAGCCGGATCAGCCACGTCTGCGCCGCCGCAAGCGTGGCAGGGCGTGAATCGTAGGCGGACTCCAGGTCCTTCCGCAGTTGAT
>JAENJD010000047.1 GCA_016844605.1 Steroidobacteraceae bacterium
CAATTGGGAGGCCCAAATGATTGTGAGAAGTCGATCATTTATGTCCGTATAACACTTTTATGCCAACAAACAAAAAGGCCCTCCTCCCGGAGAACCTTTTGACTCTGATTTGGCGCGCCCGGCGGGAGTCGAACCCACGACCTACGGCTTCGGAGACCGTCACTCTATCCAGCTGAGCTACGGGCGCGTTGTCTGCTGCTTGCACCGGCGAGGTTTCCGGCATTCGAACTGGGCGGCGATTTTACCGGCCGCGGCGCCCAAGCGTCCATTGCGCCCTTCGCGGCGCAAGGCCGCCCCGCTATAATCCCACACTCCAACGGTTTCCCTCGCGAGAGCACGACCTTGCCAAAGCCAGACCGGCATTTCATGAACGTTTTCAGCGCCGTGCTCGGTATCCTGATCGCGATCGCGCTCCTCCTGATCGGCGTTTCGCGGCTCGTGGACAGTGGCCCGAAGGGCGCCCGGGACATCGAAGACCCGCTGATGCAGGCCGAAGCGCACGAGCGCATCAAGCCATTTGGGCAGGTGGCCGTCGCGGGAGCAGACAACTCTTCAGTCGCAATCGAGGCGCCACCTGCGCCCGCGGGCGAAGCGCCGGTCGTCGCAGCCGCGCCGACGGATGGTAAGGCGACTTATGAGACCGCCTGCGCGGTCTGCCACGGAGCGGGCATCGCGGGCGCACCCAAGGTCGGCGACAAGGCAAACTGGGCGCCGCGCATCGCGCAGGGCCTCGCAACTCTCGACAAGCACGCAATCGAGGGCTTCCAGGGCAAGGCGGGAATGATGCCTGCCAAGGGCGGCCGCCTCGACCTGAGCGACGAACTCGTCAAGGCGACCGTCGCGCACATGGTTTCGCTGAGCCGCTGAAGCACATCCGCACGTGAAAAACAGAGGGGCGTCACGAATGCCTCTGACCCCATGTGAGAGACTTCCTTCCTCTCTTGCTGGAGGATTCATCCGTGCGCAAACCCCTGCTTCTGACTCTTGCCGCCGCTTGCGGCTCCCTGCTCCTCGCGGGACCGGCGAGCGCCGCGTCGGACTATTACCTGAAGATCGACACCATCAAGGGCGAGGCCACCGCGAATTCGTCCCCCAAGTCCATCGAAGTGTCTTCGTTTTCCTGGGGAATGAGTCAGACGTCCGCCGCCGTCCGGGAATCACCCACCAAGATGTCAACTGGCAAGACGCAGCAACCGGTAAGCGCTGTTAGCGCAGACCAACCCATTGCCACTGCTGTATCGCCGGCGACAGATTCGATCAAGACCTTCAGCCTGACCGTCGCCGAGTCCGGCAACGAGACGGCCGCCTATCTCGCGCGGGCTTGCGCGAGCGGCCAGCACATTCCCCGTGCCGTACTGACGGTTCGCAACCAGCGATACGAGCTGAAGGACGTCATGGTCACGTCATGCGCGGTTTCTGGTAACGAGCGCAGGCACGAGCTTAAGGGTCACGTCACCCTGATGAAGTAAGGCTCGTTCGGCCTTATCCCGTCGCTATCGGCGGCTCGCGATCGAGCCGCCGATAGCCGATTGCCTCGGAGAGCTCGGTTACTCCGACCCCCTCCTGACCGTTGAGGTCAGCAATGCTCCGCGCGACCCGCTGCACGCGGTGGCAGGCCCGTGCCGATAGCCCGAGGCGCCTCGACGCATTTTCCAGCAGCCCGTGTTCACGAACGCCGAGCGCGCAGGCGCGCTCCAATGCTGCAGCGTCGATCCTTGCATTGAGCGCACCGCGCTCGCACTGCCGCTCGCGCGCCTTCGCGACACGGGCTGCAACTGCAACGCTGCCCTCCGGCGACCGTGCAGTCGTGCGCAGCGATTCGTAGGGCAGCCGCGGCACCTCCACATGCATGTCAACGCGATCGAGCAACGGCCCTGAAAGCTTCGCGAGATAGCGGCGGATCTGCGGCGGCGTGCAGCGGCAGCGGCCATTGGGATCGCCCGCGTAGCCGCAGGGGCAGGGATTCATTGCAGCGATCAGCTGGAATCGCGCCGGGAAATGGCCGCGCCAGGCGGCGCGAGCCACGCTGACGCTGCCGGTCTCGAGCGGCTCGCGCAGCGCTTCGAGCACGTCGCGATGGAATTCCGGCAGTTCGTCGAGAAACAGCACGCCGTGATGCGCAAGCGAAATCTCGCCCGGGTTGAGCCGCCCGCCCCCACCGATCACGGCGGCGGCGGAAGCTCCATGATGCGGTGCGCGGAATGGCCGCCGCCGCCATTCCGTCACGGGCGGCAGGTCACGGCCCAGCGAATGCAACATCGCGCATTCGAGCGCTTCATGATCATCGAGAGCAGGCAGCAGGCCGGGCAGTCGCTGCGCCAGCATGCTCTTGCCGGATCCCGGCGGACCGATCATCAGGAGACTGTGGCCGCCCGCGGCTGCGACCTCGAGTGCGCGCCTGGCCGCGGCTTGACCGCGTACTTCCGCGAGATCGGGAGCCGCCTGCGCGCAGTCGGGCAATGCACCGCCGCAGGCGAAATCGAGCCCCGCGCCGCCGCGCAGTCCATTGCAGACAGATGTCAGGCTCGCGGCGCCGGCAACCGATGCGCCGCGCGCGACCCGCGCCTCGTCCGCATTCGACAAGGGCACGACCAACCTTCGGCTGTCGCGTACTGCGTGCACCGCTGCGGCAAGCGCTCCGCGCACCGGACGCAACTCGCCTGAAAGCGAAAGCTCGCCGTAGAACTCGATGCCATCCAGCGTGCCGAATGGCTGCTGTTCGGAAGCCGCGAGTATTCCGAGCGCGATCGCGAGATCGAAGCGCCCGCCTTCCTTCGGCAGGTCCGCAGGTGCCAGATTGACGGTGATGCGCCCGGCCGGGAATTCATAGCCACAGTGCGCAAGCGCTGCGCGCACGCGGTCCCGACTTTCGCGCACGGCGACTTCGGCGAGCCCGACCACGGAAAGCTGCGGCAGGCCGGCGCCGCAATGCACTTCGACGCGCACCAGCGGCGCATCGAGTCCGAATTGCGCACGGGTGAGGACGGTCGCCAGTGTCATCGCGCGACTGCCGCGGCAGCGGCGCGCCGTGATTTCTGTTCAGGCTCGCACGTCGGAGCGTGACCGCTGGCCGCGGCGATCCGGCTCGCCCCTATTTTGTCTTGCCCTCGAGCGCGGCGAGGCGTGCTTCGAGTTCTTCGAGCCGCTCGCGGCTTCGGCGCAGCACGCCGGACTGGATGTCGAATTCCTGGCGCGTCACTAAATCGAGCTTTGTGAGCCCGCTCTGGAGCACCGCCTTGAAGTTCTGCTCGAGGTCGTTCTTGAGCGCCGTGAGTCCCGGCGGCACGGCGTCGGCCAGCCGGCGGGCGAGATCGTCGAGGGATTTCGGATCGAAGGTCATGGGCGGGCTCCGGGTTGCCGAAAGCTTCGGGTCGGGCCGGTGCGACGTCAAGCATTGTAATGGCACTCCCGCCCGTAACCCTACCGGGACCCGGCCGCGGGCGGCCGCCATGAATCTGCCCCGTGCCGCCAGTTATCGCGTTCTGACTGGGAGCCCACCCGGGAACCGGCCCGCCCCCGGCGGGTCCGAAGCCGTACCGGACCCCGGGTACGGTCCGCTACACTCCCCCGCAGGAGCCCCCCATGAAGATGGTTACTGCCATCATCAAGCCTTATAAGGTCGATGAGGTCCGCGCCGCCCTGGCGGAGGTCGGGGTGCAGGGCGTCACTGTGACAGAGGTCAAAGGTTTCGGGCGCCAGAAAGGCCACACTGAGCTGTATCGGGGGGCGGAATATGTCGTGGATTTCCTCCCCAAGGTGCGGATCGAGATTGCGGTCGAGGATGGGCGCGTGGACGCCGTGATCGATGCGATCGCGGCATCCGCCCGGACCGGCAAGATCGGCGATGGCAAGATTTTTGTGACGGGGCTCGGCAGCGTGGTGCGCATCCGCACTGGCGAGCTTGATGAGAAGGCGCTGTGACGGCATGGCGCCGTGGCCTGGAGGTAAACATGTTGCAGAAGATACTGGTGACATTGCTGATGGCGGGCCTCACGGTCATTGCCGCGGCAGACACCGTCTACAAGTGGTCCGACTCGCGCGGCCAGATCCATTACACCGACCTGCCCCCGACCCAGGCTGATGCCACAATCCTGAGCGTCTCCCATCGGGAGTCAGACTACCTCGATGGAGAGGGGGCTGGCGACGAAGGCGACAGCGGCGACAATGACGATAACAGCGGCGGGCCCACAGTGCTGCCTTCCGGCAATGATTCCAGCGAGCCGGAGATTGACCAGGAAGCCATGGCCGCCGTTCAGAAGGATGTCTCCAACGCCAAGGGCAAGCAATGCAAGGAAGCCCAGGATCGCTACCAGCGCTACGTCGAGTCGCGCCGCCTGTTCCGCGAGACCTCGGACGGCAAGCGCGAGTACCTGACCGATCAGCAGCTGGCCGAAGCCCGGGTTCACGCCAAGCAGTCAGTCGACGAATACTGCGGCTAGTTTGAAGAAAGCGGCGGCACGCCGCGATCGGGCACAATGGGGCCCGCCATGAACGTCGGATTCATCGGTTTGGGCGCCATGGGCCAGCACATGGCCCGCAACTTGCATCGTGCCGGTTTGCTCACTGGCGTCTGGAACCGCACCACCTCGAAGTCCGAAGCGCTTGCAGCCGAAATCGGCTGCCGGGTTTTCGGTTCGCCCGCCGCACTCGCTGCCGCCTGCGATTTCATCTTCACCTGTGTCTCGGCCGATGACGACCTGCTTTCGGTCGTCGAAGCGCTGCCGCCAGGTCTTCGTAAAGACACGATCGTGATCGACTGCTCGACCGTTGCCGCGGATACCGCACGCAAGGCCGCCGCGCGTCTTGCAACCATGGGCGCTGCCCTGCTCGATTGCCCCGTCAGCGGCGGTGTCGAAGGCGCGAAGAATGCGACGCTCGCGATCATGTGCGGCGGAGAGCCTGCGATTTTCGAACGCGCGCGACCGGTGCTTTCCGCCATCGGCAAGACCGTTGCACTCCTTGGCCCAACGGGCGCCGGCCAGGCAACAAAAGCGACAAACCAGATTCTCTGTGCGGGCGTCATCCAGGTCGTGGCCGAAGCGATGGCATTCGCCCAGGCCGAGGGCCTGCCGCTCGAACAGGTGATCGACGTGCTCGGCAAGGGCGCCGGTTCGAGCTGGTATTTCGTGCACCGGGCGCCATTCATGGCGCGCGGCGAGTACCCGGCCGGTTTCCGCGTGCGGCTGCACGACAAGGATCTGCGAATCTGCCGCGACATGGCCGCGCGGCACGGCGCAAAGCTTCCGGTTGTTGAGAGCACACTCGCCGATTACCGGCGACTGCTCGAGGCAGGGCACGGCGATGAGGACATCTCGACGATTTTCCGGCTGAAGACGCCGCTGTTCGCGGCCGGGAAATGAGCCGATGAACGCCGCCCGCCGCGAACGCCCGGCTTTCTACCTGCCCGATTTCTGCGCGGCGCAAAGCGTGCTGGCCGTGGTCCTGATCGCGGAGCTGGTTGCGCTCTTCTTGACACTCGCGCGTATCGGCATCTCCGGGCAGTTCTGGACTGACCTCGCGCGTACTTCACTCTTCCTGCTGTGGGCAGGACTCGGCGCCGCAGCCGCGCTTTGCGCTGCCAGAGGCGTGCTTTCCAGGCTCGACGTGCTGCGCGGATCCTTGCTTGCGCTGTTTCTCATGCTGGCCGTAACGGCGATTGTCACCGAGGGTGCCTGGTGGCTTGCGGCCTCCGCGAACCGGTTGCTTGGTGTGGAAATGGACCCGCTTGGCGCCGATCACATTGAATTCCTGTTGCGCAATCTCGCCGTTGGCGTGATCGCCGGCGGACTCGCACTTCGCTATTTCTACGTCTCGCAGCAATGGCGTCGCAATGTCGAGGCCGAGGCGCAGAGCCGCGTCCGCGCCCTGCAGGCGCGCATCCGCCCGCATTTCCTGTTCAACAGCATGAACACGATTGCCTCGCTGACGCGCACCAATCCGCGCGTCGCGGAGCAGGCGATCGCGGATCTCTCGGACCTTTTCCGCGCGTCATTGCGCGAGCATCGCGAGCGTATCCCGCTCGGCAGCGAGATCGAGATCGCGCGGGCCTATGAGCGTGTCGAGCGGCTGCGCCTCGGCGATCGCCTGCACGTGGACTGGCAGGTCGATGCGCTGCCGATGGATACGCCGGTGCCCGCACTGTTCCTTCAACCCCTGCTGGAAAACGCCGTTTACCACGGCATCGAGCCGATGGATAAGGGCGGGACCATCCGGGTCACCGGCCGGCGCGAAGGATCGACGGCGGTGCTGACGATCGAGAACCCGATTTCGCCAAAGCTGGTCGCGCGACGTCCCGGCCACCAGATCGGCCTCGACAATGTGCGCCAGCGCCTGGCGCTGATGTTTCACGGCGAAACGGACATGGAGATCGTCGAAGGGCCCGAGCGCTTCATCGTCACGCTGCGTTTCCCGATCGGCGGGCCCGCCACATGAAGCTGCGTGTGCTGGTGGTGGACGATGAGCCGCTTGCGCGCGAGCGCCTGGCGCATCTGGTCGAGGAAGTGCCGGATGCCGAGCTGGCGGGCATTGCTGCATCGGGTGAACAGGCGCTGCTGCTCGCAGGCTCCCTGCGCCCCGAAGTGATCCTGCTCGATATCCGCATGCCCGGCATGGACGGACTCGAGACCGCGCGACACCTGGCGCGGATGCCCGAGCCACCCGCGGTGATCTTCACGACCGCGTTCGACGAGCACGCACTCGCGGCCTTCGAGGTCCAGGCGGCCGGTTATCTCTTGAAGCCCGTGCGGCAGGAAAAGCTCCAGGAAGCGCTTGCCCGCGCGCGCCAGCCGAACCGCGCACAGCTCACGCGCATCGCCGATGGCGTCGGTGGCGGACCGCGCACCCGCATTGCCGTGCGCATGCGCGACGAATTAAGGCTCATCCCGGTCGAGAACATCCTCTGCTTCATCGCCGAACTGAAATACACGACGCTCCGCCACACCGCCGGCGAGGAACTAATCGAAGAACCGCTGAAAGCGCTCGAGGATGAGTTCGCGGCGAACTTCGTGCGGGTGCACCGCAATTCGCTGGTTGCCATTGCCCATGTCGAAGGACTGGAGAAAGACGCCGAGGGGCATCAGGTCGTGCGGCTGCGGGACGGCGCCGGGACGCTGGCGGTCAGCCGTCGGCTGGCGGCAGATGTGGCGAGAAAACTGAAAGAATGAGCCGGTATCCGGGCTGATGAAATTCTACGCGGCAACCGCATCGTCCTTTTGCCTGAACCCTCTCCAGCTCCTCATCGTGAATGCGCCGATCCCGGCAACAAACAACAGGGCGACGGCGAGTCCGCCGATCAGCGGCAAGTGACGCACGATCGACAGGGTGATCAGCGCGAGCAGCAGGAACAACACGCGCCATCCCAGCGATTTGATCCGCTCCCCACCGAGTCGTTCGAGCGCCAGGTCGCCGACGAATAGCGCCGCTATCACGTAGCCGAGCATCAGCAGCACCACGTAGCCGAAGATCATCATCAGCGCGAGCGGGATGCCGATCACGGTGATCATCAGGATCACGGCCGCGAATGGCACGCCGATCAGCATCACGCAACCGACACCGGCGCTCTGCCACCACTCGCGGCGTATCGTCGCGGCGGCCTCGCGGCTGAATGCCGGCAGGCCGAGTAACATCAATGCGCCGAGCAGGACGACGCCGAGCGTGAACATGGCGCGGCCGGCGTACGAGGCGCCACGACCGACCTTCCTGAGCCAGCCATGATCACGGGCATCGCGTTCCGCGATGCCCTTTACGACCTGCGCCTTCGGATCGATGACAAATGTGCCGCCGCTTTTGTACTCGAGCCGGCCCGCGACGCGAGTGTCAGGTCCGATACGGATGTCCTCTCCGGCAATCCGGAGATCGCCGCCGATGACGCCGTTGATGACAATGGATTCGCCGTAGACTTCGAGGTCCTCGCCGACATCGCCCTCCACCTCGACACTGCCGCCCGCGAGTGACACATCCTTGCGGAGTCTGGCGCCGCGCGGAACGCGGACCTTGCCACCGGCCGCGCGCACAGTGCCTTCGACTTCGCCCTCGATGCGCAGGTCGCCGCCGGCTGCGTACAGATTGCGCCCGACCGAGCCCGTGACATCGACTTCACCACCGGTCAGGAAAGCGCTGCCGCCGACACGATCATCGAGATTGATGCGTCCGCCCGCGAAATAGACGTTGCCCGGCACGTATTCGTCGAGGGTGACTGCGTCGCCCGCGCTCAAACGACTGTCGCCGACCGATGCCCGCGCCGTATCGTCGGCCGAAGCCACCCCGGCCACTGCGAGTGACAGCCACCCCGCCACCCAGATCCTGTTCATGAGCCAATCCTACGGCCTTCCGGACGCATGGCACAATGGCCTCATGAGCGGGAAAATCCGCATCGCAACGCGGCGCAGCCGGCTTGCCCTTTGGCAGGCCGAGCATGTCGCTGCGCGCCTGACGGCCGCCCATCAGGGGCTGGAAGTGAGGCTCCTGCCGATGGTCACCGAGGGTGACCGGATCGTGGACCGCGCGCTCGCAAGCGCCGGTGGCAAGGGCCTGTTCATCAAGGAACTCGAGGCGGCCATGCTCGCGGGTCAGGCAGACATCGCCGTGCATTCGATGAAGGACGTGCCCGCGGCGCTCCCCGACGGCATGGCCATCACGGCCGTGCTCGAACGCGCAGACCCACGCGATGCTTTCGTTTCCAATCTTCATGCGAAATTCGCCGAGCTGCCACAGGGTGCGTGCGTCGGCACCTCAAGCCTGCGCCGGCAATCCCAATTGAAGCGCGCGCGGCCCGATCTGGAGATCGCGGTGTTGCGCGGCAATGTCGAAACGCGCCTGCGAAAACTGGACGAGGGCGAGTTCGCAGCCATCATTCTCGCAAGCGCCGGTCTCGATCGCCTGGAGCTGGGCGCACGCATTCGCGAGCGAATTGCACCAGAAAGAATGCTGCCGGCTGTTGGCCAGGGCGTGATCGGAATCGAATGCCGGACTGCGGACGCCCGCGTCCGCTCACTGCTGGCGCCGCTCGAGCATGCAGCAACGCGGCGCTGCCTCGAAGCGGAACGCGCGTTCGCCGCGCGTCTCGGTGGCAGTTGCCAGTCGCCGATTGCGGGCTATGCGACGCTCGCCGGCAACAGAATCGACCTGCGCGGTCTCGTCGGGTCGCCGGATGGCAGCCAGGTATTTGAAGATCGCGTTGCGGGTGCAGCAGGCGATGCGGGAAAGCTCGGCACCGCGCTTGCCGAGCGCCTGCTCGCGGCCGGCGCGGACGCCTTGCTGAAGTCGCTCGCGATGGACGGTGGGCACTGACATGGGACGCCTGACCGGCATCGGCGTGCTGGTGACGCGGCCCGAACATCAGGCGCAACACCTGTGCCAGCTCATCGAAGCTGAGGGTGGCACGCCGGTGCGGTACCCGGCGCTCATGATCCGGCCGCGCGCGGACCGCGCGGCGGTACGTGCCGCGATCGGACCCGCGGATCGCTACGATCTCGTGATCTTCATCAGCGCCAATGCCGCGCGATTCGGCGCGGACCTGCTGGAACAGCGACGCGACATCAAACTCGCGGCGCTCGCCCAGCCGACGGCATCCGCGCTGAATTCCGCCGGCTACCGTGTGTCGCTGATGCCTGCCGACGGCGCACACAGCGAGGCGTTGCTCGCAATGCCACAGTTGGCGCACATGAGCGGGCAGCGTGTGCTGATCGTGCGCGGTGTCGGTGGACGCGATTTGCTCGGAGACACGCTGATCTCGCGCGGCGCCCAGGTGCAGTATGCCGAGGTCTATACGCGCGAGCCCGCTCGCCCAGGCCCTGAAGTGCAGGCGCAGGTCGAGCAGCTCTGGCGCCAGGGCGGCGTGCGCTCCTATTCGGCGACGAGCGTGGAGTTACTGGAAGCGCTGGTCGGCATCGTCACGCTGCGTTGCCGCGAGCTGATGGATTCGACGGCGCTGCTGACCGGTTCGCGTCGCGTGGCAGACGCGGCGATCCGGCTCGGGCTCGGCTCGCCGCTGATCCTCGCCGATGGGCCGGACGATGCGGCGCTCACCAGCGCGCTGATCCGCTGGCACGAATCGACGCTGCGCCTCTAGCTGCCGCGCCCCTAGGCGTGCGCGTAGTCGAAGGAGTCGATGTAGATGCGCTCGGGGTCGGCGCCCTGGGCAGGGAGCGCTGCGCGCACGGCGTCGATCATTGCGGGTGGGCCGGCAGCGTAGATGTCGAATCCAGCGAGACCGGCGACCCTGCGGACCACTGCCTCATGCACCAATCCGGATTCGTGCGGCGCGGTTGCAGGCTGGTCCGAGAGCACCGAGGTGTAGCGAAAGCGGGCGCGCTTCGTCGCAAGCTCGCGCAGCCACGCATCTTCATAGAGATCAGCCGCTGTGCGCGCGCCCCAGAAAAGCGTGACATCGCGCCGTGTCTCGGTTTCCAGCACCTGGCGGATCATCGCCTTCAGCGGCGCGTAGCCCGTGCCGCCGCCGATCAGCAGAAGTGGCCTCTCGCCAGGTCGGTAGGTGAATTGCCCCAGCGGACCTTCGATACGCAACAGCGAGCCTGCTCTCAGCGTCCTGAAGACCTGCTCGCTAAAAGCGCCACCGCGTGCACGGCGCACATGCAGCTCGAGCAGCGCCGAATCATGCGGCGGGTTCGCCAGCGAGAAGCTGCGCCGGCGCTCGCCCGCGAGCATCACGTCCACGTACTGGCCGCACTGCCAGGTAAATGACTCGATCGCGGGCAGGCGCAGCCACATTCCCATCACGTCCGGTGCGAGCAGGCGCATCTGCTCAATGCGGGTCGGCAGACTCTTGATCTCGACGTCCGAGACATGCCGGATGTCGCGGATCTCGATCTCGAGATCCTCGAGCGCCCGCGCCTGGCAGATCAGCGCGTGGCCATCAGCCTCTTCGTCTGCGGTGATGCCGAGCGGGCGGCCCTGCGGATAAGCGAAGCTGCCCTTGATCACGCGCACCCGGCAGGTGCCGCAGGTGCCGCCCTTGCAACTGTGCGGCAGGTTCAGGTGTTCACGCAATGCGCCCGATAGCACGGGCTCGTCGCTCCGCGCCTGGAACTCCCGACCTGACGGCAGCAGCCTGACCTTCACGCCGCTATTATGTAGGGGTCGGGCTCGCGGTTTCCCGGTCTCATGCGGAAGAGTGATGACGGCGACTCAATTACCAGACCAACGCCCGCGAACAATCGTCATTGCCGGTGCCGGCTACACCGGCGCGCGCGTGGCCCAGCGGCTTGCAGTGCGGGGACCGGTTATCGGCTTTACCCGAAAGGCTCACGTACTCAAGTTCGCGGCGCCATTTGATGTGATCTATCTGGTGCCGCCGCCCGCCACCGGGGCGACCGACCCGCGGCTCGAGCGGTTCCTCGCGGCATTGCCCGCGGCGCCGGGCCGCATCGTCTATGTCAGCACGACCGGCGTCTACGGCGATGCCGGTGGCGCGACGGTGACCGAAGACACGCCGCCCGCCCCTGCGACCGATCGCGCGCGCCGGAGGCTCGCGGCCGAAATGGCGCTTCGCACCTGGTGCGAATCACGCAACATCGAATGGGTGATCCTGCGCGTGCCGGGCATTTATGGCCCTGGCCGATTGCCGCTCGAACGCCTGCAACGCGGCGAGCCGGTGCTCGCCGAATCCCAGGCCGGGCCCGGCAACCGGATTCATGTGGAGGACCTGGCCGACATCTGTGTTGCCGCGCTCCTGAATCCAGCGGCTCGCAATCGCATTTACAACGTCGGCGACGGCGACCATACGACGAGCACCGCATTTCTCGGCCTGGTCGCGAAGCTCACGGGCCTGCCCGCGCCACCGCAACTGCCGCTGGCTCAACTCCAGGCCCTCAAGTCCAACGTTGCCCTGTCCTTCCCCGGCGAGTCGCGGCGCGTGGATACCACGCGCCTGCGCCAGGAACTCGGATTCCGCCCACGCTACCCCACCGCCGAGTCCGGAATCCGCGCGAGCCTGCCTGGTGCCGGGTCGCAAGTCCGCAGTTGATGCCGGCAACAATTATGGGATCAGCAGGGTACTGCCGGTCGTGCGGCGCGCTTCCAGGTCGCGATGTGCCTGGGCGGCATCGGCGAGCGCGTAGGTCTGGCCGATGACCACTTTAACTTTTCCGCTCGCAACGACCTCGAAGAGATCGCGTGCGCCGCGTGCGCGATCCGATGCTTTCGCGATGTAGTGGAATAGCGTTGGCCGGGTCAGGTACAGCGAGCCGCGTTTCGATAGTTCGAGCGCCGAGAATGGCGGCACCGGCCCAGAGGCATTGCCAAAGCTGACCATCAGGCCGCGTGGCTTCAGGCAATCGAGCGAGGCAAAGAACGTATCCTTGCCGACACCGTCGTAGACCACCGGCACGCCACGTTTCTTCGTAATCTCGCGAACGCGCGCGACCAGATCCTCGCGTGTGCTGACAATCACTTCCGCAGCGCCGTGTTCGCGTGCAAGCGCCGCTTTCGCGTCGCTGCCGACGACCGCGATCACCTTCGCGCCCAGTGCCGTCGCCCATTGCAGGGTGATCAGGCCGACACCACCGGTCGCCGAATGCAGCACGATGGGATCATTCTTTCGCACGCGATAGCAGCGGCGCAGCAGGAACCAGGCCGTCAGGCCCTTCAGCAGCATTGCGGCGGCCTGCTGGTCGGAGATGCTATCCGGGAGCCTCACCGCGCTGCTCGCGTCGATCACGCGCTCATCGGCATAAGCACCGAGGGAACTGTCCACGTAGGCCACGCGATCGCCGGTCTTGAAAGCAGTCACCCTGCTCCCGGTCTCGACCACGACGCCCGCGGCCTCGCCGCCCAGGCCGCTCGGCAACTTCACCGGATAGAGGCCCGTGCGGTGATAGGTATCGATGAAGTTGACGCCGATCGCCGTCTGGCGGATGCGCAGCTGTTTCGACTTTGGCGAACCGGTCGCGACTTCCTCGAAGCTCAGGACTTCGGGGCCGCCGTACTGATGAATCCGGATTGCGTGTGGCATTTATTCACTCTAGCAGCGTATCTGCGGCCTGCGCTACCGGACGACAGCGCTGCCTCGAATAATTCGATTTTCACGCCAGTTAGTCACGCTTTACGTTAATCACGCGTTGCGTTACTATTACGCATGATCCGGTCGTTCAGGTGCCCCGAGACCGAGGCTTTGTCCAGGAGCGAGCGTGTCCGGCGATTCATTAACATCGCTTCCGTAGCCCGGCGAAAGCTCAGACAACTGCAGATTGCCGGTCGTCTGGATGACTTGAGAGTGCCGCCAGGCAACCGGCTGGAAACCCTGAAAGGTGACCGGCTGGGACAGCACAGCATTCGCATCAATGATCAGTGGCGCATCTGTTTTCGCTGGACTGGCGCGGGCGCTGAAAGTGTGGAGATAGTGGACTACCACTGAAAGAAGGACATATGAGCAAACTCAAGCCTGTTACCCCCGGCGAGCTCCTTTTTGAGGAGTTCCTGAAGCCACTGGGCATTAGTCGGTACCGTCTGGCGAAGGAAATCGGCGTTCCGGCCCAGCGAATTGGTGACATCGTGGCTGGAAAGCGCGTGATCACGGCTGACACTGACCTGCGGCTCTGCCGTTTCTTCGGTCTGTCCAACGGTTATTGGCTGCGTGCGCAGGCCGCTCATGACACCGAGGTCGCAGAATTTGCACTTGGCCCCAAGTTGGTGAGAATCAGACCTTGGGCGTCCCATGTGACCCGACTGAGATCTCCAGCGAACGGTTCGCGCGCCACACGATCCGCTCGTCGCTGAAATCTGCACCAGGGTCGCGACTACGTCCCGCCGGGAAGCGGATTCCGCGCGAAGCTCAAGTCGGCGACCGGTCGGCCGCCAATCAGGTGTTCCTGGATGATGCGTTCGATATTCTCAGGCGTGGCGCGTTTGTACCAGGTGCCCTCGGGGTAGACCACCATGATCGGCCCCTCGCGGCAGATGCGCAGACAATCGGCGCGTGTGCGCAGCACGCCGCCCTCCACGTCCGCGAGGCCGACTTCGCGCAGCCGGCGCTTGAGGTATTTCCACGAGGCGTCGCCGATTTCTTTCGGCGCGCAATCACCGTGAGTGCAGAACAGCACATGCCGGCGCGCGCCACCGAGCGCGATCTTGGCAACCGCGGCTTCCAGGGTCTCGGCCGCTGGCACTTCCTTCAAAGCGCTGCCTCGTCGGTTTCGCTGGTACGGATGCGGAGCACGCGCTCGATGTTGGTCACGAAAATCTTGCCGTCGCCGACCTTGCCGGTCCGGGCCACGCCGATGATCGCCTCGGTGACCTGGTCCACCAGGTCGTCGCGCACGGCAACCTCGACGCGCGTTTTCGGCACGAAATCCACGACGTACTCCGCTCCGCGATAGAGCTCGGTGTGGCCGCGTTGCCGGCCAAAGCCCTTTACCTCGGTGACGGTCATGCCCGAAATGCCGATCTCGGAGAGCGCAGCGCGCACGTCGTCGAGCTTGAAGGGCTTGATGATGGCAGTGACGAGTTTCATTCCTGGCTCCTGCGAATAGATGGGCTACCCGCGGTACAGGATGCGGATTCTATGCCGAGATGGCGTTGCAAGGTTAATCAATCACTTGCGAATACGGCGGGAGGCATGCCGCACCACGGCGGTGCGCCCGGATTCGACCATCGCTTTGCGACGCTCCAAAAAGTAAAGGCCCCGCACGTGGTCGTGCGGGGCCTTCGTCAGTCGCCACGATCAATGGATCGCGACCGAGCGCTCCTCAATCGTGATGATCGTCATCATCGACCGGCAGCAGGAAGTGATCCTGGACCCATTCGGCCACCTGCTGGCCCTGCTTCCGTGCCGCGGTGTCCGCGAAGCGGAAGTGGATGCCCAGGTAGATGCGGG
>JAENJD010000048.1 GCA_016844605.1 Steroidobacteraceae bacterium
TCGAGCGCGCGGTCGAGCGCCTCGATCATCGGGCGGTTGATCGCGTTCAGCTTGTCGGGCCGGTTCAGCGTCAGTACGGCAAGCCCGTCGCGGTGTTCGCTCTGGATCATGACAGCCGGAACCACGCGGACTTCGTCTGCGAATAGCTCTTGAAACTGTCGAGGCATTTGTCGCGCGCGTTGCCGGACTGTTTGTAGCCGCCAAATGGCTGCGTCATGTCGCCCTCGTCGAAGGAGTTGATCCAGATGATCCCCGCCTCGATGCCGCGCACCAGCCGGAACGCCGTGTCGAGATCGCGCGTCCAGACGCCGGCGGCGAGACCGTAGACCGTGTCATTCGCGATGGCGATCGCCTCGTCCACGCCGTCGAACTCGATGACCGACGCAACGGGACCGAAGATTTCCTGGCGAGCGATCGTCATGTCGTTCTTTACGCCAGTGAAGAGGGTGGGGTTGACGTAGGCGCCGTCTTTCAGCCCATCTGGTGCGCCGCCGCCGAACTCGAGCTTCGCGCCTTCCTTGCGTCCCTTGTCGATCATGCCGAGCACACGCTTCTGGTCCTCGCGGGTGACGAGTGGACCCATATTCGTCGCCGGGTCGAGCGGATCGCCGGGTGCGAAAGCGTCGCGGCCGAGTTCGATGAACCGCTCGATGAAGCGGTCCTTGATCGAACGGTCGACCAGGAGCCGCGAGCCGGCATTGCAGACCTCGCCCATGTTCGAAAAGATGCCGCGGTAGGCCGCGGTGACCGCGCGGTCGAAGTCCGCCACATCGGCCATGAACACCTGCGGCGTCTTTCCGCCGCATTCGAGTGCGACCTGCTTCATGTTCGACTGGCCCGCATATTGCAGGATCAGCTTGCCGACCGCGGTCGACCCCGTGAACGTGATCTTCCGGACGTCGTCGTGCAACGCGAGCGCGCGCCCGGCCTCCTCGCCGAGCCCGTTCACCACATTGAAAACGCCGGGCGGTCCGCCGGCCTCGACGAAGAGTTCCGCGAGTCGCAGGCAGCTCATCGGCGCCTGCTCGGCGGGCTTCAGCACGACGGTGTTGCCGGCCGCGAGCGCGGGTGCAATCTTCCAGGTCGCCATCAGCAGCGGGTAGTTCCAGGGCGAGATCGCGCCGACGACGCCGTAAGGCTCGCGCAGCACGAGGTGCATGACGCCCGACTCGGTGCTCGTGACGGCCCCGTCGACCTTGTCGATGCACTCGGCCATGAACCGGATTGTCTCGACCACGGCCGGCAGGTCGCCACCGATGACGTCGGCGATCGGCTTGCCCATGTCGAGTGTCTCCAGCACTGCGAGGGATTCGGCATGCTGGTCCACGAGCGCCGCGAATCGATACAGGATCTCCATGCGCTGCCGCGGCGCAATGCGCGACCAGAGGCCTGCCTTGAATGCGCGCCGGGCGGCCGCTACGGCCCGGTCGATGTCCTCGGCGGTCCCGGCGGACATTTCGGCGAGCGGCTCGCCATTCGCCGGATTGATGGTCGTGAATCGCCCGCCTTTGGCCGCATCGACGAACCGGCCGTCGATGAAGAGGCGGGTCTCGATCCGCTTGCGCGCAATCGCAGCCGCAGCCTTCCATTGGCCGCGATCATGCCCCGTCAATGTCTGGAGACTCATCAGGCTTTCCTCGCTTTGGTGACGACGAGCGCGTCGACGATGACGCAGCCGTCCGCATGCACGATCACGGGATTCAGGTCCATTTCGTCGAGCAGGGCGCCAAGACCGGCCGCCAGCGCCGAGAATTGCGCGGCGGTCCTGCAGAACTCATCGACTGCGAGCGCGCGCCGGTGGCGGCGGCTCTTCAGCAGGGGTGCCAGGGCGAGGCGATCAATCAGTCTCCTGGCTTCCGCGGCATCGAACGGCGGCAGGGCATGGACCACGTCCGCCAGCGCCTCGACGTGCAGCCCACCGAATCCGAGCAGCACGACGGGCCCGAACTGGTCGTCGTGGACCATGCCGAGCAGCATCTCGACGCCCTCTGCGGTGATCATCGGCGCCACGAGCACGCGCGGGTCGATCCGCGTTGCGAGGTCACGGTAGCAGGTGATCAGCGCCGCTTCGTCGCCAATTCTGAGATGCACGCCACCGCGATCGGACTTGTGGTCGATGCCGCGCATCGCGGTCTTCAGGACGACCGGATAGCCAAACTCTCGCGCGGCGCCACGAGCCTCGGCATCGTTTGCGACGATGCGGCCCGGATTCGCCGGAAGCCCGAAATCCCGCAACAGGTTCATCGCGTCGCTTTCATCGAGGTTTCCGCCGTCTGCGAGCCGCGCGCGCCAGCCTGCGAGTGCATTGTGCGGCAACGGGACCGGCGCCTCGCGATAGCGCGCCAGGAAATCGCGGTGGTCGAGCAGGTGTTTCGCGCCGCGCAGGAATGGCGTCACACCATCGAGGACCGGAAACCCTTCCCGGGTCGCCGCGATCACCTGGGAATCTGCGCCTGTTCCCTGGCGATTGCTGACCAGGAATGCAGGCTTGCCGGATGCCCGGTGGCCCGCGCGCAGGTATTCCAGATAATCGCCGTGGATGCCGCCGCCGGGGGCGCGGTCGTGGACCACTGCGCCAAAGGCCGCTTCCGGGTCGCACATCAGCGTGGCGAAGCATTGCTGCATGCCGACATGATAATCCGGCCCGCCGGTGCTCCAGGCATCGAGCGGATTGATCGCAGGCAGGCCAGGATCCAGCAGCGAGGCAAGTTTCGTGGTCGTGGCGGCGGACAATTGCGTCAGCGGAACGCGCGCATCATCGGCGAGATCGATCAGCAACTGCCGCTCGCCACCCGAGTCGTGTATCGAGACCAGGCCACCGGCACCGACCGGATGCGGCTGTGCGAACAGGATCAGCGCCGTGGCAAGATCATCCATGTCGCCGACACGATGCACGCCGTATCGATCGAACAATGCCTGGTAAACGCCGTCTTCGCCGGCGATCGCGCCCGAGTGCGAGACCGTCAGCCGGGCGGCAAGCTCAGTGCGGCCGACCTTCAGCGCGACGATGGGGATCCCGCGTTTCTGCGCCTTCTGGAACGCACGCACGAGACCCGCTGGATTGCGCGCTGTTTCCATGAAGAGGCCGACGACCCTTGTGGTCGGTTGCTCGAGCGCGAAGTCAAGGTACTCGTCCATCGATACAACGAGTTCCTGGCCGGTCGATACGACCAGGTTGAAGTCGATGCGCTCCTCGCTGTCGACGATGCCGCACATGCCGGAGCCGGAGTGGCTGATGTAGGCGACATTGCCGCCGCGCACGTGCATCCGCGTCTTGAAGCCGCAGCCCCAGATGCCTTCGGCAAAATTGTAGAAGCCCATGCCATTGGCGCCGCAGACCACGAGCCCCGATGCGCGGATCTTCGCCAGCACGCGATCCCGCAATGGCGGTTCACGGTCGTCCGCGAGCACGAGCGACGACATCAGTGTCGCGGCGCGTGCGCCGTGCCCGATGACATCCTCGAGCGCCGCCTCGACGCGCGCATCGCCGATTGCAAAGATGACATGCTCCACCGGTTCCGGCAGGGCCGCCAGCGACGGGAAGCATGGAACCCCGCAAACAGACGTTCTGCCAGGATTGACCGCGTACAGACGGCCTTCAAAGCCGCCCTTCAGCAGGTTCTCGATGGCATTGCGACCGACTGTTCCGATTCGTTCGGTCGCGCCGAGCACGGCGATCGATCGGGGACGAAGCAATGAATCCAGCCGATGCGGCATGTAGGCTCCGCGCATCGGCGGATCAGAAATCCGCGGCGGGTGTCGCGCGACGTCGAGGCGGGTCGAAGAATGCGCCTTCGACCACGCGGCAGCGCGCCATCACGCGCGACCACTTGAGCTCACGCTGGTAGTAGATTTCGGCCCACAGCTCGTCACCGGGCCGGCCCCAGGGCATGTGCATCGAGGCGAGCGCGATATTCGATTTCGCGGACGGCGACCATTCTGCCGACGTGACCGTGCCGACGACATTCCGCTTGCTGTCGTAGATGTACGCCGAGCGCGCCGGCTTGTTGCCCTCGATGTCGAGCCGCACCAGGCGATAACGCGAGCCGCGCCGCCGCTCTTCGAGCAGTGCGCGACGGCCATTGAAATTGGGCTTGCTGAAATCAACGAGCCGGCCGAGGTCGAGTTCGAATGGCGAGCGCGAGCGGTCGATCCGTATCGCCTGATCGGCCGGCAGGAAGTCGACTTGCGCCTGGATGAAACCCGCCTCGATGCGTGCCACTTCGAGCGCATGCGTGCCCATCGGGCGGATGCCGTGATTCCCGCCCTTGTCGAACAGCGCGTCCCAGAGTTCGAGCGCGCGCGCCGGATCGATCCAGAGTTCATATCCGAGGTCGCCGGTGAATCCGGTGCGCGAGACCATCAGCTCGCCGTCGGCGAACGGGAAGTACGCGATATCGAACGGCTTAAGCTTCTCGGCACCTGTGCAGCCGATCGCCTTCAGCACGGCGCAGCTGGTCGGCCCCTGCAGGGCGAGGGCGGCTACCTCGTGCGTGTCTTCGACGATTTTTACGTCGAACCCATGCGCGGAGCGGGTCAGCCAGTCCAGCTGGCGTTCCTGGGAACAGAGACGGTAATCGCCTTCGCGCAGATGGAACACGGTGCCGTCGTCGATGACCTGGCCGTTATCGTCGCACCACACGCAATAGCCGACCCTTCCAGGCTTTATCTTTGCGATATCGCGCGTGATCAGGCGATTCAGGAAGGGCAGGGCATCCTTGCCCGTGATCCGGTGCTTGGTCATCGGCGTCAGGTCGAAAGACGTGCGTGGATGGAATGGCGTCTGGTAGACCGCCGTCTTGAAATGATCCTTGTGTCTCATGCCGCGCGCTCCCCGCCGAGGACTGCGTGCGCGGCGTTTCTGCCAGCTGCACCCATCACGCCGCCACCCGGGTGGCATCCGGCGCCGCACAGGTAGAGTCCATCCACCGGCATCGCGTATTGCGCCGCGCCTGGAACCGGTCGCAGCATCAGGATCTGGTCGAGTGCCAGCTCGCCGTGGTGCCAGTGGCCGCCGGTGATGCGGAATTCCCGCTCGATGTCGGCCGGCAGCAGCAACTCCGATGCGACGACCTGGCGGCGCAGGCCCGGGGCGTAGCGCTCGAGCAGGCCGAGCGTCCGCTCCAGGAATTCGGCGCGTGCGGCGTCGGTGCTCGCGCGCGGATCGAACGGGGCATACTGCACGATCGCCGACAGCACGTGCCTGCCCGCCGGAGCCAATGTCCGGTCATGAATACTCGGGATCGTGATCTCGAGTGCCGGATCCGGCGAACACTGGCCGTATTTCGCATGATCGAATGCGCGGTCGATGTAAACGGGATCGGGCGCGATCACCAGCCTGTCGCCGGCGCGCTGCGCCGCCAGCCGCGCAAAGCCGGGTAGCCCGTCGAGCGCGAGGTGCAGCTTGGCTGCCATGCCCTTGGAACGAAAATTCCGGATACGGTGCACGAATCCGGTTTCGAGATGGCGTGCTCCCACTAGCTGAAGCAGCGTTCTGGCAGGATCGGCATTTGAAATCACCGTGCCGGCCGCCAGCTTTTCGCCGCTTTCGAGTTCGACACCCGACACGCGGTCGCCTTCCAGTGTGATGCTCGCGACGGGACTGCCAGTACGCACCGTCGCGCCGCCAGCGCGGGCTGCGGCCGCGAGCGCCTCGCTCACGGCGCCCATCCCGCCCGCAGGCAGCGACAGGCCGCCGGTCACGCCGGTCGCCTGGCCGCTCAATCGATGCAGCATCGTCAGGACCGAGTTATTTGAGCGTGGTCCGAGATTCGTGCCGAGCACGGCGTCGAGGGCCAGCGCCCCTTTCAGCAGTGGCGTCTCGAAGGTTTCCTCGAGCACGTCGAAGATATTGATGCCGGCGATCCGCATGAACTCGCGCATCGGGTCGCGGCCAAGGCGGCGGATGTCAAGGCCCAGCATTGCCGCGGCGATGAGCTCCGAACGGCCGCCACCGCCGATCCGCGGCGGGCGCCTGTTGTGCTGCTTTCCGAGCACGCGCGCAAACCGCAGCATGCGGTCGTGGTAGTCGGCGAGCGCCGCCCGGTCCTTGTCCGGCAGCAGGCCTGCCTCGAGCCGGCCCCCATGGAGCACGAGATGGTCGCCCTCGGTCGCGAGGGCGACGGTCCGGAGATTTGCATGCGCCGTTTTCAGGCCATGGGCCCCGAGCTTGAGTTCGCGGCTGATGCCGGCGTCGAGTTGATAACAAATATGCGCGCAGGCGGAGACGCGGAATCCCGGCGCGAACTCGCGCGTGATCGCCGCGCCGCCGACCCGATCCGAGGCCTCGAGCACCAGAACTTCGCGCCGGGCCCTGGCGAGATAAGCGGCGCAGACCAGGCCATTGTGCCCGGCGCCGACGATGATGATCCGGTTGCGGTCAGTCATCCTGCCAACCCTCGGGCACCAGACTGGGCCGCTTCAAGTCGAGCAGTATCTCGCGCGCAGCGTTGGCACCCGGTGCCGCCATGACGCCGCCGCCGGGATGCGTGCCCGAGCCGCACATGTAGAAGCCCTTCACCGGGCCGCGATACTGCGCGTAGCCCGGGAACGGCCGGTTGAAAAGCAGCTGATCCATCGTCAGTTCGCCCTGGAAGATGTTGCCCTCGGTCAGTCCTACCTCGTCTTCCAGTTCGCGCGGCGTGCGCACCTCGACGTGGCGGATCAGCGACTTGAAATTCGGGCTGTAGCGCCCGATCTGGTCGAGCACTGTGTTCTTGAATCCATCGCGATCCTGGTCGGTCCAGTCGCGGCCGTGGATCTTGGGCGGCACGTACTGCACGAACACCGACATGAAGTGCTTGCCCGGCGGCGTCATGGTCGGATCGGTCATCGACGGGATCAGCAGGTCGAGATACGGCTCCTTCGACCAGGTGCCGTTCTTCCAGTCATCGTAGGCGCGTTCCATCTTCTCGAGCGAATCGAGAAAATGGATGTCGCCGAAGCGCAGCGGGTTGTCGCGGCCGAGCGCCGGGAATTCCGGCAGGCCGTCGAGCGCGATGTTGAGCTTGCCGGACGAACCGCGGATCTTGAAATTGCGCGCGCGCTTGACGAATTCCGGATTGAGGTCGCCTTCGTCGAACAGCTTGGTAAAGGTGCGCTTCGGATCGAGATTCGACACGACGATCTTTGCACGGTACTCGTTGCCGTTTGCGGTCGCGACGCCCGCGACGCGCCCGTTCCGGACGATGACGCGCTCGACCGGAGCATCGGTGACGATCTCGCCGCCGAACGACTTGTACGCGGATGCGATCGCGTTCGAGACCGCACCCATGCCGCCGCGGGCGAAACCCCAGGCGCCGATCGAGCCGTCGACGTCGCCCATGTAGTGGTGCAGCAGCACGTAGGCCGTGCCCGGCGAGTACACGCCCATGGCGGAGCCGATGATGCCGCTGCCGGACAGGTGCGCCTTGATGAGATCGGACTCGAAATACTCGCCGAGGAAATCGGCGATGCTCATCGTGTAGAAGCGCAGCGTGTCATAGATGAATTGCTCGCCGAACTTCGTGAACTCGCGGCCGAGATAGATCAGCTCGCGGATGTCGCGCGGCTTGAACGAGGTTGGATCGGGCGGGGTGCGCAGCAGCAGTGGGCGGATGAACTTGCACTGGCGTATTACGTCGGTCGAATAGCGGTGATACGCGTCTCCGTCGCGCGGGTTGTGGCGCGCGAACTCGCGGCGCTGCACGTCCTCGTCGGTGTAGTTGCCGAGGACGTCGCCCGTGCGCGTGATCGTCACGCCGCCGCCGTAGGGTACGACCTGCAACCCGTGGCGGGCTAGTTCCAGATCGCGGAACAGCTCCGGCCGCAGCAGGCTGCAGACATACGAACAGTTCGAGTACATCCAGCCTTTCTCGATCTCGCGGCTGACTGCGGCGCCGCCGATCCAGGGCATGCGCTCGAGCACGAGGACCTTCAGACCGGCGCGAGCGAGATACGCAGCGTTTGTCAGGCCGTTGTGACCTGCGCCGACGACGATTGCGTCATAGTTCGTCAAGATCGAAATCCGCTTATGCCCCGCCCTGTGCTGCGTCCGGGCCGATGTGCTTGTTCACGACGCGATCCACCGCAGTCTCGAAGCGCTGCAGCGTTTCCACAAGGCAGCGCTCGTCGTGCGCCTCGCAGACGAACCACGGTTCCCGGGAGTCCGGTTCGCATAGCACGCCGAGGTCATGCAGCTCGGGCGCCAGTGCCTCGTAGAAAGTGTAATCGCTGCTGGCCCAGTCGCGATAGTTGCGCGGCGGCTGTTCCTTGAAGAACAGGCCGCTCATCGAGGGATGCCCGCTGTACGAGTGCTTGATGCCGCGCTGCGAAAGAACATGGCTTATGCCGGCGCGCAACCGGGTGCCGTACTCCGCGATGGTCTGCAATGCCGGTGTTTCGCCGATGATCTGCAGCGTCTTTTCGGCAGCGGCGAGGGCGACCGAATGGCAGGTGTAGGTGCCGCCGTGCACCACGCCATTGCCGAAGCGCCGCATGATGTCCTCGCGACCGGCCACCGCCGAAATCGGATAGCCATTGCCCATCGCCTTGGCGAATGTGCACAGGTCGCTCTTCACGCCGAACAGCTCCTGGACGCCACCCCGCGCCACGCGGAATCCGGTCTTGACCTCATCGATGATCATTACGATGCCATAGCGGTCGCAGAGGGAACGGGCGTCGCGCAGGAATTCCCGCGTCGCCGAGATCGAGCAGCAGTTGCCCATGATCGGTTCGATCATGAATGCCGCGATCTCATGTCCATAGGCCTTGAAAACGCTTTCCAGCCGCTCGGCGTCATTCATCGGCACGGAATGCAGCAAGGCCCGCAGGATGCCCGGCACGCCGGCGCTGTAGGGCACGATATGCGGCTCACCGGCGGCCGGGCGCCAATCCTCGATCGGTGCGTACCAGAGCGCCGCGTCGAAAACGCCGTGATAGCCACCCTCGATCACGACGTACGAATCCTTGCCTGTAAACGCCCGCGCGACGCGAAGCGCAGCCATGACGGCCTCGGTCCCGGAATTCGAGAAGCGCACCAGTTCGGCCGCAGGCACCATGCGCGAGATGCGCTCTGCCACGGCGTATTCCCGCTCGGTCGACAGCGCGAATACACCGCCAATCTCCATGCCAGATCGCGCGGCCTCGTCGACCCGGGGGTCCGCATAGCCGAGGATGCAGGGGCCGTACGCCATCCGGTAATCGATGTATTCATTGCCGTCGATATCGGTGAGGCGGGCGCCCTTGCCGGACGCCGCGTAAATCGTCTTGTCATCACCCCAGTAACGGAAGTTTGACGAGACGCCGAGCGGCAGGCGCTTGACTGCTTTCTGGAAGTGCGAATTGGACTTGCTGAGGCTGCGTGTCATGGCCGTGGGCCTCCTGCATTTGGGGTCAGAGCGCGGGGGCACAGGGTCCCATAATCGCGCCCCGGCGTCCATTCTGAATGAACAACCATTCACTCATTGAATTGACCGGAAAACCCGGTAAGATGGTGCCCAGATGTCTGCGTCTGAACCCGTAACTAATTGATTTAAATGGGGTTCCACTGAACGCCAAGCGGCAACTCACCGTCGCGGCTCGGCGCCGGACGGCGCCGCCGGCGGAGCGACGCGAGCAGTTGATCCTGGCGACAATCCGTTGCGTTGCGAATCATGGACTTGCCGACACGACCGTTGCGACGGTCGCGCGGCAAGCGGGCCTCAGCCAGGGCATCGTCAACCTGCATTTCCGCAGCAAGGAAGGTCTCCTGACCGAGACATTGCGTTATCTGGCCGACGAGTATCGCAGCGCCTGCCGCGAGGCCGCTGCCACCGGCGCGATCTCGCCGGTGGCGGGGCTGCAGGCGATGGTCGAACTCGATTTCCGGCGCAACATCTGCGCCCGCGACAAGCTGGCGGTCTGGTTCGCATTCTGGGGGGAGCGCAAATTCCGCCCCACCTACCGGCGCATCTGCGCGGAGCGCGACAAGTCCTATGACGACATGGTGCGGGTGATGTGTGCGAGGCTTTGCGAGCAGGGCAACTATCCCGACGTGGAGCCTGCGCTCGTGGCCGACGGCCTGTCGGCACTGACGGATGGCCTGTGGCTCGACCTGCTGGTGCGGCCGGAATCGATGAGCCGCGACCTCGCGAAGCGGATCACGCTGGCGTACCTGGCGGATGCGTTTCCGCGTCATTTCCGGCAACCTGTCGCCGTCAAACGGAGTTAGGCGGACATGCAAATCACGCTCGATGAGGAGGCACTGGCCTGGCGTGACCGCGCGGCGAAGTTCGCCCGCGAGGAGCTGATACCGCACGAAGTGGAAGCCGAACTCAATGAAGGCAAGCTTCCGGCGGAAGTGAAATCGCGGCACAAGCGGCTCGCGATTGAACTCGGTTTCAGCAGCATGGATGTGCCCGCCGCGCATGGCGGCCGCGAAGCGCGTGTCATTGACCAGGTCGCGGTCTGGGAGCAGCTTGGCAGGGTGACCAATGCGCTTTGCTGGTGCTTCTCCGAAGCGCAGCGCTGGATGTTCGAGACCTGCAGCAAGGAACAGCTCGAGCGCTTCATCCTTCCGCTGATGACCGGCAAGCGCAAGGAATGCTACGCAATCACCGAGAGCGGCCCCGGGTCAGACGCCGAGTCGATCCAGACCACCGCGCGGCGCGCTTCCGGGGGCTACCGGATCAGCGGCGAGAAGTGGTACGTCACCAGCGCCAACCACGCAGACTTCTTCATCCTCCAGGCTGTGCTGGCCGATGGGCCGCATGCAGGCGCCCATTCACTGTTCTTCATCGACAAGAATGAGCCCGGGATCGAACTGTTGCGCAGTCCGCTGTTCAGCCATACTTTCAGCGATCACCATCCGACCTACCGGTTCAACGACGTCATCGTTCCCGAGAGCCAACGGCTCGGCAGCGAGGGCGATGGCATGCGTTGCACGCACAGCTGGTTCCGCCGCGAGCGGTTGATGATTGCGGCACGATGCTGCGGCGCGTCCGCCCGCCTGATCGAGGAGGCGACTGCATTCGCCGCGACGCGCATGATCGGCGGCGAGGCGCTGGCCGAGAAGCAGATGATCCAGGCGATGCTCGCCGACAGCGTCACCGAACTCTGGGCCGCGCGACTCATCACCTACGAGGCCGCGAGGGCGCATGACCGCGGCGACAAGCTGAATTCACTGCATGCGCAATGCTCGATTGCGAAGCTGCACGCCTCCGAGACGGCGAATCGCATAGCCGACCGTGCGCTGCAGATCTTCGGGGGGCGGGGCTACATGCGGGAGAACTGCACGGAGCGGTTTTTCCGGGAATTGCGCGTGGACCGCATCTGGGAGGGCGCGAGCGAGATACAGCGCCTGATCATCGCGCGTGCCCTGCTGAAGCGCGGACTCGAGGGGATTTAAGGGGTGAGCAAGCTTCCGCTGTTTTTCGCCGGCCTTGCGATGGCCTGGACGGCCGCGGCTTCGGACGCGGAAGACAAAGTCCTGAATGTCTTTACCTGGCCGGACTACATCGCCCCGGACACGATTGACAATTTCGAGGCGGAATACGGCATCAAGGTCAATTACGACCTGTACGATTCGACCGAGATGGCGGAGGCGCGACTGCTGGCCGGGCGCACCGGCTATGACGTCGTCGTGCATGCAGAGCGTTACTCGGCACGCCTGATCCCGATCGGCGTCTACCAGCCACTGGACAAGAGCAAGCTGACGAACTGGGGCAACCTCGATCCCTGGGTGCTGAATACGCTGCAGTCGGCCGATCCGGGAAACCGTTACGGCGTGCCCTACCTGTGGGGCACGACCGGTTTCACGTACAACGTCAAGATGATTCGCGAGCGCATGCGGGATGCGCCGGTCGACAGCGGCGACATGATCTTCAAGCCGGAAGTCGCGCGCCGTTTTGCGGACTGCGGCATCTCATTCCTCGACGAGCCGACCGATGTGATACCGATGGCGCTGCTCTATCTCGGCCACGACCCCAACAGCCTCATTCCCGGCGATCTGGCGGAGGTCGAGAAATTGCTGAAGGGCGTGCGTCCCTACATCCGCTATTTCAGCTCGGCGAAGATGCTGATCGACCTGCCGAATGAGGAAGTCTGCATTGCGATGAGCTGGTCAGGTGACTACGCTCAGGCGATGTACCGGGCGCTGGAAGTGGGCAGGCCGGTCGAGCTTGCGTATACGACGCAACGCGAGGGAACGCTTGCATGGTTCGACATGTGGTTCATTCCTGCGGATGCGCCGCATCCCGACAACGCACACCTGTTCCTGAATTACCTGCTGCGGCCGGAGGTCATCGCTGCGATAAGTAACGAGACGCGATACGCAGCGCCGAATCCGAAGGCCATGCCGCTGCTGCTGCCGGAAGTTCGCGATGACCCCGCGGTCTACCCTCCGGAAGCCGTCAAGCAGAATCTGTACAAGGGCGTCATCCACGATCCGCTGGACGAGCGCAAGCGAACGCGCCTTTGGTCGCGCGTGAAGACCGGACTGTGAACAATTCGACTCCATCGCCGCTGGTGCAGATCCGCGAGGTCACGAAGAAATTCGGCGGCGTCACGGCGGTCGACCGCGTTTCGCTGGACATCCTGCGCGGCGAGCTGTTCGCGATCCTCGGCAGTTCGGGCTGCGGCAAGACGACGCTGCTCCGGCTGCTGGCCGGATTCGAGGAGCCGACTTCGGGGCGGATACTCATCGACGGCGCCGACATGACCGACGTGCCGCCTTACGAGCGGCCCGTAAACCTGATGTTCCAGTCGTACGCGCTGTTTCCGCACATGACGGTTGCGCAGAACGTTGCTTATGGGCTGAAGAAGGAGCATGTGCCCGCCGACAAGATCCGCGAGCGCGTTGCGGAGATGCTGGCACTCGTGAAGCTGGAGGCGCTGGCGGGACGCAAGCCGGAGAAGCTGTCCGGCGGAGAGAAGCAGCGGGTCGCACTCGCACGCGCACTGGTCAAGCGGCCGAAACTGCTGCTGCTCGATGAGCCACTCGCGGCGCTCGACAAGAAGCTGCGCCAGCACACTCAGTTCGAGCTTACCAATCTGCAGTACCAGCTCGGCACGACATTCGTCGTCGTCACCCACGACCAGAGCGAGGCGATGACGCTCGCGAGCCGCATCGCCGTAATGGCCGAGGGGCGCATTGCCCAGGTGGGCACGCCGGGCCAGGTGTACGAATTTCCGGCGAACCGCTATGTCGCGAGCTTTGTCGGCAATATCAACCTGTTCGACGGCCGCGTGACCGCTGCCGGAAACGGCCAGCTGTCGGTGAAATGCGAATCGCTCGAATCCGAATTGTCGGCGCTGTCGGATGGCGCGATGGTGCCCGGCAGCGCCGTTTGCATCGCCGTTCGCCCCGAAAAGATCACGATCAGCCGGCAGGCCCCCGAGGCGAAGGATCGCAATGTCGTCAAGGGAACCGTCTGGGACCTGGCCTACTTCGGCGACCAGTCGTTGTACCGCGTCCGGCTGAAAAGCGGCGCGGAACTGCAGGTCAGCGCCCAGAATCTGCGGCGCTCGGAGAAAATGACCGTCGAATGGGACGAAGAGGTCTTCCTGTCCTGGGAAATCGCCAGCACGGTCCTGCTGCAGTCATGAGCAACGAATCATCGGGCAATGGCGGGCAGGCGCTGCGCTGGCTGCGCAGGGCGGTGGCGCTGCCGTACCTGTGGATGCTGCTGTTCTTCCTCGCGCCCTTCCTGATCATCCTGAAGATCAGCGTTGCCGAACCGATTGTCGCGCAGCCGCCATTCACACCCCTGCTCGAATGGGGCGCGCAGGGCCTGGTCGGCCTGAGGGCCACATTCGAGAACTATGCCTACCTGTTCGCGGACGGCTATTACGGAATTATCTATCTGTCGTCGCTGAAAATGGCGGCGATCGGCACGCTCTTGTGCCTGCTGCTCGGCTATCCGATGGCGTATTTCATCGCGCGCCAGCCGCCGCACCGCAGGCAGGTCCTGCTGATGGCAGTCATCCTGCCTTTCTGGATCTCGTTCCTGCTGCGCGTCTACGCCTGGATCGGGCTGCTGAACAACCGCGGCCTGATCAACGAGTTCCTGATCAGCATCGGCGTCATCGACCATCCGCTGACGATGCTCTACAACGACTTCGCCGTGTACCTCGGCATCGTATATTCGTACCTGCCATTCATGATCCTGCCGCTGTACGCAAATCTCGAGCGGCATGACCACGATCTGCTCGACGCGGCCGCCGACCTCGGCGCGCGGCGCTGGCAGGGTTTCATCGACGTGACGCTGCCGCTCTCGGTGCCGGGCATCATCGGCGGTTGCCTGCTGGTGTTCATACCGGCGGTCGGCGAGTTCACGATTCCTGCGCTGCTCGGCGGCGCGGACACGCTGATGATCGGCCGCGTGCTGTGGGATGAGTTCTTCATCAACCGGGACTGGCCGGTGGCCTCGGCGGTTTCCGTCGTGCTGCTGCTGTTGCTGGTCGTGCCGATCCTGTGGTTCCAGCGCCTGCAGCGCCGCGAGCAGGAGGCGGGATTTTGAAGAACCGCTCCCTGATGCTGATGACAGTCGTGGTGTTCGGCTACGCATTGCTGTACGTGCCGATCGTGTCGGTCGTCGTTTACTCATTCAATGACTCGCGGCTGGTGACATTGTGGGGAGGATTCTCGCTGCGCTGGTACGCGAATCTCCTGTCGGACGATGAATTGCTGGATGCCGCGCTGCTGAGCCTGCGCATCGCAATCGTCAGCGCGACCATTGCCACGGCGCTGGGCGCCATCGTGGCGCTCGCGCTGCATCGCGTGAATCGTCTCCGCGGCAGGTTGCTCCTCTCCGGCATGGTTGCCGCACCGCTGGTGATGCCGGAGATCATCACCGGTCTGTCGATGCTGTTCCTGTTCATTTCAATGGCCGACTTCATCGGCTGGCCTTCGACGCGCGGCGCGACCACGATTACGATCGCGCACATCACCTTCTCGATGGCCTACGTGGTCGTCGTCGTGCGCTCGCGGCTCGCGGCCATGGATGAGTCGCTGGAAGATGCCGCGATGGACCTCGGCGGGCGCCCGGTGGCGGTCTTTTTCGATATCACGGTGCCGATGCTGCTGCCGGCACTGATCTCGGGCTGGCTGCTGTCATTCACGCTGTCGCTCGACGATCTCGTCATCTCAAGCTTCGTGTCGGGTCCGGGGGCCACGACACTGCCGATGCTGATCTTTGCGAAGGTGCGACTCGGCGTGACCCCTGATATCAACGCGATTACGACGATCATCATTGCGGTGGTGGCGGTCGCCGTGGCGACCGCGGCGATCGTTTCCGGCCGGCGTGGGTCGGCCGGCGTGCGCCCGAAGGCCCCGGGGGGTAAACTCGCTTGAATATGGAACTCAAGAAAGTCCTGGACAGTTGGCAACACGGTCATGGGCTGCCCCGCGCCGTATATCAGGATCCGGAGATCTACGAGAGTGACATCCGCCGCATCTTCCTGAAGTCCTGGCAGTACGTCGGGCATGCGAGCCAGATTCCGCAACGCGGCGACTATTTCCTGTTCGAGATCGCGGGCGAGTCGGTCATCCTGGTGCGGGACGGCGAGGGTGCCGTCAACGCACTGCTGAATGTCTGCCGGCATCGCGGCTCCCGTATCTGCGATGCGCCCGAAGGGCGGGAGGCGCGGCTCACCTGCAAGTATCACGGCTGGACCTATGGCCTGGACGGCTCGCTGCGCGCGGCGGGTTTTTCACCGGAAGGCATGGACAAGACCCGGCTCGGCCTCAAGCGCCTGCAGGTGAAGGTCTTTCAGGGCCTGATCTTCATCAATTTCGATCCGGATGCCGTGCCCTTCGACGCGATCGAAGAGGACCTCGGCCCGCTGCTCGCACCCTGGTGCCTCGACCGCGCGAAAATCGCGCATCGGCAGAACTATCCGATTGCGAGCAACTGGAAACTCTCGATCGAGAATTACTGCGAGTGCTATCACTGCCTGGCGGCGCACCCGGAATACTCGGTCGGGCACGGTCTCGCGCTGCCGCGCAAGGAATGCGAAGTGATGCTCGGGCAGGTGCTCGCGCGGGCCGACTCCGTCGGACTCTCGCGCGCCGGAACCCTTCATTCATGGCTCGAAGCCGGGGTGCTTGGCACTGAACGCAGCTTCGACCGCTACCCGCTGCTCCGCGGGCACCTGACCGGCAGCCGCGACGGCAAGCCTGTCGCGCCGCTGATGGGTACGATCACGGGCTACGACGGCGGTGCGACCGACGTGCATATGGGGCCGACAACCTTTGGCCTCGCGTATTGCGATCATGTCGTCCTTTATCGCTTTACGCCACGCGGCCTGCGCAATACCGATTGCGAGATCACCTGGCTGGTAAACGAGTCGGCGATTGAGGGCAAAGACTACGATCGCGCCGCGTTGACGTGGTTGTGGGACGTCACGACGCTGGCGGATAAGCAGATCATCGAGCGCAATCAGGCGGGTGTCGATTCGCGCTTCTACGAGCCCGGGCCCCTGATGCCGATGGAGGATTTCACGCACCGCTTCCTGGAGTGGTACGTCGCAACAATGCGTGGGCCGGCGGACAGCGCGAAGCGGCGCGCGGGCTGACGGTCCGGGCGCCGCGGATTGCCGCGGTGGCACCCTGTAGTTAGTATCGACCGACTGCGAGGGGGAAGAATCATGACGGACCCGAATCCCAGGCCCGCGCGGGGGCGCTCGCCCGCCCTGGCCGCGGCGGTCTCGGCAGTACTGTCGATGGCCGGCACGGCATCGGCTCAGGAAACGACCGGGCTTGGCGAGGTGATCGTCACCGCCACGCGACGCGCGGAACGCCTGCAGGACGTCCCGGAGTCGATCAGCGCCTTTGACACGAAGGCGATCGCGATGCGTGGCCTGCAGCAGATGGACGATATCGCGAAGTTGATCCCGGGCCTGTCGCTCGGCGTGCGCGAGCCGGGCGGCACGACCATCGTGTTTCGCGGCGTCGCGAGCTCCGGACTGTCATTCGGTTCCGTCTCCTCCTCGGCGCTGTATCTCGACGATCAGCCGATCACGCAAAGCGGTCGCAGCCCCGATCCGCGGCTGATCGACATTGAGCGAATCGAGGCCCTGCGCGGGCCGCAGGGCACGCTGTACGGCGCGAGCTCGCAGTCCGGCACCCTGCGCGTCATCACGAACAAGCCGGACCCGACGGCCTTTGATTCCTGGGCGGAGGCGCAGGCATCGGATACGAGCGACGGCGGCACGGGCTACGACGTCAGTGCCATGCTGAACATACCGCTGGCCGCGGATCGCATCGCGCTGCGCCTGGTCGGATTCACGGCCGAGGACGCCGGCTTCATCGACAACGTGCTCTCCGACAGCCAGGGCGGCACCTTCGACAATGCCAACGTCGTCGACAAGGACGTCAACAAGGTCCAGACCAGTGGCGGCCGAGCCGCACTGCTCTGGAACCTTACGGATAACGTGAATGCGACGATCGGCGCCCTGTTCCAGGATGTCTCCGCCGATGGGCATGGCGACGTCAACCTGGACGTCGGCGACCTGGACCAGGTCCGCTTCGAGAATGAAAGCCTCGACGACGAGTGGTACCAGCTGGCACTGACGATCAACGCGTCCCTGCCATTTGGCGACGCCGTATTGTCCGCGTCCTACTTCGACCGCGATTTCCGCTACGAGGGGGATGCAACCGACTACGAGTTCCGGTTCAACGACAATTTCATCAACTGCGTCCCGTCGCCGTACTACGACTGCACGTCGCCGGTTTACGATTTCGGCGGGGACCCCCGGGGTTTCGCCACCAATCATGAGGCGACGCGGATTACGACCATCGAAGCGCGCCTGGCGTCGAAGGCCGATTCGGAAAGCCGCTGGGGCTGGCTGGTCGGCGCCTTCTACAGTCAGGAGCGGGGCCACACGGAATTCGACAGCTTCATCCGCGATTACCAGGATACGGGTTCGTTCGCGTATTTCAACGACCTGCAGGCCTATTACGATGCCGGCAATCCGCTCGCGCCGACCGAGCGCTGGTTCCTCGGCCGCTACGACACCGAGCTCGACCAGGTCGCCGTGTTCGGCGAGGTGAGCCTCGATGTCACGGAGAATTTCACGATCACCGCCGGCGGACGCTGGTTCGATTACGACCGGAAGTTCGCGCAGCACCAGGAACAGCCGGAGGGATTCCTCGGGTACTCGCTGCTCGATGACAGCCAGAAGACGCGCGAGGACGGCACCGTCGCGAAGCTCAACTTCACCTACAAGTTCGATGATGACCACCTGGTCTACGCGACCTACTCGGAAGGATTCCGCGTTGGCGGCAGCAATCCACTGAAAGCGGCATCGCTGCTGCCGCGGGACTTCAAATCCGACGAATTGCAGAATTTTGAGCTTGGCGCCAAGACGGAATGGCTGAACAACCGGTTACGTCTCAACATTGCCGCCTACTACATGGAATGGAAGGACTTCGCCGTCCAGATCGAGGACCCGCAGCCGAGGGTCTTCCAGCTGGGCTACGTCAACCTGCCGAGCGCCGTGATTCCGGGTGTCGAGGCGGAGTTCGCCGTCACAGTCAATGACGAATGGCAGATCGACGGGTCGTTGGCGTTGAACGACGCGCAGATCGACCAGGCAACCACGCTCGTGCTGACGGACTCTTCCAGCACGGACTATACCTTCACGGTGTCCGACGGCGCACGCCTGCCACTGACACCGGACTGGAGCGCGACGCTCGGCATCGAGTACCGATCGGCGGCTGCGAGCCTGCTGAACGCCCATCCCTTCGCGCGATTCGATTTCGCGTATGTCGGCGAGTCGGTCAACTCGCTCGAAGGCATCGAGTCGGTCGTATCGGGCAATCCCGTTGAGCAGCAGGTCGCCTACCAGACCGGCGACCTGCGATTCGGTCTCGAGGGCGAGAACTGGAGCGGGTCGATCTTCATCGACAATGTCTGGAACGAGCGGGCCAACCTGTTCCTGAACAACCGCTGGGCAACGCAGCGCCAATCGATCAACCGGCCGCGAACCATCGGCGTGCAGTTCCGCTACGATTTCTGATCACGCCCTGACGATCCTCGTTGCAAGTTCGGTCGTCCGTGGCAGCCGCCAGGGGGAAAGCCACGGCGGCGTTTACCTCGTGGAATTCGGCAATGACCGCGCAGCCAAGGTGCTCGACTGGAATGCGATGGACATCGATTGGCAGGGCCGCGGCTGGGATCGCGGACTGCGCGGCATCGAGTTCGACGGCGATACGATATTCATCGCGGCAAGCGACGAGCTGTTCGCCTATACGCCGGACTTCCAGCCGATCGGATCGTGGCGTAGCCGGTACCTGCGGCACTGCCACGAGATCTGCCGCCACGAGCGCACGCTGTTC
>JAENJD010000102.1 GCA_016844605.1 Steroidobacteraceae bacterium
TTGGACCACCTCAAGGGCCTTGCGATCTCCGCGGTGTTACTCGGCCCGCTGGTGGCATTGCTGCTCTGGCTGTTCGGGCGCGCGGGCGGCGACTGGTGGTGGTGGGCATGGTCGGCCTGGGCCGCCTTTGCCCTGTTGATGAGCTGGGCCTGGCCGCGCCTGATCGCACCGCTATTCAACAGATTCCGCGAGTTGCCGGATGGAGACCTGCGCGCGGGAGTGATTGAACTCGCACATCGCTGTGGTTTCGAGCCGCGCGGTGTCTTCGTGATGGACGGTTCGCGACGCAGCGCACACGGCAATGCCTATTTCACTGGTCTCGGCAAGGCCAAGCGCATCGTGTTCTTCGACACGCTGCTGGATGCGCTCGCTCCACGCGAGGTCGAGGCGATCCTCGCCCATGAGCTAGGCCACTTCCGGTTGCGGCATGTCACGTGGCGAATCGCCTGGTCGCTTGCGGCCTCTTTCGCCGGGTTTGCGCTACTTGCCTGGCTCGCTGGCGAGCGGTGGTTCCAGCCCGCGCTCGGCGTCGCAGACGGCGGCGCGCATACGCTGTTCCTGCTGTTCGTGCTCGCCGCCCCCGTATTCCTGTTGCCCGCCGGGCCGCTGGCCGCCTGGCTGTCGCGGCGGCACGAGTATGCTGCCGATGCCTTCGCGGCAAGGCACGCGGACGCGACAGCGCTTTCGAGTGCGCTCGTGAAGCTCTATCGCGACAATGCCACGACATTGACCCCTGATCCGCTTTACACCGCGTTTCACGCGACTCACCCACCGGCAATCGACCGCATTGGCCGGCTTGCGGCGCGGACATCCGGATGAACCTGAAGGCGCAGACTGCCCCCGCCCGCGAAGGACGCGTCGTATCCAGTCACGGCCGCGATGCCGTCGTCGAGGACGCCAAGCGTCACCGCATTCATTGCAGGTTGCAGGGTCGCCGGCTGTCGGTCGTCTGCGGCGACAATGTGCGCTGGATCGAGGCAGATACCGAGGGCGCGGCCGGATTGATCACCGAGGTCCGGCCGCGCCGGACCGAACTCGCGCGCATGAACTCGCGCGGCAAGGCCGAAGTCGTCGCGGCGAATCTGACCCAGCTTGTGTCCGTGATCGCACCGCTACCCGCGCCGGATCTCGGTCTCTGCGACCGCTACCTCGCTGCAGCGGAATGGGCTGGCCTCAGGGCCTGCGTCGTTGCAAACAAGAGCGACTTGCCTGAAGCAAGGGCGCTGCTCGGCGATGCGCTCGATGGTTATGCCGCAATCGGCTATCCGGTCGTCTGGGCCAGCAAGCGCACGGCCGGCGGCGCGCAGGAAATTGCGTTGCGGCTCAAGGATGAAATCAGCGTCCTGGTCGGGCAATCCGGTGTCGGCAAGAGTTCGCTGATCAATCTGCTGGTGCCCGGTGTCGAAGCCACCGTGCAGGAAATCTCGCGCGCAGCCGAGACCGGCCAGCATACGACTTCAGTTGCATCGCTCTATCTGCTGCCGTCGGGGGGCGACCTGGTTGATTCACCCGGCGTGCGCGATTTCGCACCGCCGTTGCCGCCACCGCGCGAGATCGCGAGTGGCTTTCGAGAGATCGCCAGGGCCGCGGTGAGTTGCCGCTTCAAGGATTGCATGCACCTGCGCGAGCCGGGCTGCGCGGTTGCCGCGGCGAAAGATGCGGGGAAAATCCTGGCGCGGCGGATGGCGAGCTACCGCCAGCTGGTCGGACAGGCCGAGGAGCTGTCGCGGCGGGATCCGCAATTCAGGCGATGAGCTGGCGCCCGGCGAGCGCGTGGGCAAGCGTGCCGCCGTCGACGTATTCAAGTTCTCCGCCGACCGGAACCCCATGGGCAATTCGTGAAGCACGGATTCCGCGACGCAGCACCAGTTCGCCGATGAAGTGCGCGGTCGCCTCGCCCTCGACCGTTGGATTGGTCGCGAGAATCACTTCATGCACGTCGCCCTCGTCGAGGAGCGTCTCGAGTTGCTTGACGCCCAATTGCTCGGGCCCGACCCCGTCCAGCGGCGACAGGTGGCCCATCAGCACGAAATAGCGGCCGCGGTAGCCACCCGATTGCTCGACCGCGACCACGTCTGCGGGTGATTCGACGACGCACAACGATGTGCGATCGCGACGCGGCGCGGAGCAGATCTCGCACAACTCGCCGTCCGTCAGCATCCGGCAGCGCTTGCAGTGCACGACCCTGGATGTCGCTTCTTCGAGTGCCTTAGCGAGTGCGCGGCCGCCGTCGCGGTTGCGCTCCAGCAGGTGAAATGCCATGCGCTGGGCAGATTTGGGGCCAACGCCCGGCAGTACCCGTAGCGCCTCGATCAATCGGGCCAGTCCCGGGGAATAGTTCACGGCGGCAGTCAGAGTGGCAGTTTCATGCCGGGCGGGAACTGCATTCCACCCATGGCGTCCGCCATGCGCTGCTGGACGGCTTCCCCAACACGGCGCGTCGCGTCATTGCAGGCCGCGGCGATCATGTCTTCGAGCATTTCACGATCGTCGCCGGCAGCCGTGGGATCGATCTGCACGCGACGCACTTCGTGGCGGCCGTTCATGACGACCTTGACCATGCCGCCACCGGCCTCGCCCGTCACTTCGAGCGAGCCCAGTTGCTCCTGCGCCTTCTGCATATTGGCCTGGAGTTGCTGCGCCTGGCGCATCAACTGTCCGATATTCGGCTTCATCCCGGCATTCTACCCGACCGGCTTGATCGATTCCGGCTGTATGACGGCGCCGAAACGGTCGCGCATCGCCTGCACATTGGGATCGCTTTCGAGCGCCAGCCGCGCCTGTTCGAGCCGCACGTCGCGCGCCTGCTCCTCGCGGCGCGCCGGTGTGTCGAGCGCCTCGGCACCAACCTCGAACTCAAGCCGCACGGGCGCGCCTGTCAGGCGGGTGAGCGCCTGCGCAAAGCGATCCTCCAGCTGGCGCGTACGAAGCGTCTCGGCGCGGGCATCGAGCTGGAAACGGAACCGGTCACCGGAGCGCTCGATCAGCCTGCAGTGGCTGGCCAGCTGGCGGGCCGCCCCCTGCAGGTCGAGACTCGCGAGCATCTCCGGCCATTCACCAGCCTGTGAAGGCGCGGGCGGAATGTCCGTGGGCCCCTTTGCAGCGGCCACGGCGGGCTTGCGCTCACCACCTGACATGGGTTGTTGCCTGGCAGTTGGCTCCTGCGGCCGGAATGCAAGCATGCGCAGCAATGTCATCTCCGCGCCGATGCGCGGATCCGGCGCGAGCGGCAGATCGCGGCGACCCAGGATCGCCATCTGGTAATACAGCTGGAGGTCCTCGGCCGCCATCGTCGCGGCGAGCCGCTGCAGCATCTCAGCGGCGTAAGTCTCGTCTTCCGGCAGGCCGGCAACGACCTGGCGCAATGCAATCTTCTGCAGCAACGCCGCCATCTCGTCCAGAAGCTGGCCGTAGTCCGGTGCGAACTCGTCGATCGCAGCGATGCTGTCGAGCAGGCCGCGGGCATCATGTGCAGCAAGCCGCTCGATGACGCCGACCACTTGCTGGCGATCCACCGTTCCCAACATCACGCGGGTATCTTTCTCCGTCACGCGCCCGGCACCGAATGCCAGTATCTGGTCGAGAAGGGACAGCGCGTCGCGCAGGCTGCCGTCCGCGGCACGCGCCAGGAGCCCGATTGCGGCCGGCTCGGCTGCGACGCCTTCAGCCTTCAGGATGTGCTGCAAGCGACCGGCGATCAGCGGCGCCGGCAGCCGCTTGAGATTGAATTGCAGGCAGCGTGACAGCACGGTTACCGGGAGTTTCTGCGGGTCCGTCGTCGCCAGCAGGAATTTGACATGCGGCGGCGGCTCTTCGAGTGTTTTCAGGAGCGCGTTGAATGAGTGGCCCGACAACATGTGCACCTCGTCGATCAGGTACACCTTGTAGCGGCCGCGTGTCGGCGCGTACTGCACGTTGTCGAGCAGTTCCCGGGTGTCGTCCACCTTGGTGCGTGACGCTGCGTCGACCTCGATGAGATCCACGAAACGGCCTTCATCGATCTCGCGGCAGGCGCCGCACTCCCCGCAGGGCTTCGAACTGACCCCGCGCTCGCAATTCAGCGACTTTGCGAGGATTCGCGCGATCGTCGTCTTGCCGACACCACGCGTGCCGGTGAACAGGAATGCATGATGGATGCGTCCGCTATCCAGCGCATTGATGAGCGCCTGCTGCACGTGCTCCTGGCCGACCAGCTCGGTGAATGTTCGAGGGCGCCATTTGCGCGCCAGGACCAGGTAGCTCATTTATGCAGATCTCCCCACTGGCCGGTGGAGGCGGCCCGCGCCAGCACCCCTCCGGCACCCGATGCCGCCGTTACCGTTGCTCCCTTCCGGGCCTGGCGGGATTCACGACTGATCGTCGCGCATCGTAAGGTCGCCCCCGGGGGTCGTCAACCGCGTGGCGCGACCCACGGCAGCCAGAGTATCACCGACGTCCCGTGTCCCGGTTGGCTCGCGATTTCGACGCGTCCGCCGTGAATGTCCAGGATCTCCTTGACGATAGTCATGCCGAGCCCGCTGCCCGGTACGCCGGTCGCCTCACTGCCCCGGAAAAAGCGGTCGAATATACGTTCCACGACTTCAGCCTCCATGCCGCTGCCCTCGTCCTGCACCTCGACACCCACTTCACGCTCGCCTGCGGCGAATCGCACGGTGACCGGTGAACCCGCTGGCGAATATTTACAGGCATTCGACAATACGTTGCCAAGGGCCTGGCAGAACTTGTCGGCATCGATAAAAACCTCGGCATCGCCGATGTGGCCCGCAAGCGTAGGCACACGCGCGTCCTCGCCGATCCTGAACGTCTCGACGAAGCGGCGCACGGCCGGCGCCAGCGGCTGCCGGATCATCGTGAAATCACGGCCTGCACGCGCCTCGATTCGCGCCAGGTCAAGCAACTCCGTGACGATACCTGTGATGTGGTCGCCATGACGGCGCATCGTCGCGAGGATCTCGCCGCGCTGCACGGCCGGCGGGTCGCTGGCCTGCAGGAATTCCGTGTATCCGGTGATCACCGCGATCGGACTGCGAAGCTCATGTGCAGCCGTCGCCAGGAACTGGCTCTTCATCCGGTCCAGCTCATCTGCGCTCGTGATATCGCGGAAATAGGCGACCTGCGCGCCGCCAGCGGCGCCTACTACCCGGCATTCGAGGACCACGGGCCGCGGTCGCAGCAACCGCAATATCGACGCACTGCCCGGCTCGGGTTCTTCAATCGGCCCAAGCTGGCTTAATCTTGCCCAGAAGTTCGTACGCGTCCAGCCGATCAGTTCGGATCGCGCCCAGCCAGTGAGCGCCAGAAATGCCGGATTGGTTTCGGTCACGCTCCCGGCGTCGTCGAACGACACCAGACCGTCCGGAGAGAGACTCAGGATCGTCGAGAGTTCCTCGTTGCGCTCGGTCAGGCGCGCTTCAGCCGCCTGGCGCGCATGGTCCGAGTCACCCAGCAATCGACCCATGCGCTGCAATTCGCCGACCGTGTGACGGAATTCACTGACGCCGAACTCGGGCGTCTCGTGCTCGTATTCGCCAACCGCGATTCGATGCGCCATGCGCTCGATCTGCTCGAGCGGCTGTGAAATGGACCGGCTGACATAGCGCGCGCGGCGGTACAGGAATGTGAAGAAGATCGCGTAGAAGCCGATCAGCCCGGCCAGCATGATCCAGCCGATGATCGCCAGGTCATCGGACAGCGCGCGCGATGGGCCGAATACCGCGTCCTCGGGAACCAGCGTCATCAGCTTCCACCCCGAGGATGGGATCGTCTGCCAGGCAATGAGGTGCGGACGCGGCCCGTCGAGCCGACCCGCGCCGACTGGTTGCCGGGCCAGCAGGTCGCCGATGGCGGCAAAGTCCCTGCGCCGGTAAACATTGAATTCCTCCGGCTTGAAGGTATCGGCCCGGATGACCTCGCCGTAGTCGTGCGCGGTCAGCTCCTTCAGCGAAAACAGCTTCTCGCCCTGCGGCGTCAATGCGAGTAGCGTCCCGTCCTTGCCGATCAGCAGCAGGAAGCCCTGCCAGGGAATGTCCGTGTCAAGCACACGCGCGATCATCCGGTCGAGCGTCACGTCAGCGCCGACCACGGCCTCGAGAAAATCGCCGCGGTAGACCGGTGCTATTGCAGAAACCAACCAGCCCTGGCCTGCCGGATCGACATAGGCGTCGGTCCATACAACTGCGCGCCGAGGATTGTGCCGGGCATCGGCCTCGTAATAGAAATTGAAGGTCGGCATGTCGATGCGCGGGTCGAACTGCGCGGCTGCATCGATCCAAGGCCAGATCCGGTTCAACGAGTCGTGTGTGTTGACATAGGTCTGAACGATCAGCGGGTTTGCCTCTGTGATGTCGCGCAGAAGCGGATCCAGCACCGCAAGGCGTGCGAGATTCTCGTACTGCGCGGGACCCTTGGGTGTCAGGGCCGAATAAAACACTGCGGCGCCGCCGTCGTCCTTGAATGTGCTCAATGCGCCGCTCGGCTGCAGCCTGAGACGCGCGCGATCCATCGACTTCGTGGCAGGGGTCGAATAGGCGAGCGCGGTCTGACGCCGCAGCACCTGAACAAGTGCCTCGACCTGGCCGAGTTGCTGCTCGATGATCGCCGATTCATCGCGAGCAATCCGCGAGAGTTCCTGCCGTGCGACTTCGCGCAGGGCCTCGACATTCTTTCGAAGCGACCACGCGTGGCTCGTCAGGTAGACCGCCACCAGCAGCAGTTCAACGACCAGCAGCGGTATCAGCGCGTTGCGGACATAAGTCCGCCACACCCAACGCAACAAGGACATGTCGCGCGCTTTCCGGCCGAGACCCGGTGCAGCTGCCGCAGGGATGGTGCTCATGCCGGCTAGTGTAGCCGCGGCAAATTTGGCGGAGAGGGTGGGATTCGAACCCACGTGGGGCGTAATGCCCCCAACCGATTTCGAGTCGGTGCCGTTGTGACCGCTTCGGTACCTCTCCGCGCGGGATACCGGCCGGCCCGTCGCGGCCACCACCGGAGGCGGTATTCTACAACAATGCAGCCAAAGCCTGCCCAGGATGGCGGACGGCAGAGGGACATTCGCAGCCGCTTCGGCGTGCCGGCCATCATCGTGATGTCACTGGTGATCGGGACCTGTTCACGCATGCCGGACACCTATGAGCAGATCCGTCTGCTCGGCACGCTGAAGGTCTCGACGCGCAATAGTCCGATGGCTTATTACGAGGGAGCCTCCGGCCCGGAGGGACCCGAGTACGAGCTCGCCGACGGTTTCGCGCGGCGACTCGGCGTGAAACTCGAATTGCACGTCGCGGCGTCAGGCGCGGCGGCTCTCGAGGACGTACTGCGCAATCGTGCGCACATCGCCGCGGCCGGCATCTACGCGGGCGAGTCGCGTCACGAACAGGCGCTGTTCGGACCGGTCTACCAGCACATCGACCAGCACATTGTCTATCGCGTCCAGGATCCCCTGCCCGAATCGCCACGGGACCTGATCGGCAAGCGCATCATCGTGATCCGCAACTCGACGCATGCCACAAGTCTCGCAAGACTCAAGAAGGACCTGCCGGGGTTGCGCTGGACCGCAGTGGATGGCGTTGACCAGCTGGAACTCTTTGCCCGTGTCGCGAGCGGTGCGGCCGACGTGACGGTCGCCGATTCGACTGAGTTCACGCTCGGACGCCGTTTCTATCCGGAGTTGCGCCCGGCATTCAAGCTGGCCGAATCAGAAGCCATTGCCTGGGCACTGGCGCCGCGCAGCACTGATCTGCTGCCGTTGATCGAACGTCACTTCAATGAACTCAAGGCGATTGGTCGCCTCGCAGAAATCCTCACGCGCCACGAGCGCTCGCTCAGCCGCTTCCGCCGGGTCGACGCTCCCGCTTTTGTCAGCGCCGTGCGTGAGCGTCTGCCCGCGTACCTGGCCTGGTTCCAGGAGGCGAGCGCGGAAACCGGCATCGACTGGCGGCTGCTGGCGGCGATCGGCTACCAGGAGTCCCGCTGGGACGAGGCCGCGGTATCGCCGACCGGCGTGCGCGGCCTGATGATGCTGACCGCCGAGACCGCCCAGCGCGTCGAGGTCGCCGACCGCACCGATCCGCGCAGCAGCATCCTGGGCGGTGCACGCTACCTGGCGCTGATCAAGGACACGATTCCCGATCGCGTAGCGGAGCCGGACCGGACCTGGCTGACGCTTGCCGCCTACAACATCGGTTACGGGCACCTGGAGGACGCACGCGTCCTGGCACAGCGTGCCGGCCTTGACCCCGATACCTGGGCCGCAGTGCGCGATAAGCTGCCGCTGCTCGCGCAGGAACGCTGGTTCACGCAGACCAGGCGCGGTTATGCACGCGGCTGGGAGCCGGTCGGCTTCGTGCGAAACGTGCAAACTTATCTTGAGATTCTCGAGTGGATGACGGGTGGTCCCGGTCCTAGCGGCGCGCCTCGAAAAACCTCTTGAGCATCGCGCCGCATTCCTCCGACAGCACGCCGCCAAAGGCATCCACGCGATGATTCAGCGCTTCGCTCGCAACGAGATTGAATGCGCTGCCAGCCGCACCCTGGCGCGGATCCCACGCGCCGAATACGAGCCGCGCGATGCGCGCATGCGTGATTGCCGCTGCGCACATCGGGCAGGGCTCGAGTGTCACGTATAGCGTCGCGCCGCCCAGACGGTAGTCGCCGATCCTCTGCGCCGCCGCACGAAGCGCAAGCACTTCGGCATGAGCGGTCGGGTCGCGCAGCGCCACCGGCTGGTTCCAGCCCTCGCCCAGCACCTCGTCATCGCGCACGACCAGCGCGCCGACAGGCACCTCGCCTTCAGCCTCCGCACGCACGGCCAACTCGAGCGCGCGGCGCATCCAGTCAGTGTCGCGATTCACTCCAGGCACTCCCCCGATTCCTGTCGACCTCGCCATTGCGCGATGCCGGGCGCTCACCGACAATCAGTCGCCCGAGCAATTAGACCAGAACCAGGGAATCAGGGGGAAACCGGTGTCCACGACTCAAGCACCTGAATCACGCGCAATCCCCGTTGCGCCGATCCTGATCGCGATGGTGGCCGGCGCGCTGATCGGCTGGCTGTGCGGCCCCGACACGCGTATCGGCAGCGTCGAAGTCGTGCGGCTCTTCGATTTTGTAGGCACGCTGTTCATCAACCTGCTGAAGATGCTGATCGTGCCGCTGGTCATGGCATCGATCGTCACCGGCGTCGCGAGTCTCGGCTCCGGCCGCGACCTCGGCAGGCTCGGCCTGAAGACACTGTCGTTCTACGTCATCACGACGCTGATTGCCGTGCTGATTGCCCTCGCAATCAGCAACCTCGTCAAGCCCGGCATCGTGGATGGCGAGCCCGCGCGCGACATGCTGGCCCTGGAAGCGGACACTGGCACTGTCACCGCGAATGTAACGGAGCGTGCGTCAGCCAGCGCCT
>JAENJD010000103.1 GCA_016844605.1 Steroidobacteraceae bacterium
GGTGCGAGATGAGCTTGGCTTGCGGCGCGCGATCGTCGGGCTGCCGGACTGGGCCTCCCGATTGCAAGCGGCGATCTGCGACTTTGTGCCCGGCAAGCCTTTCTCATCCGATAACTATCGCTCGCTGACTGTCGATAGTGTCTGCACAGTCAATGGCCTGGCTCGCCTCGGTATTCACCCTCAATCGCTGTCTGCAATCTTGCCCCGCTATCTCGGTCAGCAAGGCGTCGCCGGACGCTACTCACGCTATCGGCAGAACGCCAGCCGCTGACCGCCAGCGACCGCTCGACCCGATTTGCAACATTTCAGCGCCGCGAGCGAGGTGACGGGGTGTCCCCGAGCGAAGCATAAAGTTCCGGCGGAGCGAGCGGGACACCCCGTCGGATCCCGCTCGCGGCGCCGGGTAGTGCCGAGCAGCAGCGCGCCAATTGTTGGCGGTCAGCGACTGTCGCTTGGGCAGAGGGCGGAGCGCCCTGCCGCATCTTGGGCGAGAGCCCGGATTGCTGCGTAGTAGGCGGGCAGGTTGCCGCCGTGTTCGCCGAGCAATGCGGTCAGCGCGGGGACGCAGCGGTGGTAGGTGGCGACGGCTGCGAGGCGCGCGTTGTTGAGATCACCGGCGGATGTGAGGCCGAGTGCCGTCAGCGAGTCGCGCAAGCGGGCCAATTCGGCGGCTTTGGCGGTGCGCATCTGTTCGGTGGGCTCGCCGCTTGCATAGATCGTGGCCAACCGGCCGCGGGTTTCGACCATCAGTTCGGCGACCTGTTTTTCGTGCAGGCTCGATGCGTTGAAGGCGTTCAGTTCGTCGTCGCGGCCGAGGTGGGTGAGCCAGCGGCGCGCGCCTTCGTTTTCGACGACAGTCGCGAATGCCTCGTTGAAATCGCTGTCACCGGGCACGTAGGCCTGCTGGTGCGCAAGTTCGTGGAAGATCAGCGCGGCGAGTTCGGCGTCGCCGTGGCGAAGCATCGTATTGAGCACCGGGTCGCGCAGATGCCCGAGCGTCGAATAGGCGAGCGAGGGCCCAATATAGACGTCCTGACCACGGCCCGCCAGGTGCCGCGCTGCGCGGGCCGCACGCGCTTCCTTGAAGTACCCGCGGTAGGCGACACAGCCGGCAACCGGGAAGCACCAGTGCTGCGGCTTGACCGAGAACTTGGGCGCCGCGAACAGATTCCAGGTCGCGAATGGCCGGCCCAGGTCCGCATAACTGCGGTAGCTGCCATTGTCCGGAAGTCCCAGCTCAGTGACCGCGAAGTCCCGCGCGCGACTCGCGTAGTCGAGCCTTTGACGCAACGCCGCGTCCGTGTCATCGCGGGCGACCAGTTCGGCAATGGGTTCGCGGCGGCGGTTCATCTCCAGCTGTCCGGCAGCCAGATGCACGTAATAACAGCCCGAGAGCGCAATGGCCCCTGCCGCGAACGCGAGGCCCGCGATCAGGCGCATTTGGGCATCGGTTAACATGGCGAAATGGAAGTCTATCTGGTCGGCGGCGCGGTCCGTGACGAGCTGCTCGGCCGGGCAGTGCGCGAGCGCGACTGGGTGGTCGTCGGCAGTACGCCGCAGGCGATGCTGGACGCCGGTTATCGGCAGGTCGGGCGCGATTTCCCGGTATTCCTGCACCCGGACACCCACGAGGAATACGCGCTTGCGCGCACCGAGCGCAAGACCGGCCACGGTTACCATGGTTTTGAATTGCGATTCTCGCCGGATGTCACGCTCGAGGACGATCTGCGCCGGCGCGACCTGACAGTCAACGCGATCGCGCGCGCCGCTGACGGCAGGCTGATCGACCCTTGCGGAGGCCAGCGCGACCTCGAGGCTCGCGTGCTGCGCCATGTTTCGGAAGCGTTCGACGAGGATCCGGTACGCATCCTGCGCGTCGCGCGCTTCCTGGCACGATTTCAGCCGCTCGGATTCAGCGTCGCAGCGGAGACGCTTGTGCGCATGCGCGCAATGGTCGCATCGGGCGAGGTTGACGCACTCGTCGCCGAACGCGTCTGGCAGGAAACCGAACGTGCGCTGGCCGAGCCCGCACCCGACGCGTGGCTGAAACTTCTGCACGATTGCGGCGCGCTCGCGCGCATCTATCCGGAACTGGACGCGCTCTATGGCGTGCCGCAACCATCGAGGTGGCATCCCGAGATCGATACCGGACTGCACATGGAGCTGGTGCTCCAGGCAGCCGCCGACCTGACACCCGAGCCGCGCGTCCGGTTTGCGGCCCTGATGCACGACCTCGGCAAGGGCCGCACGCCGCGCTCGCAGTGGCCGACACACCGTGGCCATGAAGAACGCGGAGTGGCGCTGTTGCACGAGCTCGCTTCACGCCTGCGCGTCCCGGGGGATTACCGGGATCTTGCGGAACTTGCCGCGCGCTGGCATGGCCTCGCGAACCGAGCGATGGAATTGCGGCCACGGACCCTGCTCGAGTTGCTCGAGGCCTGCGACGCGATGCGCCGGCCCGATCGTTTTCGCGAGCTGCTGCTCGCCTTCGAGGCCGACTATCGTGGCCGCGGCGGCTGGCGCCAGCGGCCCTATCCGCAGGCCGAGCGCCTGGGCCGCGCGCTCGCCATGACGCTCGCGACCACGCTGGATGATGCTGATCGTGCGGGACTTCCCGGTGAACAGATCGGTGTGCTGCTGCGCCGCAGGCGCCTGGCCGCGCTTCGCCAGATGAACTGAAGCGGGCGATTCAGCCCAGCGTCAGCACGATCAGTGCCGCTAGCACCAGCCTGTAGACAGTGAAGGGCAGCAAGCCGATGCGCGCGATGACCTTCAGCAGCACGTGGATGCACAGGTAACCGGTTACGGCTGACACGGCGATACCCAGGCCCATCATCGGCCAGTCCGCGCCGTTTCCCGGCCCGGTCAGAAGCTTCAGCAATTCCCAGCCGCCCGCCATCGCGATACCCGGCACCGCCAGCAGAAATGAAAAACGCGCGGCACCAACGCGTGTCAGTCCCAGCGCCCGCGCCATGGTCATGGTCACGCCCGAACGCGATGTGCCGGGCATCAGCGCAAGCGCCTGCGCGCAACCGATCAGCAACGCATCGCGCCAGCCGACCGAGTACTCGTCCCGGCGTTTCGACCCCAGCCAGTCGGCAAGCCACATCAATATGCCGAAGCCCGCGAGCGTCGCCGCGACAAACAGCGGATTGCGCAACATCTGCTCGATGAAGTCGCCAAAAGCGAATCCCGCCAATCCCACCGGGATGGTGCCGAAAATGACGCACCAGGCGAGGCGGCCGTCGGGTGTCAGACCGCGGCCCGCGAGCGAGCCGAACCAGGCGCTGGTCATCTGCAGCAGTTGCACACGGAAGTAGCCGATGACGGCGACCAGCGTGCCGACGTGGATTGCGACATCGAAGGCGAGCCCCTGGTCCGGCCAGCCGAGGATATTCGGCACCAGGATCAGGTGGCCGGAGCTTGAGATCGGCAGGAACTCGGAAAGCCCCTGCACAATCGCAAGAACGATGGCATGAATCGGGTCCACGGCAATACTTTACAGGCTCGCGGAAAGGTCGCGGAAACTGAAGCCCCTGAGCGTGCCCCCGATGTCGCGCGTGAGCGCCATGACCTTGAAACGCTCGCCCATCTCGCCGGGCAGCAGCAGCATCGAGGCGCCCTGGCTCAACGCAATTCCCTCGCGTGTATTCGCGCCCTCGAGCGCAGTGACAAGTTCACGGTCGATGCCGAGCGACGCGAGGAAATGCGCCTGGGTCGCGAAGCCGGAGAGTTCGAGGCCGCTTGCTGCAGCTGCATCCGCGACCGCCGAAAAATCGACCCAGGCGGTCAGGTCCTGCAAGCCTGTACGTGCGAACACATCATCCACGCGCCGATGCCGGTAAAAGGCGCACAGGCTGCCGCCGTCTCGCGACGCATGGTAGTACTGGGAGCGCGGCAGGCCGTAGTCGATCAGGAGCAATGCGCCTTTACCGAGCGTTGCGGTCGCGGCCTCGATCCAGGCAGGCAACATCGGCCGCAACTCCGATACATAGCCGTCAGCCAGAGCCATGCCGAGAGCCGTAACCGCATTCGCGAGCGCCGCATCCGCCGGGCGCGTTTGCCAGGCGAATCCCCCGCCGGCAGCGACGACGCCGATGGCTTCGCAGCCGCTGCGACCTGCGCGGAACCGATCGACCGGCATCGCATCGAGAACTTCATTCGCGAGGACCACGCCCTGCCAGGCAGCCGCGGGTGGTCCGTCCAGCCACTCGACCCGGCCGGCGAGTCCAGGGAGCTGCGCAATCCGTTCCTGTTGCCGGGCGCGAAGCGGCGCGCTGATTTCGACGATTCGATAGCGGCGCGGCAACGCATCGATCCCGGCCAGCGCCCGCAGCAGGTCGGCAGCGAGGGCGCCACTACCGGCGCCGTACTCGACCAGGTCGCCACCTCCTGCGCGTTCCAGCAACTCGGCGACCTGGGTCGCGAGGCAGCGCGCGAAAAGCGGCGAGATCTCCGGCGCCGTGACGAAATCGCCACCCGCCCCGAAGCGGGCCTGGCCCGCCATGTAATAGCCCAGACCCGGCGCATACAGCGCCGCGTCCATGAATCGCGAGAATGGCAGCCAGCCGCCGCCTGTAGCAATCAGCGAACGCAAGTGTCCAGCCACGCATTCGCTGTGCTCGGCCTCGGCGGGCGAAAGCAGCGGCAGCGAATCGGGGATCAGCATCGCGCGGCGCGCGGCGCATGGTATCGTCGCCAACCGGTCGCACCGGTAATCCTGAAGCAATGTCCACAGCCCCAATGCCGCCACTCACAGACAGGGTCGTGCTGGTCACAGGTGGCGCGCGGCGCATCGGTGCAGCAATTGCGCAGGCTTTTCATGCGCGGGGCGCAAGGGTCGCCGTGCATTACCACCGCTCCGCCACCGAGGCAGGCAGGCTGGTCGCCGCGATGAACGCGGAGCGGCCGGCGTCCGCAGCGGCATTCGGCGCCGACCTTGCCGACCTGGCGGCGCTCGAGGCCCTTCCCGCCTCCGTCATCGGCACCCTTGGTGCGCTCGATGTGCTCGTCAACAATGCCTCCACCTTTTATCCGACGCCGATCGGGAAAATCACGCCGGCGCAATTCGACGATCTGGTTGGCACGAACCTGCGCGCGCCCCTGTTTCTCTGCCAGGCCGCCGCGCCTGAACTGCGCAGGCGCAAGGGACTCATCCTCAACATCGCCGA
>JAENJD010000104.1 GCA_016844605.1 Steroidobacteraceae bacterium
CTCGCCTGGAAGCTGACGCTGCAGCAGGCGATCGACCTGCCGAACCTGGTCGCGCGGGGTGACGATTATTTCGGCGAAGTGGCGAAACTTTCACCGGAAGTCATTGCCGGTCTCGCGGCGCGCGGCATCATCGTCAAGCCCGGTCGTGGCGAAGAATCGGGATTGCACGGCGTCGTGCTGCACGCCGACGGACACAGCGAAGGCGCGGCCGATCCGCGGCGTGAAGGCGTGTGGCGAACACTTGGGACACGTGGTGCCGGTTCGCAGGTTCGCAGTTCGCACTGACGCAAGACTGCGGACTTGCGACCCGGCACCAGGTTGCCTGTCAGCCCTTGCGCGCCGCGATCCGGTCTGCCCGGGCCCATGCGCAGCAGCAGCTTGCGGCCTGCTGATTCCGCTTCGAGTGCTGGATCCGCGAATTCATAAAGCACGTTGGGTCGCGCGAGCGCGATCGTTGCCGGTGGCTCCGGCGTCGCGAGCAGATGATCGATGACTTCGATCACGCGGTCATTGAAGTATCCCTTCGGGTTTCCGAGACTCTCGTAGGCCGCCTGGAGTTGCGGATACAGGCGCCGGTACAACTCGAAAGTCGCATCCGGATCAAGCGAATCGACGAGTTCAATCCAGGGCGCATAGCGCTCGAAATTCACCGCACCGAGAACCGGCTGGTCCTCACTGCCCGCGGTAATGAAATTGCCCGCCAGCGGCTTGGCCGGCGAAAGCTGCATCGCAACTTTCTGGCGCGGCAGGTTGTCCGCGGTTGCGACGATGCGTCGGACGATGTCATCGGGGACAAACAGGGCCGCAAAGCGCGGCGCCCCGACCAGCGCCGCGATTCGGTCCGCGGCCGACATGCCCGTGCCGTCATCCGCAGTGGAATCGATGGGATTGAGGATCTGCGGCTCGTCGGTCGCGATCGTCTCGTCGGTGACTGGCGGCACGTCTTCGGCTGACTGGCGCTTCTGCCAGTACCAGATACCGGCGGCAACCGCGATCAGAACCAGCCCGCCAAGTATCCAGCGGCCGAGTTGCTCGTCCCGTTCCGGGGCCTGCTCGCGCTTCTCTGCGTACATGGGCGCTACTTTAGTTGATACCTTTCCGTTAGGCACCATGTAGAAAGACCATTCGGCCATGCTCACGGTTCCCGTGCCATTGATAGCCCTGACCAGCGAGCTTTCGCCCTCAGCCTGCGCCGACTGGGCGCTGGTGCTGGATTCCGCCGGCATCCCCTACGAGCGGCGCACGACGGCAGAAGGATCGAGTCTCTGGGTCCAGCCCGCCGATCACACCCGCGCGGCATTTGAACTCCAGCATTACCTGCGCGAGAACCGCCGCCCGCCCGCGGCACCCGTGGTCTGGCCGAATCACCCCCACGCCCTTTACGGCGTGTACGGTTATGCGCTGGTCCTGATCGCGGTCACGATCGCCGCGGTCGTGCGCCTGGGCGGGCACAACTGGCACGCCGCGGGTGTGCTGGACGCTGCCTTCCTGGAGCGCGGCGAAGCCTGGCGCGTGCTGACCGCATTGACGCTGCATGCCGACCTGCTGCACCTGCTGTCCAATCTCGCCTTCGGCGCGCTATTCGGCTATCCCGCGGCGCGCCTTCTCGGGCCGGGAATCGCCTGGCTGCTGATCCTGCTGGGCGGCGGAATGGCTTACGGCGTGGACGCGATGCTGCATGCGCCCAACCACCATCTGCTCGGTGCCTCCACGGCCGTGTTCACGGCGCTCGGACTGGTCGCAGCCTATGGCTGGCGCCGGCACATGAGGAACTGGTCGCCGTGGATGCGCAGGACCGCTCCGCTGATCGGCGGTATCGCGCTCCTGGCATTCACCGGTACCGGCGGCGAGAACACCGACCTGCTCGCGCACCTGGCGGGGTTCGTGGTCGGCACCGGCATTGGCGCAATCTGCGCGCACCTGCCGATGCCGCCGCCCGGGCGCACGGGCATTCAATGGGCAGCCGGGCTCACGGCGATCACGTTGCTGGTTTCGGCCTGGGCCCTCGCCCTCGCCTAGGGAACCCCAGAGCGCGCGATACTCTCCCGATGCTTCCACACTCGGACGCCTGCGAGCGCAACAAGGGACCGATACTCGAGGTCCTGCGCGAGGCCTTCGCAGGTTACAAGGACATTCTTGAGATCGGCAGCGGCACCGGCCAGCATGCGGTGCACTTCGCGAATGAAATGCCCTGGCTGGTCTGGCAGCCCAGCGAACGCCTGGACGAGATGCCGGGCCTGCGCAAGCGGATCGTCTACGAGGGACCAAAGAACCTGCGCGCGCCGGTCGAGCTTGACGTCACGCAGCCGCCTTGGGACGTGCGGCGCATGGACGGCGTGTTCACTGCGAACACGCTGCACATCATGAGCTGGCGCGAAGTCGAGGCCTTCTTCGCCAATCTTCCGGCGATCCTGAAACCCGGCGCTGTGCTCGTGATCTACGGCCCATTCCGTTATGCCGGCGCCTATACCTCGGAGAGCAATGCATCCTTCGACGATATGCTGCGCGCGCGGGACCCGCAGAGCGGAATCCGCGATTTCGCGGCGGTCGATGCACTTGCGCGCGGCATCGGATTCGTGCTGCAAGCCGACCATCGCATGCCGGCCAACAACCAGACGCTGGTCTGGAAGCGACCGCTCACACTGGTTTAGATTTATTCGCCTCGCGACGCTGACGTAGTCTCCACAAGGCGTGCGCAATGAATGCGATCACAAGCAGCGGCCCGATGAGCTTCGTCCAGTCGCCCTTTGCGCGCGCCTCGAAAAATATGCGGAGCGCGACCACGATTACGATACCGGCAATGACCAGGAACAAGAGTCCGGGTCGCGTGTGTGACACCGGGGCCAGTGGTGGCGCCTTCTCGTGCGCGGGTGCCTCGTGCACTGGCCCATCGTCAACGGGCGCCTGGCGGATCAGTTCCTCGAGCAGTTGCTGGGTCATCGGCTGAGACTGCGGTTCCGGCTTGCGCGCGGTCACAGAGAGCCGCCACGGATTCGCGTCGCGCCGCGGCGGTGCAGGCGACGCCGGCAGTCCCTTATTCCCGCTGTCTTCGAGCCTGGCCATGGGTCTCCCCGGCTATCGGGCGGAATACTAGCGCCTTCAAGGCTGCGCTAACATCTGCCCATGCCGGACATGCGCGAACAGCTCCGCAATAACCTGGTGGCGCTCATCAGTCTCGTCATAGCGCTCTCCGCGCTCGGTTACAACACCTGGCGCAATGAGCTCACCGAGCGGAACCGCAACATCCGGGCTGCCGGCTTCGAACTGGTAACCGACATCGGTTCGCTTCAGCAGATCATCTTTTATGCCCACTTCGCCGAGGGCGACCAGCGCGGGGACCCGCGCATGGGCTGGGCCCACATGCTGACCATTAATGACCTGGCTGCATTGATGCCCGCGGCTGTCGTCCGGGATGCCGGTGAATTGAGGACCGTCCGGCAGGCCGATTCGGCCGGACTCGCTGAGGATGACGAAGCGTATCGACGCGCTGCGCCAGACGACGCTCGAATCGCTGCGCGCCCTCAACTAGCGAAAACTGTGCCCGGCGCTCAGAGCGCGGGCTTCAGGACCATCAGCACGAGACCCGCAACGGGTGTCACGACCGCCGCCGCACCCCAGACTTCCCAGCTCCGCGCGACCATCGAGTAGCCTGCGTAATCGAAGTTTCCCGCTCCGGATCCGGCCTGCGCCAAGGCGAGCAGTCGCCGCTGCAAAGGCGCAACAAAGCCCATGAATATCACGCCCGAGAGCGAGAACAACACGAGTGTCCAGAGAATCCAACCGGTATGCAGCAACGACAGGCCGCCGATAATTGCGGCAACGATGCCGGTCGTGACGATCACGACGACACCCGGAATCGTGAACAGCCGGTCGCTCCTGATGATGCCGTCCATCGTGTGTGCGAGCAGGCGTGGATCGCGCGTGCGCGCAGCGTGGATGTGCCAGAAGAGCCCGGTCGTGATGTTGCCGAGGAAGGCGATGACCGCGACGAGGTGCAGCAACTTCATCAGCAGATACATGAGAGCCTCACTTTCCCTGGCGGCGCGCCGCGGCACGGGCAGCGTATCGCCTCTGCAGTGACAACATCCAGCGCAAGTATGCGCGCGGCGCGAGGCGCTTGAAGCGCCAATGCCAGCGATAGCTGCGCGGCAGCACGATGTGGGTCGCGCCGGCTGCCGCACGCGAGACAATCTCGAGCGCTACCGCATCGGCCTCGAGATTGGACGCGTCCATCATCTTCTGCGCAAATCCCGCCGCCGCGGCCGGTGCCCGTGCATGATCCATCAGCCGGGTGCGGAAGAATCCCGGCATTGCGGCGGCGACATGCACGTGATGGTCCGCGAACTCCTGGTACAGCGTCTCCGATAGCGCGACCACGGCCGCTTTCGAGGCGTTGTAGGCGCTCATCTGGCCGCTGCAGGCAAAGCTCGCTGCACTCGCGATGTTGATGACGATGCCTCCGCCCGAGGCGACCAGGTGCGGCAGCTCCGCGCGGCAGGAATGCGCGACACCCAGCACATTGATATTCATGATCCAGTCCCAGTCCGCCGCCGGTGTCTCGATCATGCCACCCGCGACCGCGACGCCGGCAGAGTTCATCGCGAAGTCGAGCCCGCCGCAACGCGCCGCGAAATTGTCAACCGCGGATTTCACGGCCGCTTCGTCCGTCGTGTCAACCGCATAGGTTTCGCAGAGCGGGCTGCCCCTTGCGCGCAAGTCCAGGGCCGCGGCCGCGAGGCGTGTCGCATCGCGATCAAGGAGGCCCAGCTGCCAGCCGCGCGCGGCAAGCAACTCGGCCGTCGCAAGACCGAGCCCACTCGCGCCGCCGGTGATCAGCGCGCGTTTCTCGGGATATTTCGAATCGAGACTGGCGAGGCTCATGGTCGATTATTGACGTGAACAAAGGAAAAGGCCCCGGTCCATTCTGGATCGGGGTCTATCGCTGCTGATTCCTAGTTCCTGGCCGGAGAAAGCTTTTGTGCAACCCAACCAAGTGCAATTCCGCCAACCAGCAGGTAAGCGGCTGCCTCGATGCTCCACCACATCCAGATCTTGACGGGCAGGTTGAATACACCCTGAAAGCCCAGCATCGCCACGATGCTGAAGATGAAGGCAATGACGCCGAACTTCAGCCCGCGCTGCCAACCGGCTCCCGCAAGTGCGGGCCGTATCCAGTCATAAACCGCCGCGGACAGGAAAGCGCCGATCAACCCCGTCGTGATCCACATCGGCAACAGTGCCGCCATGTCGGGTGGCTGCTTCATCAACTCCGGCCGCCAGAACGTTGCAGTTGCCTGGTAGGCCTCGACCAGGACGCCGTTATGGACAAGCGGTCCCGTGACCATGCCGACGACCCATTGGGCGGCGTAGTAAACGACGCCACCGA
>JAENJD010000049.1 GCA_016844605.1 Steroidobacteraceae bacterium
CATGACCGACACGCCGCCCTGCCAGTCGACCATCTCATCGCGAGCCTGTTCCAATACGGGTAGCGGCAGCGCCGCCGGGCCTGCGGAGAAATTGAAGACACGCACGCAGTGAATCCGCGGGCCGGCCTCAGCCGGCACCCTCGCCGTCCCCAGAATCTTCTCCGGCAATGCGCTCAAGTCCAACGAGTTTCTCGACCTCCTCCAGCCGCATGATCCGCACACCCTGGGTGTTGCGGCCAAGGACCGGGATGTCGCTGACAGGAACGCGGACCAGCGTGCCGCTCGAATTGATCAGCATGATCTCGTCGTCGGGCTTGACCTGCAGCGCTCCGACCAGCGAACCATTGCGGTCACTGGTCTGCAATGCGATGACACCCTGGCCTCCCCGGCCGTGCAGCGGAAACTCCGCCATGTCGGTCAACTTGCCGTAGCCGCGCTCTGAAACGGTCAGGATCGGCCCATCGCCCAGCACGATCAGCGACGTGACGCGCTGCCCGTCGCCAAGCCTGACGCCGCGCACTCCCGCGGCCTCTCGGCCCATCGGCCGGACTTCACCCTCGGTGAAGCGGATCGCCTTGCCGTCGGTTGTTGCCAGCAGGATCTCGCGTTCGCCATCGGTCAGCGCCACACCCACCAGGCAGTCGGACTCGTCGAGCGAAACCGCGATGATACCGTTGGTGCGTGGCCGCGAGAATGCCGAGAGTGGCGTCTTCTTGACCGTGCCCTGGCTCGTCGCCATCAGGACGAAGCGGCTGTCATCGAATTCGCTCACGGCCTGCACGGCCGTGATGCGCTCGCCCTCGCCGAGCTGCAACAGGTTGACGATCGGCTTGCCGCGCGAACCGCGGCTGGCGAGCGGCAACTGCCATACCTTGAGCCAGTAACACTGGCCGCGATCGGAGAAACAAAGCAGCGTGTCATGGCTGTGGGCGATGAACAGCTTGTCGATGAAGTCTTCGTCCTTGACCGTGGTCGCCATCTTGCCGCGACCACCACGGCGTTGCGCCTCGTAGTCAGTCACCGGCTGGGATTTTGCGTAGCCGGCATGCGACAAAGTCACAACCAGATCCTGCCGCTCGATCAGGTCCTCGATGGTCACGTCGGACTGATCGGCGATAATCTCGGTGCGGCGCTCGTCGCCATAAGCGGCTTTCATGGCGGCGAGTTCTTCGCGGATGACTTCCAGCAGTCGTTCGGGACGCGCGAGGATGTCGCCAAGGTCCCGGATCTGGTCCAGCAACTCGGCGAATTCGGTGACGATCTTGTCCTGCTCGAGACCGGTCAGGCGATGCAGCCGCAGGTCGAGGATGGCCTGGGCCTGCTGCTCCGACAGCCGGTATTTCCCGTCATGCAGCCCCAGGTCATCCGGGATTCCATCCGGGCGCGCCGATACCGAGCCTGCGCGCGCGAGCATCTGCGGCACGGCGCCGGCGGGCCAGGCGCGCGACTGCAGCGCTATCTTCGCTTCCGGCGGCGATGGCGAGGCCTTGATGACCGCGATGACTTCGTCGATGTTCGCGAGCGCAACCGCAAGCCCCTCGAGCAAGTGAGCACGGTCGCGCGCCTTGCGAAGATCATAAATGGTCCGGCGCGTCACGACCTCGCGGCGGTGACGCAGGAACGCATCCAGCATTTCCTTGAGAGACAGCAGCTTCGGCTGGCCATCGAGGAGTGCGACCATGTTGACGCCAAACACGGTCTGCATCGGCGTCAGCTTGAATAACTGGTTCAGGACCAGCTCGTGATTCTCGCCGCGCTTCAATTCAATGACGACGCGCAGGCCGTCCTTGTCGGATTCGTCACGCAGCTCGGAGATGCCGTCGATCTCCTTGGCGCGCACGAGATCGGCAATGCGCTCGAGGAGGCGCGCTTTGTTGACCTGGTACGGCAACTCGGTCACCACGATCGCCTGCCTGCCGCGGTCGTCTATGTCCTCGACGCTGGTGCGCGCGCGTACCGACAAGCGGCCACGCCCTGTCTTGTAGGCAAGGACAATCTCGGCGGCACCGTTGATGATCCCGGCGGTTGGGAAGTCCGGTCCGGGCACCAGGCGCATCAGGTCGGCAAGGCCCAGATTGGGATCGTCGATCAGCGCGATACACGCGTCGATGATCTCGTTGAGATTGTGGGGCGGGATGTTGGTCGCCATGCCCACTGCAATGCCCGCCGATCCGTTGACCAGCAGGTTTGGAATGCGCGACGGCAGCACCGCCGGCTCCTGCTCGCTGCTGTCGTAGTTCGGCGTGAAATCAACCGTTTCCTTGTCGATGTCCGCCAGCAGCTCATGCGCGATGCGCGACATGCGCACTTCCGTGTATCGCATCGCGGCCGGCGCATCGCCATCCACGGAACCGAAATTGCCCTGCCCGTCGACCAGCAGGTAACGCAGTGAGAAAGGCTGCGCCATGCGCACGATGGTGTCGTAAACCGCAGCGTCGCCATGCGGGTGGTACTTGCCGATGACGTCGCCGACGATGCGCGCCGATTTTTTGTACGGCTTGTTCCAGTCATTTCCAAGCTCGCGCATCGCGTGCAGCACGCGCCGGTGCACCGGCTTCAATCCATCGCGGACATCGGGCAATGCGCGGCCAACGATCACGCTCATCGCGTAATCGAGGTAGGAGCGCCGCATCTCGTCCTCGAGATTGACGTGCAGCACTTCGCGCGCGATTTCACTCATGCGGTTTTTGTCTTCAATGCGGGCATCGGAAGGCCGCGAATATTAACACAGGCATGCGCCTGTAACCCACTGTTTTCATGGGTTTCAGGCGCACAAATGGGCCGCCGGCAGCCGGCCTCGACCGGGGCCCGGACGCTATACTTCCATGATGAACGGTGCGCGCAACGTTGATCCCGCGGAGATCTCGAAATTCGACGCGGCGGCACCGCGCTGGTGGGACCCAAACGGCGAGTTTCGCCCGCTTCATGACCTGAATCCTGCCCGGCTCGACTACATCGAGGCGCGCGCCGGGCTTGCCGGACGCCGAGTACTCGACGTCGGCTGCGGTGGTGGCCTACTGGCCGAGGGCATGGTGCGGCGTGGCGCGCGAGTGACTGGTATCGACCTGTCTCCGCGCGCACTGGAAGTGGCGAGGCTGCACGCCCTTGAAGCCGGCGTGGCTGTCGATTACCGCCAGGTCGCGGCCGAAGAGTTCGCTGACACCGATCACGACACATTCGACCTCGTGACCTGTCTTGAGATGCTCGAGCATGTGCCGGATCCAGGTCAGGTGATTCAGGCAATTGCCCGACTCGTCCGGCCGGGCGGCGACGTGGTCTGCTCCACGATCAACCGGAATCCCAAGGCATTTGCGCTGGCCATCGTCGGGGCTGAATACCTGCTGCGACTGCTGCCGGCGGGTACCCACCAGTACGCGCGGCTCATCAAGCCCTCGGAACTCGCCCGCTGGGGGCGGGACGCGGGTCTCGCGGTCGCCGACCTCGTCGGTCTCAACTATGACCCCATGGCACGCAAGGCACGCGTCAGCGCCGATACTTCGGTCAATTACCTCATCCACCTCAGGCGGCCTGGGTCGGATACGAACGCATGAGCCTGCGCAAGGGGCTCCGCGGTGTGCTGTTCGATCTTGACGGCACATTGCTGGACACCGCGCCGGACATGGCAGGGGCGCTCAACCAGTTGCTTGCCGACGAAGGCATGGAAGCGCTGTCGTTTGAATGCATCCGGCCGCATGTGTCCCATGGCGCGCTCAGGCTCGTGCGGCTTGCATTCGGGGAACCGGACAAACAGCGCTTCGAGGATCTGCGCCGGCGATTCCTGGACTTCTACCGAGCAGGCATCGCAAGGCACACGCGCATGTTCGACGGATTCGAAATCGTGCTGGATGCCCTCGAGGCAGCCGGGATGCGCTGGGGCATCGTGACCAACAAGCCGGGTTGGCTGACCGCGCCGCTGCTCCAGGAACTGGGCCTGGCAGCACGCAGCGGCTGCGTCGTCAGTGGCGATACGCTTGCCGAGCGCAAGCCGCACCCGATGCAACTACTGCACGCCGCGACACTGCTGGGCCTGGAACCGCGGGAATGCGTCTACATGGGCGACGCCGAACGCGATGTGCAAGCCGCCCGCAACGCGGGCATGATCCCGCTGGTGGCCGGGTTCGGCTACCTCGGCGCCGGCGAGGATCCAGGTGCCTGGCGGCCCGACGCGATATTCGGGCAACCGACCGATCTGCTGGAATGGCTGGGCCTGCGAGCATGAATCCATGGACCTGACGACGACCCTCCTGATCATCGCGGGATTCGCAATCGCCTTTGCGGCGGGATTGTGGATCGGCCGCAGGCGCGCCGCCTCGCTCGAGACCGAGGTCGCCGTGCTGGGCGCACGCCTGCAATCCGAGGACGCCCTGGAAGTCGAACGAACAGCCGCCCTTGAACGGGCCATGGAGCAACTCGACCGGCGATTTGACGATCTTGCCGGCAGGCAGCTGCGCGAAAACATCGAAAATTTCCTGCGCCTCGCGAAGGAGAATCTCGGCCAGCACCAGCAGCAAGCCCAGAGCACGCTCAAGGAACGCGAACAGGCGATTGAGACACTGGTCAAGCCGATCCAGGAGTCATTGACCCGCTCCTCCGAGGTTCTGCGCGAAATCGAGGTCGAGCGTCAGCGTGATTTTGGCAGCCTGCGCCAGCACCTGACTGACATGCGCGAGACTCATTTGGCGTTGCAGCGCGAGACCCGCAATCTCGTGCAGGCGCTCAGCAAGCCGCAGGTGCGCGGCCAGTGGGGAGAGATCGCGCTGCGCCGGCTCGTCGAACTTGCAGGCATGACCTCGCATTGCGACTTCGAGGAACAAGTCCATGTGGCCGGCGAAGATGGGGCGTTGCGCCCTGACATGGTCATCCACATGCCCGACGGGCGCGACCTGGTCGTGGACGTCAAGACACCGCTCGATGCCTATCTGCAGGCCGTGGAGGCCGCAACGGACGAAGCCCGCACGCTCGCGCTCAAACGTCACGCGCAGCATCTCAGCGAGCGTGTACGTCAATTAGCATCGAAGAATTACGCCGCGCAATTCGAACGCGCGCCGCAGTTCGTGGTGCTGTTCCTGCCGGGCGACCAGTTCCTCTCAGCTGCGCTCGATCAGCAGCCGGAACTGCTCGAAAACGCGATGAAGAGCGGAGTGATCCTGGCGACCCCGTCGAGTTTCATGGCGCTGCTGAAGGCCGTCGAATATGGCTGGAAGAATGTTCAGCTGGCCGAGGGGGCGGAGCGCATCCGCAAGCTGGCCGAAGATCTTTACTCGCGGCTGGGCACCTTCCGCAATCACCTGAGCCGGCTCGGCAGCGCGCTTGATGCCAGCGTGCGCGCGTTCAATGCATCGGTTGGTTCACTCGAGCGGAATGTACTGCCCGGTGCACGAAAGTTCACCGAACTTGGCGTGCGCGGCGACAAGGCCATCGAAGAACTCGCCGAGATCGAATCCGCCGTCCGCGCGAATGACGGCGCGCCGCCCGAATTGCCGGCGCCTGAAGAGCGCTGAGTTGACCGATCCACAGCAGCTGCGAAACTACCAACCGGCACCGAATTCCCATCAGGGCCGCGTCGTAATAGTCACCGGTGCTGGCGACGGTATTGGCCAGGCCGTCGCGCTGGCGCTGGCGCGGCAAGGCGCGACCGTGGGCCTGCTCGGCCGGACGCTTCGCAAGCTCGAACGCAGCTACGACCAGATCGTCAAGACGGGCGGGCCAAAACCCGCGCTTTTGCCGTTCAATCTCGAGACTGCGGGCGCAGCTGAGTACGATTCCCTGCATGATGCACTCGATCGGGAGTTCGGCCGCGTGGATGGCCTTGCGCACATTGCGGGCATCCTCGGCGCACTCAGTCCGATCGATCACTACGACGTGCCGACCTGGTGCAAGGTATTGCACGTCAACCTGACGGCAGCCTTCCTGCTGACGCGCACACTGCTGCCCTTGCTGCGACGATCCGGGGACGCTTCAATCGTGTTCACCTCGAGCGGCGTTGCGCGGCGCGGACGTGCCTACTGGGGCGCCTATTCAGTCTCCAAGTTTGGCACCGAGGGACTGATGCAGGTGCTCGCACACGAATCGGAAGGAACACGGATTCGTGCCAACAGCCTGAATCCGGGGCCGGTCAGGACCGCGATGCGCCTGCAGGCATTCCCCGCCGAGGATCGCAATCGCCTGGTCGAACCCGCGGCGGTGACGGCCCCCTACCTCTTCCTGCTGGGACCCGAGGGCCGCGGGATCAACGGGATGACTTTCGACTGCCAGCCGCCTCCGCCTGCTGCCCAGGCTTGATGGCAGCGAGTTCCCGCAGCGCGTTCATTTCGTCATCCGTCATCGCCCGGCTACGCCCGCGCGCAAGCGCGCGATCCATCACGACCGGTCCGACCTTCGTGCGCATGACCCGATTCGGCTCGAAACCGCCGCGTTCGAAGATGCCCTTGAGATCGCGAGGACGAAGGCCGATGCAGGTCACATTGACCCAGCGGTTCGTGCCCTCACCGCCCGCCGGCAGGATGCCTGTCAGTTTTCCCTCGAATTCCGTCCCGGTGACTGCCGCCATCAGACCCGCAATCCGCGATTCGTCGATGTCGCCGCGCACGCGCACACTGTATTCCGAAGGCATTGCGTGACCGCGACGCGTGAGCGCCGCCGCAAGCGCGCCATCGGTGACAAAAAACTCGAGTCCCGCATCATTTGCTGCCAGCGGGCTGATCGGAATCCATCGCCTGCCGGTCGCCTTGGGCAGTCGCTCCAGCGAGCTGCGGCCCTCGCCGCCCGAAGTGCCGCGAATCTCCTCGCGTGCCGGCCGGTGATAGACGAGGCCACGATGGTCGGCGCGCGCGCTATCCTGAAGCCGCAACCGGCGGCCATCGAGACGCACGTCATCGCGCTCGCCGACCGGTTGGCCGGGCCGTGCAAGCTTGCCATTGACGGTGATGCGCCCTGCCAGGATCCAGGCCTCGACCTGACGGCGCGACCCGACGCCACGACCGGCCAGCACCTTCTGGATCCGGTCGCGCATCGGCGCGGACGATCGCGGCGCGACGCGCCGCTTCAAACGGTGGCTTCGGCGTCGTTGGCCGCCGGCAGGTCAGCCACCGCGGCCTGCGCCGTGTCCGCGAACTCGAGCCGGATGCCAACGTCGTCCATGTCCTTCAGGGCCGCAAGCGACGGCAGCTCATCCAGGCTCTTGAGCCCGAAGTAATCCAGGAATTCGCGTGTCGTACCGAGCAGTTCCGGATGGCCTGGCACCTCGCGATGGCCCACGACGCGGATCCAGCCGCGTTCGGTCATGGTGCGCACAATGTTCGGATTGACCTGAACCCCGCGGACATTCTCGATCTCGCCTCGCGTGATCGGCTGGCGATAGGCGATCAGAGCCAGTGTCTCCAGCAGCGCCCGCGAATAGCGGCCAGGCCGCTCCTGCCAGAGACGCGACAAGGGCGCGGCGTACTCACCGCGCACCTGCAGGCGCCAGCCACTTGCCACCTCGATGAGTTCAATCGGCCGGTCTGCGCATTCGCGCGCCAGCGCCTCAAGTGCTTCGAGTACCGTCGCGGTCTCCGGCCGGTCTACCTCGTCGAACAGACCTCGCAACTGATCCATGTTGAGCGGCTGGCCGTACGCCAGCAGGGCGGCCTCGATGAGATTCTTGAGCTGATTTACATTCATGGTTGTTCACCGCTCAGGAAGCAGTGGTGATTTCCACATCATCAAGTTCAGACGCGTCCAGATTACGATCTGCACGCCGGACATGCAGCGGCGCGTAGGGCTCGGCCTGGACGACATCGATCAGGCCTTCGCGCAGCAGTTCAAGCAATGCGGCAAATGTGACGCAGACGCCGAGGCGACCCTCCTCCGGGCGGAACAGCTTAACGAACTCGACCAGGGCGGAATTTTCCAGCATCGCGAGCACATCCGACATCCGCTGCCGTACGGAGAGTGTTTCCCTCTGCACATGCAGGTGCTCGAACATCGTCGCCCGCTGCACGACATCCTTGAAGGCAACCAGCATTTCCTGCAGCGTGACTTCCGGCAGCAGCCGGATCACCTGCCGATTTGTCAGCTCCGCGGTCGCCTGGTACACATCGCGATCCAGCCGATCAAGGCGGTCGATATCCTCCGCAGCGCGCTTGAAGCGTTCGTACTCCTGCAGGCGCCGCACGAGTTCGGCGCGTGGATCGTCCTCTTCCCCGGCATCGAACTGGCTGCGCGGCAGCAGCATGCGCGACTTGATCTCGGCCAGCATTGCCGCCATCAGCAGGTACTCGCCGGCGAGCTCCAGGTCGAGCTCCTGCATCAGCTGGATGTATTCCATGTACTGGCGCGTGATGTCCGCGATCGGGATGTCGAGAACGTCGAGATTCTGCCGCCTGATCAGGTAGAGCAGCAGGTCGAGCGGCCCTTCAAATGCCTCGAGGAATACTTCGAGCGCCTGTGGCGGGATGTAGAGGTCGCGCGGCATCACCGTGATAGGCTCGCCATCCACGATTGCAAACGGCATCTCGTCCTGCTGCGGTGGCAACTCGATTGCGCCGGATTCGGCGCCAGTCGCTATCGCATTTTCGGCGTGTTCGGTCACCGGTACTCCAGCCCCACGGCGGCCCGCACGTCGTCCATCGTCGCGCGCGCTGCTTCACGCGCGCGCTCGCACCCCTCGGAAACAATGCTGCGGACGACTTCCGGATTCTCTTCGTATTCCCGCGCGCGCTTGCGTATCACGTCGATCTCGGCGACGACGGAGTCTATCAGCGGCTTCTTGCAATCCAGGCAGCCGATACCGGCGCTGCGGCAACCGGTTTGTACCCAGGATCTGGTCTCGTCGCTCGAATAAATCTTGTGCAGGTCCCAGACCGGGCATTTGTCCGGGTCACCCGGATCGCTGCGGCGCACGCGAGCCGGATCGGTCTGCATCGCGCGCAGCTTCTTCGTTACGCTGTCCGGCTCCTCACGAAGCCCGATCGTGTTGCCATAGGACTTTGACATCTTGCGACCATCGAGGCCCGGCACCTTCGGCGACTTGGTCAGGAGCACCGCCGGTTCCGGCAGGATTGCACGCCCGCCACCTTCCAGGTGTCCGAGCAGACGCTCGCGATCCGCGATCGTCAATTTGGCGCCGGACTCGATCAGCGACCGGGCCTTGGCAAGGGCCTCAGCACTGCCCTGCTCCTGATACTGGCGGCGCAGCTCGGAATATTGCGTGGCGTTCCGGGAACCCAGACGCTTGATGGCACGCTCGCAACGCGCCTCGAAGTCCGGCTCACGCCCATAGATGTGATTGAAACGGCGCGCGATCTCGCGCGTGATCTCGACGTGCGCCACCTGGTCCTCGCCGACCGGCACGAATTCCGGGCGGTACATCAGGATGTCCGCGCTCTGCAGGAGCGGGTAGCCCAGGAATCCGTAAGTGCTGAGGTCCTTGTCTTTCAATTGCTCCATCTGATCCTTGTAGGTCGGCACCCGCTCAAGCCAGGCAAGCGGCGTCACCATGGAGAGGATCAAATGCAACTCTGCATGTTCCGGAATGCGCGACTGGATGAAGATTGTGCAGGCACCCGGGTTCAAGCCGGCGCCGAGCCAGTCAATGAGTACCTCGTGCACATTCGACTTGAATGCCGTGGTGTCTTCGTAACCTGTCGTCAGCGCATGCCAGTCGGCTATGAAGAAGAAGCACTCATAGCGATACTGAAGCTCGATCCAGTTTGCGAGTGCGCCGTGGTAATTGCCGAGGTGCAATTGACCCGTCGGCCGCATGCCGGACACGACGCGACGGTTCTGGGTGTTGTTGCCGGCCAAATTCCCGCTCCTAGTTGGGCTGGAGCCCGAATATCGAAATCAACAGCCCCTGCAGGAATGCAATCGGGCCGCTCAAGATGGCGGACAACAAGTGGGTCGCGATCAATGCCAGAACGATGAAGAACCCAAAGGGCCGGATCGCCGCCAGCATCGAAGCCAGCGGGCCAGGCGGCAACAGGTTCTCGAGAAACTGCCCGCCATCGAGTGGCGGAATCGGCAGCATATTGAAAACTGCCAGCATGAGATTGATCTGGATGCCCCAGTCAGCCATGAAGCCGATCCACTGGCCCGTCACACCCAGATCCACATGCTGGCTCACCATCATCAGGAAGGCCCAGCCCACGGCCATCGCCAGATTCGCGGCAGGGCCCGCAGCGGAGACCCACACCATGTTGCGGCGCGGCTCGCGCATGAAACGTGGATTCACCGGCACCGGGCGCGCCCAGCCGAACAGGAATCCGCCCAGCCAGAACAATATCGCCGGCACCAGAATCGTACCGACCGGATCGATGTGCCGGATCGGATTGAGGCTCAACCTGCCCTGAGCCTCCGCAGTGCGATCGCCAAAGGAGCGCGCGACCCAGCCATGAGCGACCTCATGCAGGGTAATCGCGAACAGGACGGGAATTGCGGCGATCGAAAGCCCGGTCAGGAACGAGGCAACATCCATGGGGTTTCCAGGTGGCGCCCGAGGCCATCCTCGGGATTTAGAGGCAATTATACGTGGTGAATGATGGCTCTGTCGGTCATTGAAAAGGCCGCGGATCGCCCTTTCCAGCCCGCAAAATCACCGGCGCTTCGCCAGACAGGTCCACGATCGTGCTCGGTTCCAGGCCACAGTTGCCGCCATCCAGAATCAGGTCGACGGCGTATCCGATGCGCTCCTCGATGTCGCGTGCATCGGTCAGCGGCAACTCATCCCCTGGTAGCAGCAATGTCGTGCTCATCAAGGGTTCGCCGTATTCAGCCAGCAGCAGGCGCACAACGGCATGATCCGGGACCCGGATGCCCACGGTCTTGCGGCGCTCATCCAGCAGTCGGCGCGGGACCTCGCGGGTCGCCCTCAGAACGAACGTATACGGTCCCGGCGTGAACGCCTTCAGCTGACGGTACTGCCAGTTTTCCACGCGGGCGAAGTGCGCGATTTCTGAAAGGTCGCTGCAGATGACCGTGAAAAAATGGCGTTTTCCGGTCTGCCGGATACGCTGGATGCGTTCCATTGCTTCCTTGGCGCCGATTGCGCAGCCAAGCGCATAGCAGGAATCAGTCGGATAGACGATTACGCCACCATCCCGCAGGCAGTCCGCGGCGGTGCGCAGCATGCGTGCCTGCGGCGTCGACGGATGCAACTCCAGACGCTCAGCCATGGTCCATTATGTACCGGCGGCGGGCAATATCAGCTTCCGCTATCATTGGCGCCCCCAAATCACGGTCCCACGAATGCAGCTGCTGTTCGATTTCCTGCCGGTCATTGCGTTTTTTGTCGCATACCAGCTGGCACATGACATCTTCATTGCGACAACAGTGATCATCGTCGCGACCGTCTTACAGGTCTCGATTCACTGGATCCGCAATAGGCGCGTCAATCCGATGCACCTGGTTTCGGCCGGTTTCGTGCTGGTGTTCGGCGGCCTGACACTCGCGATACACGATCCAGTTTTCATCATGTGGAAGGTGACTGTCGTCAACTGGATGTTCGCCGCCGCTTTCCTCGCCAGCCAATTGCAGATTTTTGGCGGTCGTCCGTTGATCCAGCGACTGATGACAACAGTTGACACGCAACTGAGTCTCGCTCCAACGCTTTGGCGGCGCCTCAATCTGGCCTGGATCGGTTTCTTCCTGGTGATCGGCGCCGTCAATCTCGCGGTGTTCCACTATTTCGACGAGGCGACCTGGGTCAATTTCAAATTCTACGGAATGCTGGGACTGACATTCGTGTTCGTCATTGCTCAGGGCTTCTGGATCGCGTCGCGTGCGCGCCCTACATGACCGAATCCCGGCTTACCCGCATCCAGACCCGACTGGAATCCGCATTCGCCCCTGCGCGAGTCTCGGTGCGGGATGACAGCGCAAAGCACGCCGGTCATCCAGGCGCTCGCGATGGCGCCGGGCACTTTGCCGTTCGAATCGAGTCTGAAGCATTCGCGGGCCGGAACTCATTACAACGGCATCGAATGGTTTATGACGCCCTGGCAGAAATGATGCCAAGCGACATTCATGCCCTTATCATTGAAGCAATTTCACCCGACGACGAGGAACAACCGAGGAAACTATGAGACAGACGCACACATTGGCCGTTGCGGCCACGATCCTTCTGCTGGCCGCTGGCTGCACGAAGACGGACACCGCCGACGCCGCCGACGCAAAACCCGTGGCTGCGGTGAATGGAACCGAGATTTCGCAAGACGTGTGGAATCTCTACGTCAAGGCGCGGCACAACGGCAAGGCAGCCGCGGATCTCACTCCCGAACAGCGCACCGAAACGCTTGACGAACTAATCGGCATGTACGCGGGCGCGCAGGAAGCCAAGAAGCAGAATCTGACAGCCGGTGAGGACGGCGCGCGAATCGAGCTGGTGAACACAAGTTCCATGACGGAGTTGCTGTTCAAGAAATTCGTGGACGGCAAGGAGCCAACTGAAGAGGAATTGAAGGCAGAATACGACTCGCGGGTCGCAGATCTGCCGAAAGTCGAATTTCATGCCCGCCACATCCTCGTCGACGACGAAGCCAAAGCCAAAGACCTGATCGCGCAGATCGACAAGGGAGCAAGCTTTGAAAAGCTCGCCACCGAGAATTCAAAGGATGGGTCGGCGACCGAGGGTGGAGATCTCAGCTGGTTCATGGCGACCCAGATGGTCAAGCCATTCTCTGACGCATTGCAGCAGCTCGAGATCGGCAAGTACACGGCCACGCCGGTCAAATCTGAATTCGGCTGGCACATCATCAAGCTCGAGGAGACCCGCGCCGCGACCCCGCCGCCCTATGAATCAGTCAAGCCGCAGTTGGGTCCGATGGTGAAGCAGAAGAAATTCGAAGCGCACCTCAAGGAGCTGGTCAAGGCTGCCAAGATCGAACGCACCCCAACCGAGGTTGCTAATTAATTCCGAAATCGCGGGAATAGGTGCGGTTCATTGGATTGATCGGCGGTGCGCTGATGCGTGCCTGCACAAGTCGCCGGGTCACGTAGAAATAGACCGGCAGTAGCGGGTAGTCACTTAGCATCAGCCGCTCAGCCTGTTGCAGCAGCTGGCGTCGCCGTGCGACATCGGTCTCCACGGCGGCGTCGGCCAGCAGTTGCGCGTACTGCGCGTTCGACCATCGGCCGAAGTTCTGCGGACTGCCGTCCGTCAAAGTATCGAGGAAACTCGACGCATCGTTGTAGTCCGCGGACCAGCCGACTCGCACGATGTCCCACTGCGTGGGATCAGCGCGCGCCGCAAGGTATGCGCGAAACTCCATTTGTACCAAATCAGTTTCGACGCCAAGTTCCTGCTTCCACATGGCCGCGATTGCGACACAGACTTTCTGGATCAGGTCATTTTCGTTGTACAGCATCCGCAGGTGCAGGGGCTTTGTCGCTGAATAACCGGCTGCAGAATAGAGTGAGCGGGCCTTCGCGCGGCGCGCCGCCAGTGCGGAGTTGAGCCACTCATAGGTCGCCGGTGTGTAGTTCCAGACGCCTTCCGGCACCAGCGCATAGGCGGGTACCTGGCCGGCGCGCGTTATCGAAGTGGCAATCGCTTCACGGTCGATCGCTAGTGACAATGCCTCCCGCAATGCGGGCTTCCTGCGGAGCGGCCCCTGGTCCGTGTTGAAGGAGAAGTAGAACGTCGCCAGCGTCGCACGGTGCTGGAGACCGGAATCTGGCTGCTTCGCAAGTTCGTCAAAGCGCTGCTCGGGGACATTGTTCGTGACGTCCAGTTGACCGGCGCGATAGCGCGTGAATTCAGAATTCTCGTCAGGCACGAGTTCATAGCGAACTTCGTCGAACTTGACGGTGCCGGAAGCCCAGTAGAACGCGTTCCGCACCAGACGCAGGCTGGCGCCAGGCACAACTTCCGCCAATGAATATGGGCCATTCGAGACAGTGGCGCCACTTTTCGAAAAGCCGCCTGTGTCCGCGAGAGATGAGTCGTGGACCGGCGAAGCGACCGTATTGGTGAGGATATCCGGGAAATACGGGACCGGCTGTGACAGCGTGATTTCCAGCAGCAGATCATCGGCGGCGCGAACCGCCAATTTATCGGCAGGCAGCTCGCCCTTCAGGATAGCCGGCGCATTCTCAATTGATCGCAACAGGTCGGCTCCACCAGAAGCTGTCGCCGGGTCCACCGCACGGCGTAGCGCCGTTACGAATTGCCGGGCGAGCACGGGGTCTCCATTTGACCAGCGCGCGTTGCGCCGCAAATTGAATGTGTAGTGCGTTCCCGCCTCGTCCACGCTCCAGGATTCCGCGGCAGCGGGCAAGACTTCGCCGGACGGACTGCTGGTCGTCAGTCCTTCGTACAAATCTCTCAGCACATCAAAGGAGAACGCGTCCTCGGCGCGCTGCGGATCGAGGGAGCCCGGCTGCCCGCCAAGGCCTCTGCGCAGGATTAATGGCGCGGCATCAGCACTCTGCTCGCCGTCCGGAGTACGAGATTCGCAGGACGCCGATGCGACCGCAAAAGTAATGGCCAAAAGTGGAGCCGCGAGACGAAACAATTTCGCGGAG
>JAENJD010000105.1 GCA_016844605.1 Steroidobacteraceae bacterium
ACCTGCAGGCGCTCCTCGGCACTGAGGTCGCCCTGACCGCCCGCAAAGAGCAACGCTGGTCCGGGCGGATCCGCAGGCTCCGGCGGTTCCGCCGGCTTTGCGCAGGCGGAAAGCAGCAGCACGCAGCAGGTCAACAACAGAACCTTCACTTGCGCGTGCAGAACATGGAATGTTCCAGTACCAGGTCGTTTCCCTTGAGCGTGAACACGCTGGAGCTGCCATTCTGTTTGATCAAGGTGATCTTGGCGCCCTCCTGGCGATACTGGAGGGCGATCTCCGCTCCGTTCCAGGTAACGATCGCGACACCTTCCGCTCGCAGCGAGATATTTTCGTAAGAGCAGCTATCGCCGCCATAGTCACCCATGACATTCGGACCACCCGGATCTCCGGGACCACCGCAGGCAGTGGTTGCGCAGGCGGCCGCCGCAATCAGGATCACTCTCATCGTCATCCCCCTGGTTTTCGGCCGAAGACCAGCAATAGCACACCCGCCCCAATTGCGCCGATGCTGGCCCACTTCGGGACGTCGATCGTTTCCTTTTCCTTGTACGACAATTCCAGGCCTCCGAGATTGGCCTCGTGCGTGTCCTTCGTATAGGTGAATTCGCCATAGGTCAGGCCCAGGGCGCCTGCGGCGATCAGGACGACGCCTGCCAGTGGCTTAATCCAGTTCTTCATGTTCGACCTCCGCTTTCATTCCTGATTTCTTCTGCGACACGCCGATACGCGTCGCGAAAGGGAATTCCTTCCTTGACCACGAGTTCGTTTGCACGCGCCGCGGCCTGTATCGACGGGTCGAGCCGGATATTCTCCGGCCGGAACCGCAGGCCCTCGAGTGCCGCCGGCAGCACCGCCAGCACCTGCGAGCAGACATCGATGCCGCGAAACAGCGGCGCCTTGATGAGCTGCAAGTCCCGGTTGTACCCGGATGGCAGGCGTGAGTAAACACTCAGGACTTCGACGAGGCAGGCGAGCGCGGTCGCGGAGCGTCCGCGGATCAGCTCGAAGACGTCGGGATTCCGTTTCTGCGGCATGATCGATGAACCGGTGGTCATCTCCGCCGGCAATTCGACAAAGGCGAATTCGCGCGTGTAAAAAAGCAGCAGATCCGTCGCCAGCCGGCCGAGATCCTGCATCAGCAGCGTCACCTCGAACAGGACCTGGGATTCCGCCTTGCCGCGTGAAAGCTGGACCGCAGTGACCGGCTCCTGAACGGCATCAAATCCCAGTCGCTGTCGTGTCGCCTCGCGCGAGATCGGGAGATTCGGCGTGCCGTAACCCGCCGCCGAACCGAGCGGATTGCGGTTGATGCGGCGCAATGTCTGGCGGATGCCCTCGGCGTCGTCGCGGATTTCGGCGACGAAGCCGCGGGCCCACCAGTCGACGGAGCTCGGCATCGCCTGCTGCATGTGCGTATAACCGGGCAATACAACTCCGCCCTGGCGCGCGGCGATGGCGAGCAATGCATCGCCCACGGTGTCCGCGGCCGCCGCCAGCTCGGTAACGACATCGCGCAGATAAAGCCGCAGCGCCGCAAGCACCTGGTCATTGCGGGAGCGGCCGAGATGGATGCGCGCTCCGGCCTGCCCGATGCGCGCCGTGAGGCGCGTCTCGAGCGCGGTCTGGCCGTCTTCCTGCTCGAGCGGCACGCACCATTCGCCGCGCGCATGTTCCGCGCCAATCTCGATCAGGCCGCTGCGGATTTTCCCCAGGTCCTCGGCGCTCAGCAGGCGAACTTCGGCCAGCATTTCAGCGTGGGCGATCGAGGCGCGCACGTCGTAAGCGACCAGCCGATCATCGAGCGCATGATCCTCGCCGGCCGTGAACTCCAGTACGCGGCGATCGAGTGACGCGCCCTTGTCCCAGAGCCTGCTCACGAGGCGACTGCTTCCGGATGCTGCTCGGACGGTGTCATTGCCTTGATGTCGGCGACGATCATCGTGCCTGTTCCCTCGTTAGTGAACACCTCCACCAGCACGCTGTCGCGCACGCCATAAGAGATCACGTGGACGCGCCGTACGCCGCCCCGGATTGCGGCCTCGATCGCCGAGGCCTTCGGAAGCATGCCGCCCTCAAGGCTGCCGGCCTGCTCGAGGCGCTTGAGGCCGGCGAGGTCGGTGAAGGACACGAGCGAACGCGCATCGTCGAGGCGCTCGAGGATACCGGCCGCGCCGGTGCAGAGGATCAGCTTTTCGGCCCCGAGCGCAGCGCCGATCGACGCGGCCACGGTGTCGGCGTTTATGTTCAGGACGCAGCCGGAGTCGTCTGCCGACAGCGGGCTGACGACCGGCATCAGGCCTGCATCGAGTTGCTTGCGCAGCACGGTCGTGTCGATCGAGATGATGTCACCGACATAGCCGTAGTCCACGGACTCGCCGTCGATCTTGACCGGCGGGCGGCGAATGGCGCGTACCAGCCCTGCATCCACACCCGAAAGACCCACGGCATCGATGCCAACCTCGCGGCAGATCGCGAGGATCCGCGTGTTTATCAGTCCGTTGAGCACCATTGTCGTTGCGTCGATGGATTTGTCATCGGTGATGCGGCGTCCGCGGACCATGCGGGGCTCGATCCCGAGCGAGCGCTGCATTTCGTCAAGCTGCGGCCCGCCGCCGTGCACCAGCACGACGCGGATCCCGAAGTGATGCAGGATCGCGATCTGCTCGATCAGGCCGCGCGTGCCCGCGGTGTCGCCGAATACGGCTCCACCCGCCTTGATGACGAAGATCTTGCCTTTATAAAGCCGGATGTATGGCGCCGCGCCCCGCAGCGCGGCGATCACGGCGGACTGGTCGATGCGGTGCGTCACCATCTCGTCAGGGCTCCTTTTTTAGTGCAATCTGCCGGCGGGTGCGCCGCCGAGCAGGCGGTAAAGTACGGCCATCTGCACGACCAGGCGATTGTAAGCCTGGGCCAGCACGCGGCTGCGCGGTCCGTCGAGCACCTCGTCGGCGATCGCGACGTTGCGCCGCACGGGAAGGCAATGCATCAGATGACAATCCGGTGAGGCCTTCTGGAACCACGACTCCTGGATCATCCAGTCACCGAGACCGCTGCGCGCCCGGGCCTCTGCTTCAGCGTCGCCATAGTGCTCCGTCGATCCCCATTCCTTGGCGTAGACGACCTGTGCGCCGGCGAGAGCTGCAGCATGGTCGTCGGTTTCACTGACGCTCCCGCCCGACCCGCTGGCGGCACGCCGCGCCTTGTCCATAATCGAATCGGGCAATTCAAAACCCGGCGGGCGCAATACGACGACATCCATGCCGCGCAATGCGGCCATGTGCACCGTGGCGGCCGGCACGGCGAGCGGCAATGCACGCGGGTGATTGGCCCAGGACAGCACGAAGCGGCCCCGGCGCCGGACCTTCAGATCATCGAGTGTCTTCCAGTCGGCGAGCGCCTGGCAGGGGTGATTGACCGCCGATTCGAGATTGATCAGCGGATGCCGGCACAGCGATGCGATGTTCGTGAAGTTCCGTTCCGCGAGGTCCGCGGCAAGGTCGCGTCCCTCCGCAAATGCCCGCACGCCCAGCACATCACAATAGGAGTCGAGCACCGGGATCGCCTCGCGGATGTGCTCCGCTGCGCTCCCGGTCATCGTGACGCCCAGGCGGGTCTCGAGCTGCCAGCTGCCGCTGCCAGGCGTGATGACGAATGACTCGCCGCCCAGCCGCGCCATTGCAACCTGCATCGAAGCGAGTGTCCGCAGGGAAGGATTGAAAAACAGCAGGCCAAGCACACGGCCCCTGAGCGCCGCCGGCTCAGGACGCTCACGCAGTCGTTCAGCGAGTGCCAGAAGATCCGAGATTTCGTCACGCGGGAAATCCGCGAGATCGAGGAAATTCTTCATTTCAGGTCCAGCCCGGGGCGGGCGCGGTCAACCCGTCAGTTTCGTCGAAGCCCAGCAAGCGATTCATCCACTGCAACGCGCCGCCGGCCGCGCCCTTGACAAGATTGTCGATGACAGACATCACGACAATCGTATTGCCGTCGGCGACCGCGGACAGATGCGCGTAGTTGCTCGCGACGACGTCCTTCATGCGCGGCGGCTCGTCCAGCACGCGAACGAATGGCCTGCCTGCGTAAAAACCGCGCAACGCCGCGATGGCAGCGTCCGTGTCGAGCGGCTTCTTCAGCTTCGCCTGGACGGTGGCATGAATGCCGCGCGCAAATGGCCCGGAATGCGGCACGAATGCGAAGCGGCCTTCCTTGCCCGAGGCCGAGCGTGCAAGAGCCGTGATTTCGGCCACGTGGCGGTGGGTCAGCGCGTTGTAGGTGTAGAGATCGCTGTGACGCTGCGGGTGATGGGTGCCGGCGATCGGGCCGCGTCCGGCGCCGGTACTGCCGGTGACCGCGGAAACAAACATCTGGGGCTCGACGAGATCGAGGGCGAGCAGCGGCACGGAGGCGAGCAGTGTCGCAGTGCAGAAGCAGCCCGGATGCGCCACATGCGGTGTCGGTGCGCGGTCCAGATGCTCCGGCACGGCACAGGTGAACTCACGCGCGCGCGCGGGCGCGCCATGGGGGTGTTTGTAGACACGTCTGTATTCTTCGAGATCCGCATAGCGGAAATCGGCGGAGATATCGACGACCGCCGGTTTTGTGCCGGCAGCCGCAGCGCGGGTGAGGAGAGCGTCCAGCAGTTTGTGCGAAACGCCATGCGGCGCGGCAGCGAGCACAGCGGAACGCGGCAACCGCGCGGCCATTTCCATCACTTGCTCGATCGAGCTGTATTGCAGCCCGCCACAGGCTGTGGCGAGATGTGGAAAGGCCTTTGCGACAGGCTCGCCAGGCTGGCTGTCCGAGGCGATCGCGGCAAGTGTAAGACGCGGATGACCGAGAACGAGGCGCAGCAGTTCGCCGGCGACATAGCCGGTGCCGCCCAGGATGATGGCAGGTGTGCGCATGGTCATTGCTCGAGTTCCCGGGAGTGGGCAACGGAGTCGAGACCAACGGCCGAGATCACGCAATCACCCAGCGCGGCCCCGTTCGTGATCGCATTGAAAGCCGCGACACCCAATTGCTCGCGAATGATGTCCACACCCACGGAATTGTCCGTGGACGGCCCGGTGACGACCGCGGGCTCGATGCCG
>JAENJD010000050.1 GCA_016844605.1 Steroidobacteraceae bacterium
CGCGGCCTCTGCCGTCACGATATTGCCGCCCACCACCTGCAGATTGCCATGGGCCCGCTTGATCTTTGCGACCATCGCCAACACGCCGCGTGAATGCCCGTGCGAGGTGTAGACGACGACGACGTCCACACCGGCCTCGACCAGCATGGCAACCCGCTCGAGCGTGTCCGGAGAGGTCCCGACGGCCGCCCCGACCCGCAGGTGACTGTGTTCATCCTTGCAGGCGCGTGGAAAATCGCGCGCTTTCTGGATGTCGCGCACGGTGATCATGCCGCGCAGCCGTCCCGCCTCGTCCACGACCAGGGGTGCAGCAGCAGCAGCACTTCCTCGCGCGGCGTGTTCTCGCGCACCGTGACCAGCCGCTCGCGCGGCGTCATGACCTTCGAGACCGGCAGGTCGAGCTGTTCCTCGAAACGGATGTCGCGGTGCGTGACGATGCCGACGACCATGTTGCCGTCCGCGGTGACCGGCAGGCCGGAGATGCCCTTGGCGCGCGTCAGCGCGATGACATCGCGGATCGTCGCATCCGGGCGAATCGTGATCGGGTCCTTGATCACGCCGCTCTCGTGCTTCTTGACGCGGCCGACTTCCCTGGCCTGGTCCTCCGCGGACATGTTCTTGTGGATGATGCCGATGCCGCCTTCCTGCGCAATCGTGATGGCGAGGCGCGCCTCGGTCACCGTGTCCATTGCGGCGGAGACGAGCGGCAGATTGAGCCGGATGCCCCGGGTCAGGCGCGTCGACAGGTCGACTTCGCGAGGCAGCACCTCCGAGTAGGCCGGAACGAGCAGGACGTCGTCGAAGGTGAGTGCTTCCTGGACGATGCGCATCGGCGTTGTCCCCCGGGGGCAGTCCGAATGAAGCGGCGCATTGTACGACGCAAGTGGTCCGAGGCGTTAGCGATACGTGCGATGCAGCCGCGTGCTTCGGCAGGCTCGCTCGCTTAGCATGCGCGCATGGATCCCCGCGCTGGCCGCGATGTCTATACGGTGGCACGCCTCAATCGCGAGGTGCGCGGCCTGCTGGAGGCCGGTCTGCCGTCGCTCTGGATCGAGGGCGAGCTGTCGAATTTCTCCCGGCCTGCCTCGGGCCATTGGTACTTCACGCTCAAGGACGAGGCGGCACAGGTTCGCTGCGTGATGTTCCGTCAGCGCAACCAGGCCATCCGGTTCGCGGCCCAGGACGGAATGCAGGCGCTATTGCGGGCGCGGGTCGGACTCTACGAGCCGCGCGGCGACTTCCAGCTGATCGTCGATCATCTCGAGGAGGCAGGCGAAGGTGCACTGCGGCGCCGCTTCGAGGCCCTGAAGCTCGCGCTGGCCGCCGAAGGCCTGTTCGACGCCGCACGCAAGCGCCCGCCGCCGCGCCTGCCGCGGCGCATCGGTGTCGTGACCTCGCCGAGCGGCGCCGCGCTTCGGGACGTTCTGCAGGTGCTGCGACGCCGCTTTCCTGCGATTCCGGTCCTGGTCTACCCGGTGCCCGTACAGGGCCCCACGGCGGCGCGGGAGATCGAGGAGGCCCTTGCCCTCGCAGACCGCCGTGGCGAGGTGGACGTGCTCTTGCTGGTGCGCGGCGGCGGCTCGCTGGAAGACCTGTGGGCCTTCAATGATGAGTCCCTGGCACGCGCGATCGACCGGCTCACCCTGCCGCTCATCAGCGGCATTGGCCACGAGGTGGACTTCACAATCGCAGATTTCGTCGCCGATGTCCGCGCGCCAACGCCCTCGGCGGCGGCGGAACTGGCCGTGCCGGACGCTGCGGCCATGCTTGCCGAACTTGCGGCCACGGCGCGACGGCTCGGTTTCGCAGCGGGACGTGCCCAACAATTGCGTCGCGAACGGCTGGCGCGGACCTGGAGGCGGCTCTGGGTCCAGCACCCATCGCAGGCGCTGGCGCAACGCGCCCAGCGCATCGATGAATTACAGGGCCGCCTGACGGTGGCGATGCGCCGTGGCCTCGGCATGCGGCTGCAGCGCCTGGCAACGGCGCGTGCGGAATTCGCAGGCGCCTCGCCAGCGACCCGAGTGGCCACCCTGCTGCAGCGTGCGGGCCATGCGGGCCTGCGCCTGTTGCCGGCCGCAAGGAATCGCCTTGCCATGCATCGCGGCCGCCTGGAGACCGCGGCCCGTGCGCTGAATGCGATCAGTCCACTCGCAACGCTCGCCCGCGGCTATGCAATCGTGACATTGGCCGCGGACGGAGCAATCGTCCACGATCCCGGCCAGGCGCCACCCGGCGCGGAAATCGACGCACGGCTTTCACGCGGGCGGTTGCGCGCGCGCGTCATTTAAAAAGGGGACGCTTCCCTTTTCCGCCGAAGCAGAGGGAAAAGGGAAGCGTCCCCTTTTTAATCAACGCCGGCTGGCGTCGCGCTGTCGCGTGCGGCGCTGCCGCGGCGTCAGCTTGTTGCGACGGCTGGCGAATGGATTGTCCTCACTCCGGAACTCCACGCGCACGGGCGTCCCCCACAGGCTGAATGCCTCGCGGTAACTGTTCATCAGGTAGCGGCGGTAGTCCTCTGGCGTACGCGCGGCCTGGGCCCCGTGCACGACGATGACCGGCGGATTGCGCCCGCCCTGGTGTGCGTAGCGCAGGCGGATGCGGCGTCCGCGCACCAATGGCGGCTGGTGCTGACGGATCGCCGCCTCGAGCACGCGTGTCAGTTCAGGCGTCGGCAACTCACGCACGGCCGCGGCATGGGCTTCGCGCACCGACTGCATCATTTCGCCGACGCCACTGCCGTGCAGCGCGGAAATGAAATGGACCGGCGCGAAATCGAGGAAGCGCAGGCGCAGCGCAATCTGCGAGCGGATCTCGTCGCGATGCTCCTGGGTGACGTGGTCCCACTTGTTGACCGCGATCACCATCGCGCGTCCGCGCTCGGCCACGATGCCGAGAAGCGTTGCATCCTGCTCCGCTACCGTCTCCTGCGCATCCAATACGCCGATGACAACATTTGCATCATCAATAGCTTGTAACGTCTTGATAACACTCCATTTCTCAAGCTGTTCCTCGATGCGTGCGCGACGCCGGACACCCGCGGTGTCGATCAGAACGTAGGCCTGCCCGTCACGCTCGAATGGCACATGAACGGTGTCGCGGGTGGTGCCCGGCTGGTCGGTGGCAATCATCCGCTCCTCGCCCAGCAGACGGTTGATCAGTGTGGACTTGCCGACATTCGGGCGACCGACCACGCAGACACGGGTCGCGCGAGCGGCATCTTCCACTGCGTCCTCGGCAGGCGGGGCGATGCCAGCAAGGACGTGATCGATCAGTTCGTCGATGCCCTGGCGATGCGCCGCCGAAAAGGATTGTGGCTCGCCGAGGCCGAGGCCGTGAAAATCGGACACGGCTACTTCCGAATCGCGTCCCTCGCACTTGTTGACGGCAATCGTCACCGGCTTGCCGCTCTTGCGCAGGACATCGGCGACAAATCGATCGGAGGGTTCGATTCCCGACTGCCCATCGACGAGGAACACAACCCGGTCAGCCTCATCGATCGCGCGCTGGGTCTGTTGCGCCATCAGCTGCTCGATGCCGCGCGGTGACTCCACGAGACCACCGGTGTCGACCACGATGAAGCGATGCAGGCTTTGCCGGCCGTAGCCGTACTTGCGGTCCCGCGTCAGTCCCGGCACGTCCGAAACGAGCGCGTCACTGGTCCCGGTCAGCGCATTGAACAGCGTGGACTTGCCGACATTGGGCCGGCCCACCAGCGCGACGACGGGCAACATGACTCAGGATCCCGGACCGCCGCTTAGCCGGCGGCGCGCGGCCGCGCGCGATAGGCCTGGACCTCGCCGGAATCGCCCTGCACCAGCAACAGGTCGCCGGCGCTCACCGGTGCGTTGCTGATGCGTCCGCCGCCGGGCTTTGCGCGGCCGAGAATTTCGCCCGTGGCCACATTGAGCCAGTGCAGGTAGCCTTCGAAGTCGGCGACCACCAGCGCGTCACCCTGGATCGCTGGCGCCGTCAGCGCGCGGCGCAGGAACTGAGCCTGGCGCCAAACTTCGGTGCCGTCGCGGCGGCGCAGCGCGACGACCGTGCTGTCAGCCGTCGTCACGTACAGGTTCTCCGCGTCGGTAGCCATGCCGCGGTAGCTCGACATGTCCCGTCCCCACCAGATCTGGCCGGATTCGAGCGAGAGCATTGCGACACGCCCCTGGTAGCCGACCACAAAGACATCCTTGTCAACGACTCGAACGGCCGAGTCGATGTCGGCGAGTCGCTCGATCTCGGTTCTGCCGCGGGACGGTGCCACGGTCGCGGTCCACAGCAGGTCACCGCTTGAGAGCGCAAGCGCAACGACCTTGCCGTTGTCGAAGCCCGACAGCACCATGTCACCACTGATGATCGGCGGGCCATTGCCGCGCAATGTCAGCCGCGGCACGGGTTGTTCATAGCTCCAGGCCTCAGTGCCGTCGGCGACGCGCAGGGCCCTCAACTTGCCATCGACCGTGCGCACAATCACGAGACCGGCGCCGATGGCCGGAGCCGAAAGCACTTCGCCACCAACTGCGATCCGCCAGCGCTCCGCCCCGCTCGCGGCATCCAGTGCAAGCACCTCGCCGCCAATTGAACCGGCGACCACGAGGCCTTCACCAAAGGCCGGTCCACCGCTCAGATCGAGATCGGTCTTCGAAACCCACAGGCTGCGCCCGCTGCCGAGTTCCAGCGCCCGGACATCGCCGCCATGACCCGCGACATAAACGCGGTCATCTGCGACGGCCGGACCAAGTCCGAGGCGCAGGACCTCATCGCCGCCCTTGGTCCCGGTGCTCCATACATGATCGGGCTTCAGCTTGACGGTGAAATCCACGAGCTCGGCCGGCGGTTCCACGTTTTTTTCTTTGCTGCAGGCGATCAAGGTCAATGCAAGCGCCAGCAGCCATGCCATTCTCTTCATCCGCATTCCTCATTCAGCCGCGGTCGTCGCGGTCAGTTCGTCGATCTTCAGTCTCAACAGTTCCTGGTCGACCAGGCCGTCGGCGCTCTTGCCATCCTCCGCCGCCGACTGGGCCTGGCGATAGGCCAGGAGCGCATCTGCCGGCTTTCCGCGCGCCACCATGACATCGCCACGCAATTCAGCGACGCGCGCGGCGACCGCGGGATTGTCGACAGCCTCGAGCGTCGCGAGGGCGTCGTCAAAGCTTCCCTTCGCGAGCTGCACGCGCGCGAGCCTCAGTCTCGCGACCAGTGCCAGCTCAGGATCGCGCGTCGAATCCATCACTTGCCTCAGCGTGGTCGCCGCCTTGTCAAGCTCGCCTGCCTCGATGTCAAGCCGCGCGATCACCAGCCGGGTCTGGTCGGCATAGGGTGTATCGGTGTATTCGCCGGTGATCTTGCCGGCTATCTGCAGGCCCTCATCGCGCTGACTGCGGCCGAGCGCATCCAGCATCGCGGAAAATTGCTGTTCTGCTTCCTCGGACCGCGCAGCCTGGTGGGCGTTCCACCAGCGGTATCCGTACACGCTGCCCAGGCCCAAAACGACGCCGGCCACGAGCCAGAGCCAATTCTCACGCAGCCAGTGACTGAGCTGCTCCGCCTGCTCGCGTTCCGACAAATACTCATCGACCATCGTCACTCCTCGAAGTCATATGCGGCCGAGCATTTCTGCGACGCGGCCTGGCAGCTCATCCCAGGGGCAGTCCTGCTGGCTGGCATCGCCGCGCAGCATCCTGAGCGCCGCAACACCACGCGTCATCTCGTCGTCGCCGATGATCAACGCCAGTTGCGCGCCGCTCTTGTCCGCGCGCTTCATCTGCGACTTCAGGCTTCCGCCACCCATATTCGCCTGGACACCTGCGACCGGCAGCGCATCGCGCAGGCGTTCGGCGATCGCGAGGCCGGCACGCTCCGCGCGATCACCCAACAGCACCAGATAAACAGCAGGCGTAGCGGCACCAGCCGCCGTACCTGTAGCCTGCAGGACGCCGACAATTCGCTCGATACCGAGCGCCCAGCCGATCGCGGGCGTCGGGTCGCCGCCCAGTTGCGCGACCAGGCCATCATAGCGGCCGCCGGAACATACGGCATCCTGGGAACCGAGCGCGCGCGTGGTCCACTCGAAAACAGTGCGCGTGTAGTAATCGAGGCCGCGGACCAGCCGCGGATCCACCTCGTGAGAAATCCCGCAGGCGCCGAGCAGGTCGCGGAACCGGTCGAAATGCTCGCGCGAGGCGGCGTCGAGGTGATCGGTCAGCACGGGAGCGCCGGCGATGATTTCCTTCATTGCAGGGTTCTTCGAGTCAAGGATTCGCATCGGATTGGACTCGAGACGGCGCAGGCTGTCGGCATCGAGCCCGGCACGTTGACGCTCGAAGTAGGTCACCAGCAGCGCGCGGTATTGTCGGCGCGACTCCGGCGTGCCGAGCGAATTGACATGCAGGCTCACGTCGGTGATGCCGAGCTTCCGCCATAGGCGCGCTGAAATCTGGATCACCTCGACATCGACATCAGGGCCTTCAAATCCAAAGGCTTCGCAATCGATCTGGTGGAACTGGCGGTACCTGCCCTGCTGGGGTCTTTCGTGCCGGAACATCGGCCCCGACGTCCACAGCCTCTGCTTCTGGTTGTGCAGCAGGCCGTGCTCGATCGCCGCGCGCACCAGGCCGGCGGTCGCCTCGGGACGCAGGGTCAGGCTGTCGCCACCGCGATCCTGGAAGCTGTACATCTCCTTCTCGACGATATCCGTGTGCTCGCCGATCGAGCGCTGGAACAATTCCGTGTGCTCGACCAATGGGACGCGGAATTCCTGATAGCCGTAGTCCGCAAAGAGTTCGCGCGCACTCTGCTCCACCAGCTGCCACCAGGGCAGCTGGTCCGCAAGCAGGTCATTCATGCCACGGACGGCCTGGAGCTTCCTGTTCATGGCCTAGGAGCGTGCGCTCCACCACCAGAACGCGGCGACGACTGCGATGGCGAGCAGCACCGCGGCGATCGGCCATGCCCAGCGCGCGTGGTCGCGAACCTTCGGGCGCAGGTCCATCGCTGGCAGGAAACTGGGTTCGGGAACCTCGCTGGTGCCGAATGCCGCCAGTATTTCGTCCTCTGGCAGGCCGAGCAGCGAGGCGTAGTTACGCAGGTGACCGCGCGCAAAGACCGGCGCGCCGTGCAGGGCAAGACGGTCCTCCTCCATCGCGAGCACCAGCGCCGCATTGAGGCGCAGGCGCTCGGCCGCGGCTTCGATCGTGAGCCCCCTGGCCTCACGCGCATTGCGCAACCGCGCGCCCGGCGACGGGCCGCTGGTTTGCGCGTTCATCCGGGATTCCGGCGCTCGATGTCGTCGAGTACGCGCAATTGCACCGATTCAGGAAATTCCTTGCGCAATCGTTCGCCGTACACGCCAGCCGCCACGCGATCATTCAGCGCCATCTCAATCTGGTGGCCCAGCAGGAGCACATCGGGTGTTGCCGGCGCAGCGGCAAGGTATCGCTCGATGAATGCCCGCGCCTGCAGGTGGTTGCCGCGATCATGCAGGACGCCCGCCAGCTGCAGGAATGTCTCCGGGTAGGTCGTGCGAACCGTCAGGGCCTGGCGCAGGTATTTTTCGGCCCTTTCCGGCGCGGCGGCACTGCGGGCGCAGACACCCGCATTGGTGTAGGCGACTGCCGGCGTGCTGTACAGGGGATTGCCTGCCGCCTTGAGGAACATCGCCTCGCCCTTCGCAAATTCCCGGTGGCGGCACAGGAATGCACCCAGCGCATTCTGCGCCTCCGGGCTGTCGGCATCGGCACGCAGCGCGCGCCGGAAGTGCTGCTCAGCACGCTTGGTGTCCAGCATGCGCTCATAGACCAGGCCGGCGGCGAGTTGCACAGTCAGGTCCTTCGGATTCAGCGCGAGCGCCCTTTCGACCTTGTCGCGTGCGACCGACAGCTGGTCACGCTTCATGTACTCCATGGCAAGGCGGGCATTGATGCGCGCCGCTTCGGTCAGCGGATCTTTCGAGGCTTCCTGCGCGGGCGCCGCCGTCGCCAGCAGCAGCGCAATCAGGACCGCCGCCATTCGCGCGATCATGCCCGCACCTCAAGCCGCACCATCTTGCTGCCGAGCCTGACCAGTGTGCGATCCAGCACCTGGCCCCTGAGCTGGCCGCAGGCCGCGTCGATGTCGTCACCCCGGGTTCGCCGCACGGTCGCCATAACCCCTCCCTGTGCCAGCAGGTCGCGGAATCGATTGATTGCCGCGGCTGGCGAGCGCCGGTACCTGGTGCCCGGGAATGTATTGAACGGAATCAGATTCACCTTGGCATCATGACCGCGCAGCAATGCCGCCAGTTCCCGCGCGTGCCCGGGCTGGTCATTGATGCCATCCAGCATCGTGTATTCGAATGTGACGCTGCGGCCATTCTGGCGCTCGAGGTAATGCCAACTGGCAGCCAGCAACTCCGCGATCGGATGCTTGCGATTGATCGGCACGAGCTCGTCGCGCAGCTTGTCATTCGGTGCATGCAGCGACACGGCGAGCGCCACATTACAGTCTTCAGCGAGGCGGTAGATCTGTGGCACGAGACCGGAAGTGGAAAGCGTGACGCGCCGGCGTGACAGGTCGTAGCCGAGATCGTCGAGCATTAACTGCATCGCAGGCAGCACATTCCTGTAGTTGGCGAGCGGCTCGCCCATGCCCATCAATACGACATTCGTAATGATCCGTTCGCCGTCCGGCTCGCGCCCGAGTTCGCGATTAGCGAGCCACACCTGACCGATGATCTCGGCCGACGTCAGGTTGCGGTTAAATCCCTGCTGACCGGTCGCACAGAAGGAGCAGTCCAGTGCGCAGCCGATCTGGCTCGAGATGCAGAGTGTCCCGCGCCCCGGTTCCGGGATGAAAATCGTCTCGATGACCTGCTCGTTGCCGGCAGCGCCCGGCATGCGAAGCAGCCACTTGCGCGTGCCATCCGCCGAAGTCCTGGTGCTCACGATCTCCGGCACGCTCACTTCGGCGACGTCCGCGAGCTGTGCCCGGAAATCCTTTGCAAGATCGGTCATGCGCGCAAAGTCGGACTCGCCGCGGCGGTAGATCCACTTCAGCAACTGGCGCGCGCGGTAGGGCTTTGCGCCAAGCGGCGCGACGAAGGCTTCCAGCTCGGACCGGTTCAGTCCGAGCAGGTTGCTGCGCCCGGGGACCTTGTCGCTCATCGTGTCACCTGATTCAGCGGGTCCGCGCACAGAGCGCGATGTCCGCAAAGAAATAGGCAATCTCGCGCGCGGCATTCTCGACGCTGTCGGAGCCGTGCACGACATTCTCCTCGATGCTGGTCGCGAGGTCGGCGCGGATCGTTCCGGCTGCCGCCTTCTTCGGATCGGTCGCACCCATGATTTCGCGATTGCGCGCGACGGCCGACTCGCCTTCAAGGACCTGCACCATCACCGGGCCTGAGGTCATGTACGCGCACAGGTCCCGGAAGAACGGGCGTTCGCGGTGCACGGCATAGAAGCCTTCGGCCTGGCTCTGCGTGAGGCGCAGCATCCGGGCGCCGATGATCGCGAGGCCGGCACGCTCGAATCGGCGATAAACGTCGCCGATCAGGTTGCGTGCCACGCCGTCGGGCTTGACGATGGACAAGGTGCGCTCAACCGCCATGGATTCCTCGTGCGATGGGGCAGGATTGGACCGCGCATTCTAGCCCCCGCGACCCCGGGCCGGCAATCGCCGGGAGCGTGGAAGTGCCTGCCGCCAAAGGAAAAATCAGACGCTGAAGCTTTCGCCGCAGCCGCATTCGCCGCGCACGTTCGGATTCCGGAAGCGAAATGCCTCATTGAGTCCGTGGCGGACGAAATCGATCTCGGTGCCATCGATCAGGGCGAGGCTGGCGGCATCGACCAGCACCTGGACACCCTGGCTCGCAAAGACGCGATCTTTGTCCTGCACCTCATCGGCGTAATTCACGACATAGGCGAAGCCGGAACAGCCGGTCTTGCGCACACCGAGTCGCAGGCCGACGCCGTGGCCACGCTCGGCCATGAAATGACGGACGCGGTCTGCTGCGGCTGGGGTCAGGGTGATGGCCATGCTCAGGTCGATTGTAACGCAAGCGCCCGGGCCAGCATCCCGGATAGCGCGTCCTCGACAACCAGCAGGCGGCCGAGTTTCTCCGCGGGCGCATCGAGTTCCGTTGCCAGGCGCCGGGCGTCGAAGGCGGCCTCTGCGTCGATGCGCCGACCATGCATGCGACTCGCGACCAGCGCCGCGGCGGCGAGCGTGTGTGGACATCCCCAGGCACGAAACGCGCAATCGGCCACCCGGCCGTCCTCGATTCGCGCCTCATAGCGGACCCAGGCGCCGCGCTCGAGCGCAATCACCTCGCCGTGGACCACCGTGCCGGGACCCGGCGCCAGGTCGCCGGCATGCGGCAGCCGCTCGAACAACTCACGCACCAGCGGTGAATACGCCGCGCGGGGTTCGCTCATGCGATCGCTTCGATCGCGCCGACGGGCAGTGCGGCGCGCAGGCGGCGCACGCAGACCACGAGCAGTCGGGCTGCGCGATCGACCTCCTCCTCCGTCGTGTCCCGCCCAAGGCTCAGCCGCAGCGAGGCCTGGGCCGCCAGGTCCGAAAGTCCGAGGGCACGCAGCACGTAGGAAGGCTCTGCCGTCGCCGAACTGCAGGCCGAGCCGCTGGAGGCCGCCAGGCTGCCTTCCAGGGCGAACAACAGGCTCTCGCCCTCCACACCCGGAAAGCGGACATTCAGGATGCCCGGCAGGCCGGGTTCGGCCGCGCCGTTCTGCGCAACCGGCGCCGCGGCCTGAAGACCGGTCCAGAGCCGCTCGCGCAGGGCGCGAATTCGCGCGGGCTCGGTGGCAAGTCCTAGTCGCGCGAGTTCGCAGGCAAGGCCGAAACCGACGATCTGGTGCGTGGCCAGGGTGCCTGCACGCAGGCCACGCTCGTGGCCGCCGCCGAACTGCAGCGGCTGCAGAGCGGGCCGCGGCCGGTGTCTCAGGTAAAGCGCGCCGATGCCCTTCGGACCGCCGAGCTTGTGTGCGCAGAAACTCAGGAGCGCCGCACCCGTCCCTTCCACGTCGATCGGCAGCTTGCCTGCGCTTTGGGCAGCATCGACGTGGAATGTCAAACCTCGCTCGCGGCAGATGCGCCCGACCGCGGCAATGTCATTGATCACGCCGGTCTCGTTGTTCGCATGCATCAGCGAGACCAGCGCCGTATCGGGGCGCAGTGCCGCAGCGACCCTTCCCGGATCCACGCTGCCGTCTGCACCGGGCTTCAGCCAGTCAACGGTGAATCCCTCGCGCTCGAGCTGGCGGCAGGCATCGAGCGCAGCGCGATGCTCGGTACGCGCGGTAACGACATGTCGCATGCCGTCAGCTGCCGCGCGCGCGGCACCGAGGATCGCGAGATTCACGCTTTCGGTCGCGCCGGATGTAAATACGATGGTTTCTGGTTGCGCCCCGATCAGACGTGCGACCTGCCCGCGCGCAGATTCCACGCGCACCGCTGCCGTGCGTCCCGGCGCATGCGTAGAGGCGGGGTTACCCTGCAGCGCGGGATCGCGCAGGCACTCGCTCATGAGATCCGCGACCCGCGGATCGAGCGGCGCGGTCGCTGCGTAATCGAGATAGATCGGCACTCCGTCCGGCATGATCGTCATTCCCCTGGAATCGTGCTGCGCCGTTCGATCGCAGCGAGCAGACCGCGCAGGATGCGCACTTCCTTTTCATCCGGCACGGCGCGCGCCAGAAAGCGCTCGAGTCGTGGGCGCAACTGCGCGGCATTTCCCGGATGCATGAATCCGATGCGCTTGAGTACCGCATCCAGGTGCCGGTGCAATGCGGCCATGTCTTCGGTGCCGGCCGGCGGCGAAACCGGCTCGGGCAGGACCGCCGGACCGCGCTCTGCCATCATGATCTCGTAGCAGACGATCTGCACTGCCTGGGCGAGATTCAGCGATTCATACGCCGGGTCGGCTGGTATCTGGATCAGGGCGTGGCAGCGCGCAAGCTCGTCATTTGCGAGTCCATTACGCTCGCCGCCAAACAGCACGGCTGCGGGTCGGCTCCTGCTTGTCGCCAGCAGCTCACTGGCAGCCTCACGCGCATCGAGCATTCGCCAGTTCGCATTGCGCCGCCTCGCGCTCGTGCCAAGCACCAGCCCGCAACCTGCGATTGCAGCGTCGATGGATGGCAGGACGCTTGCGCGTGCGAGCAGGTCCGCCGCCCCGGAAGCGCGCGCGGCCGCCTCCGGATCCGGATACGTCTGGGGACGCACCAGCACGAGCGAAGACAGCCCCATGTTCTTCATTGCGCGCGCCGATGCGCCGATGTTGCCCGGGTGGCTGGTGTCTACAAGGACGATTCGGATCGCTTCAGTCATCGCGGCTCACGGAGGATTGCTGGTATTCTACCGGTGCCGCACGATGGCGCCGAAAGCCTTGCCGCGGCGGTTCTTTAAGCTGCTGCGGGAGCGGGTCATGCATCCCCTGGTCAATATCGCCGTCGGCGCCGCGCGTCGCGCCGGAGAGTTGATCGTGCGAAACCTCGATCGCGCCGGCGGGGTCACGGTCAGCGAAAAGAGCCGCAACGATTTCGTCACTGAAATCGATCGCGCGGCCGAGCAGCTGGTGATCGAGACGATCCACAAGGCCTACCCGGACCACGGCATCCTCGCCGAGGAAAGCGGCCGCCATGGCGGCGACGAATACCTCTGGATAATCGACCCGCTGGACGGCACCACAAATTTCCTGCATGGCTTCCCGCAATTCGCCGTGTCGATCGCCTGCCAGCATCGTGGTCGCGTCGAGGCAGGCGTCATTTTCGATCCGCTGCGAAGCGAGCTCTTCACAGCTTCGCGCGGCGCGGGCGCACAGCTCGAAAACCGCAGACTTCGCGTTTCCGCGCAGCGCTCGATCGACGGTGCGCTGATCGGCACCGGTTTTCCCTATCGCGCCAACACGCGCTGGATGAAGCCCTACCTCGCAATGCTCGAGCAGGTCATGCAGCACGCAGCGGGCGTGCGCAGGCCAGGATCCGCTGCGCTCGATCTCGCTTATGTCGCGGCGGGACGACTGGACGGATTCTGGGAGCTGGGACTCGCGCCCTGGGACACGGCGGCGGGCAACCTCATGATCACGGAAGCCGGTGGCCGCATCGGTACGCTGGCCGGAAATCCCTACCTCGACGGCGGCAACCTGGTCGCCGGAAATCCGCGCATGTTCGCGGCGCTGGTCGAGTCCTTCGCGCCATTCCTCACCGACGATCTGCGCGAATGACGGCCGCGGGCGGTCTCGCAATCGACCCGGGCGTGGGTTAGAGTCCGCAACGATCCTGCAGGGGGAATACCAGCATGAATCTGTTCCGCACCAAGCCGATCACCGCTGCGCCACATGTGGACGCCGGCGAACCGGTGGAAGGCAGTCTGACCGGCGAAGTCACGCTCAGGCGTGCGCTGACCGCGCGGCACCTGGTGATGCTCGGTATCGGCGCGGTGATCGGCGCCGGCATCTTCGTGATGACAGGCCAGGCCGCGGCCAATCATGCGGGTCCCGCGATCATATTGAGTTTCGTGATGGCCGGTGTCGCCTGCGGCTTCGCCGGACTCTGTTATGCGGAATTCGCGGCGATGCTGCCGGTGTCGGGCAGCGCATATTCCTATTCATATGCGACGCTCGGCGAATTTGTCGCCTGGTTCATCGGCTGGAATCTCGTGCTCGAGTACACATTTGCCGCGGCCACGGTCGCGGTAGGCTGGTCCGGCTACTTCACGGGCCTGCTGGATTCGATAGGACACATGACCGGCACGTCGTTGGTATTGCCCGCGGCATTCACGAACGCGCCGCTCAACCTCGTCGATGGGCGGATCGTCACGACAGGCGCGCTGATAAACCTGCCCGCCATCGCCATTGTCATTGCTGTTGGAGCCCTGTGCTACCGCGGCATCACCCAATCGGCATCGGTCAACGCAGTAATCGTCGCGATCAAGGTCGCAGTGCTGCTGCTATTCATGGCATTCAGCCTGCAATACGTCGATCCCGCGAACTGGACACCATTCATCCCTGAACCAGAAGGCCCGGGGCGTTTCGGCTGGGACGGCGTGCTGCGCGGCGCATCGATCGTGTTCTTTGCCTACATCGGCTTCGATGCGGTATCGACGGCGGCGCAGGAAGCCAAGAATCCGCAGCGCGACATGCCGATCGGCATCCTGGGATCGCTCGCCATCTGCACGGTGCTCTACATCGCGATGGCTGCGGTGTTGACCGGCATGGTCCCCTACACGCAACTTGGCACGCCGAAACCGGTTGCGACCGCGCTTGAAACCTATCCGAGCCTTCTGTGGCTCAAGACACTGGTCGAGGTCGGCGCGCTCGCCGGCCTGTCTTCGGTGATCCTGGTGATGATGGTCGGCCAGCCGCGCATCTTCTACACGATGGCCCGTGACGGCCTGATTCCGAAGCTGTTTGGCCGTGTGCATCCCGAATTCCGCACGCCGCACGTCGGC
>JAENJD010000051.1 GCA_016844605.1 Steroidobacteraceae bacterium
GTGAGACAACGGATGCGCGGCCAAGGTCCCAATTATATTGGTTAGACGCCACCCAAAGGATTTTCCTTCGTTCAGTCGGGCCCAGGAATTCCCGAAGCACGAAGCAGGAGCTCAGCGCCCGGCGCCAGCGGTGCGGGCGCGTTCGATTTTGAGGGCCCGGTGATCAGTGCGCGGCGGCGAACGATTCAGCCGGCTCGATAGCGTGGCGCCGCGACTCGAGCCACGACCACAGTTGTTCCCATTGCGCAAGTTCGGGATGGACCCGCGCGGGGTTCAGGTCGTGGATTCCCTGGCCAAGCTCACCCGCATGCACGTAACTCTGCGAATCGCGCAGCGTCGTGATCACGGGAATCTGGAGCTGGTCGAGGAACCGCATCAATGTGCGGCAGATGATTGTATTTGGCTTCACGCGATTTGCGATGACACCGAGGCGATTTTCCCGGCGCTTGATCTTTCCGGAAATCAGCAGGTGCCCGATGCAGCGCGAGCAGGCGTGGATATCGGCGTCTGAAGGCATCACCGGCACGAGCACAGCGTCCGCATCCTTGACGTGCTCGATGAAGTGCTGTGTCTGCAGCGCGGCCGGCGTATCGACGATCACGGGATCGGCGTCTTGCGGTACGCGCAACTGGAAACTCCGCGTGACGGCAATCGTGCGCGCGTAGGCCGCGACGCCGTGAATCTCTGGAAGATTGCGAGAGCGCTTCTCGAGCCAGCGCGTGCTGGTGCCCTGTGGATCGAAATCCATCAAGGCCGGGTGGTAGCCGCGGGCCGCGTACATCGCCGCAAGCCCGGTCGCAACTGTGGACTTGCCCGAACCGCCCTTGGGATTCAGCACAACAATTCGAAACATGGCACCCCCGAAGCCGTCAGCCAGCGTACGCCCGTGGCAGGTAATGGCGCAAGGGCAGGGTGCCATACTGGATGCCGCCTGCATTATCATCATCAGACTGGTTGGGGAGGACTGCACGATGCGAACGACACGACACGGGACCGCCCTGAGCCTGGCCATGCTGCTGCTGATCTTTGCGGCCAGCGGCCCGGGCGGCACAGCGTATGCACAGGAGCCCGACCCGGACCCCGACCAGGAATCGCAGGCGACCGACGCAACCGATGCGACAGATGCTGAGGAACCGGTTCCTGACGAACCGCCGGCCGACGCGACGGATACCGAGGAACCGATTCTCGAAGAGCCGCTGGCCGACGAAGTGATCGACGACACTGGTGTTGACGAAGGACAGCAGGCCGACGAATCGTTGGACGACGACTGGGCTTACGACGTGATCAGCGACGAGTCGGACGATGCGATTCCGTCTGATGCCGAACTGAATCCGACCGGCGAAGACTGGGCAGTCATTGAATTCCAGGATGACGGCAACAACCAGGAAGATGCACCGGGCGAGTCGAAGGGCGACATCAGGGATCCGGCCGACATGCCGATCGTCAGGCGACCGGCGCGCCGCGCGCCCGGCGCGCCTCGTCCCGAAGGTGGAAACGAAGACACGCCTTACTCAACAGGCGGCCAGCCCATCCGCGAGAATGGAGCGCCGTGGCAGGCGCAGATCTACTATCCGAACAATGCTCCGAAATGGGCCGAGAAACTTGGCAAGGGCATTCCGCTGTGGCAATTGCAGCATTACTGCGGCGGCACGCTGATCGCTGCCGACTGGGTGTTGACGGCCGCCCATTGCATTGACGAGGGTATGGTCAAGGCGGGTTATCGGGTGCGTCTCGGCGCCAGGGATATTTCAAAGAACGAGGGAATGAATTTCAAGATCGATCGCATCGTCAGGCATTCCAGGTACGAACAGAAGACCTTGCCCGCGCCGCCCCTGCCGCGCACCCGCAATCCCGCGCAGATCCATCCGATTCCGCTGTACGAAGGCCCGGTTACCCCCGGCGCGGAAGTCACCGGGACAGGCTGGGGCAAAACTGAGGCGGTCGAGGGTCACGCACCGAGCGCCGTCTTGATGAAGGTGGACCTGCGTGCGATGGATACCGAAATATGCAAGGCGCGGCGCGACTACGGTCCCGGGAGAATCCAGGGCAAGGTCATCTGTGCCAGCCACCCGCAGCGCTCAACCTGCCAGGGCGACAGCGGCGGTGCGCTCACGTTCACCAACGGCGCTCCCAAAGTCGTGGGCATCATCAGCTGGGGCAAGAAACGCTGCAGCGGCGATGGCCAGCCCGGCGTGTATACGCGCATCGAGAGTTACCTGGGCTGGATCAAGCAGGCCATGCAACTCGATCCGTCGAAAAACGCGCTGCCGTGACCGGAGCCTTCCTGAATTGAATTGCCCGCAGCCGGCGACACCCGCCGGCTGCGGACCAGCCCGACTGATCAGCCGGCAGGCGCTACCTTGTCGCCGCCCGACTGCTCGGCGTCATCGGCGTTTTCTTCGGGCGGCGCCGCCACGTCATCTGCCGGCGCAGGCGCGGCTTCTTCAACTGCTGGCGCCGCCGCTTCCGGCACGGCTGCAGCCTCTTCCTTCTTGGCGCAAGCCGCCAGCAGCAGGGCTGCCGCGAACACGACGATGGCCGTCTTCACTTGTTTCATGATCTGGTCCCCTGGAGAGTTGTTGTGGGTGAAAATAGCTCGCAGACGCTGACGAGCCTAATCGAAGCCGATGCTCCCGAGCAACCGCGCAAGGCGCGGGTCGTCGCGCAGAGGGTCCAGCAGCGGGTCATTGCGCGCGTAAATGAGACCGGAATCGCCGATCCGGAGCGCCTCTTCGAGCCGGGCAATCGCGGCGTCCCGCTCACCCCATTGCGCGAGGATCTGGGCCTGCTGGTACAGGACCCGGTCTCCCTGGCCGGCGACCAGCTCCGACATCGCCGCCTGCGCAGCCGCTTTATTGCCGAACTTGTGCTCGACGATCGCGGCGCCAGTCAGGCGAACATCCGCGGAGGGCTCCGCCGCGTATGCAACACGTGCTTCCTCGCTGCGTCCGAGCATCAGCAGGGCATCACCGATTGCCGCATTCGCACGCGACATGCGCGGATTCATGGCAAGCGCCTGCCGCGCAGGCGGGATCGACTCGGCATAGTTGCGGGCGGCGTACTCAATCGACCCGGCTGCCCGATGAATGAGCGGGTTCAGGGGGTCGAGCAGAAGTGCCCGCTGCATGGCTTCCGCGGCATCGCGCTTGTGACCTGTGCGCGCCGCGAATTGGGCATAGCGGGCCATGACCGTGGCCTCGCCGGCACCGAGCTGGCGCGAGCGCTCGAAGGGCTCGCGTGCTGCACGCGCATTCAGCCGGCCCTGGAAAAGCGTGAATCCGAGGGTCGAATGCGCATCCGCCAGGTCAGGTGCAATCGCAATCGCGCGCTGCGCCGACGAAATCGCGGCGTCGTACAGCCCCGCCAGCTGCCCGACCTCGCCGTACTGATTCGCAATTGCCGTGAGTGAGCGGGCACGGGCGGCGTGGGCGGCCGCGTAATCGGGATCGCCTTCGATTGCCGCGTCGAATTGCGCGAGCGCGGCGCGTTCCGAGGCTTCGTCGGCGCTCAGGTCGTACAGGGCGCGGCCGCGCAGATAGGCGTCGTACGCAGCGACGCTGCTCGTTCCGCCGGACGCCGCCACGGGCCGGTCGTTATCCGCCGCAGAACCGTCCTTCGGCGTGACTTCCGCGTCAAGCGCGCGGGCGACGGTGCCCGCAATCTCGCTTTGGACGGCAAAGATGTCCTGCATGGCGCGATCGAAGGTCTGCGACCAGCGGCTGAATCCCGTTTGTCCGTCGATCAGGTCCGCATTGACACGCACGATGTCGCCTGATCGCCGCACGCTGCCGTCCAGCAGGAAAGCCACGCCCAGTTTGGCAGCAATGGTTGCGGCGTCGTCCTTGCGATCCCGGAATGTTGCCGATGAAGCCTGGGCCATGACCCGCAACTTGAGGTTGCGTGCCAGCGTCGCGCGAAGTTCTTCCGAGAGGCCATCCGAAAAGTAATCCTGACTCTGGTCGCCGCTCAGATTCGTGAATGGCAGGACAGCGACACTGTTGCCCGAGGCAGGGCTGCGGCCCCCGATCAAGCCTTGGCGCCATGCCAATAAGCCGGCAGCGCCCGCAAGCGTCGCGCCGGCAGTTGCAATCAGTACGCCACGGCGGGAAACCACAAACGAACGGTGCTGCGCCGTTGTCTTCGTGGGCGATTGGCGCGCTGTCTGACCGGCAGCGGCCCGGACGCCGCGGACGATGCCGATGATTTCAGCGGCGCTCGTGTTGCCCTGCCAGCGCGACAAGTCGACGGACTGATACTGGCGAAAACCCAGCGGCGGCTCGGTGCCATCCAGCGATACCGGGACCAGCTTGCGAAGATCGCGTCCTTTCGCTGCTTCGTCCAGCACCCAGTCGGACCCGACGGAGGTCCTGGTCCAAACCACGATGACCGCGTCGCAATTCTCGAGTGCCGCTTCGATCGACTTGGCGAACGCGGCGCCACCTTCGATCTGCGCATCCCACCACAGGCTGAGGCCAGCGTCTTCCAGGGCCCTGGCCAGCTTTTCGGCCTGAACCTGGTCGGCCCGGGCGTAGCTCAGGAATGCCGTCGGGCGAACGACATCGGCGCGCATGTCCTCAGTCACGCGTTCAGTCTAGCGCGCCGGCGGTTTTGAGTCCCCGGCAGCGCCGCGATCCGCGCAATTGACTCCCGCAAGCCGCTACGCCGAAACTGGAGCATGTCTGAGTCGAGCCGATTGCCGCAGTTCCATATGGCAGGCTTTGCCGGTCACCGCCGGCTTCAGGTTCCCGGCATGGCCGCCAGGTCGCTCGCTGACGCCCTGACAGGCTTGCGCACGGAAGTGCCTGGTGAGTGGATTGGCGTCTCGTCCGCGGCCGCTGGCAGCGACCTTTTATTTGCGCGCTGCGTGCTGGACCTCGGCATGCCGTGGCACGCGCTGTTGCCGCTGCCACAGGTGGAATTCCAGAAGGATTTCAGTCCAGATGAGTGGCGGCCGGTCGAATCGTTGCTGGCGGGGGCGGAGTCAGTCACGGTGGTCGGGGGTAGTGCCGTGCGCGAGGAGGCATACCTCGACTGCGGCATCGAAATCGTGAATGCCTGCGATGTGCTGGTCGTACTGTGGGATGGTGAGCCGGCGCGCGGCCGTGGCGGCACGGCAGAGGTGGTCGCATTCGCTCGCGAGCGCGGCAAGCCCCAGGTCATCATCGATCCCGATACGGGCGAGTCGCGTCGCGAGAACTTCCAGAATTTCGCATCGACCGACCCGGAGCTCGCGTTTCTGAACGGCCTGCCTGAAGCGCCGTCCAGTGGAGTGGAGCAAAGCGGCGCACGCGGAATCGTCGAACGCTTCATGCAGAAAGCCGATGATGCGGCGAATAGAAGTGCCCCGCAGTTCCGATTGCTGACTGCCGCAACGGTGCTGTTGCATGTCGCCGCGACGATCGTGGCAACCGCCGGTCTCGCATTCGACTGGCATCCGATTCTGATGCCCTGGGCAAAGCTGTTATTCGTGCTCGGTGCACTCGGTGCTGCGCTGGCCATCCGGCACTATCGCGCGCAGCACAACTGGGTTCGATGCCGGCTGGCTGCAGAGATTGGCCGTGCGGCACTTGCCACCTGGGGTATGCCGCGCCGGGCGGCGCTGTTCGAGGACCTCGATCTGCCGCAGGTGCGTCAGCTGGTGCGATCACTGCACGTCATGCATCGGCGTGGTGCACCCGACAAGCGTGCCAACCTGGATACGTTTCGGCAGAAATACCAGGCCTCGCGCATCGAGGACCAGCTCCATTACTACCGACGCCGGCTCGAAAAGGCAGCGCCTTTCCTCAGCCGGCTGCGCCTCGGCTTCGCGGTCAGCACGATTCTCGCCATCGTCTGCATGACTGCCTACGCGTTGCACAACAGCCTGAATCTCCCGCCGGTTCCACCGCTGGTCGAAGCATTGGTCTTCCAGTTCCTACCGATCGTTCTGCCGGCAATCGCCGCGGCATTCATCGCACTGATGTCCATCAACGACCTGCACCGGCGAGTGGCTCGCTATCGCGAGATGTGTGAGCTACTGGAATCAGCGCGCATCCAGATCCGCGCGATGCACACCTGGCACAGCGTCGAGCATCTCGTAAGGCATACCGAAAGAGCGCTGCTGCAGGAAGTGCTGGAGTGGCACACGCTGATGAGCCATCTTGAGTCGCACTGAACGTACGCGCCCGCAGGTTGTCATCGTCGGCGCCGGCTTTGGCGGCCTTGCAGCAGCAAAGGGGCTCGCCGCAGCGCCGGTCGATATCACCCTGATCGATCGCCAGAATCACCACCTGTTTCAGCCGCTTCTCTATCAGGTGGCGACTGCCGGCCTGTCGCCAGCTGAAATTGCCTGGCCAATACGCCATCTCGTCCGGCAGCAGCGAAATACACGGGTGCTGATGGGCGAGGTCACTGGCGTCGATCCGGTGCGCAAGGTCGTCATGCTCGGCGACGGCCCGGTCGCCTATGACTGGCTCGTGCTCGCCACCGGCGTCACGCACGGGTACTTCGGTCATGACGAATGGGCTGCGGACGCTCCGGGTCTCAAGGACCTCGATGATGCAACCGGAATCCGCCGCCGCCTGTTGCTTGCATTCGAACGCGCCGAGATGGCGTCGAGCCCTGATCTTTGCGCGCGCCTGCTCACGATCGCGATCGTCGGCGGGGGTCCGACCGGTGTCGAGATGGCGGGGGCTGTCGCTGAACTCGCGCGCCGGGCGCTTGCAAGGGATTTTCGCGAAATCGACCCGAGAAAGACGCGCGTGTTGCTGCTCGAAGCAGGACCAAGGCTGTTACCGGGCTTTCCGGAGCAGTTGTCGCGCTACACAGCGCAGGCGCTGGACCGCCTCGGCGTGGAAGTGCGCCTCGGCAAGGCCGTTACACGCTGCAATGCGGACGGTATCGCACTCGGCGACGAAGTGATCGAGGCGGGCACCATCATCTGGGCTGCCGGCGTCAAGGCATCGCCTGCGGCGCGGTGGCTTGGAGTCACCGGCGATCGCGCTGGCCGGGTACCGGTCGGGCCCGATCTCAGGCCGCGCGGTCACGACGATATCTATGTGATCGGCGACACGGCTGTCTTGCTCGACAAGCCGGCGCCAGGCACTGCACCGGTCGCAAAGCAGCAGGGCGCATATGTCGCGAGGGTCATCGAGACCAGGATCGGCGGCAAGGACGAGCCGCCGCCGTTCATCTATCGGGACCGCGGCCTGCTGGCGACAATCGGTCGAAAGGCCGCGGTGATCGCCTACAAGCGTATACAACTTAAGGGCAGGCTAGCCTGGTGGCTGTGGGGCGCCGCGCACATCTATTTCCTCGTGAACCTGCGCAATCGCGTCATCGTGATGACGCAGTGGCTATGGTCCTATCTCGTCTTTGAACGAGGGGCGCGGTTAATTACTGGACTCAAGCGGCAGTGATGCGCAGCCCCGCCGACACCGGCGGGCGACCTCAATCGAGCAGACTGATCAGCGCCGCGTCCTTGGTGAGTCGCGCGATATCGCGCGATATCGAGGGCGGTCAGGCCGTCGGCATTGCGCACGCGGGCGCTTGCGTGGGCCGAGAGGAGATTTTTCGCGCACGGGAGGCAGCGGGACTTGACACTGAGCATCAGGGCCGTGTCGCCATGGGTGTTGACGCCGTCGATGGGGGCACGGGCCGCGATCAGGAGCGGAATCAGTGCCGCCTCACGGGATGCAGCCGCCACGTGGAGCACGCTGTTCCCATTCCGCGTCTTTACACGGGCGTCCGCGCCGGCCTTCAGTAGTGGCTCGACGACTGTACGGTGCCCGCGGGTGACCGCGACAATCAGCGGCGTGTTTCCTTCCTCGTCTGCTGCATTTACCGCGGACCCCGGAGCCAACGCGGCCACGGCAAGGGACGCACCCTGACTCGCGGCATGCCAGAGCGGCGTGCGCCCGTGCTTGTCCGTGCCGTCTGGCCGCGCACCGGCGGCAAGCAGAACCTTGATCGCATCCGCCTTATTGGCAGCCGCCGCTGTCATCAGGGGAGTCACGCCGGAGTTGTCTTTCATATCGGGATCGGCGCCCGCGTCGACCAGCATCCCGATCGCATCAGCGCTGGCCGACTCGATTGCGACCATGAGCACCGGCTTGCCGTCCGCCTGTCGCGTGTGCGCGTCCGCGCCATTCCGTACCAACCTCCGCGCTGCATCAACCTGACCCGAGCGCAGAGCAAGTCCCAGCGCGGTCCAGCCCGCGCTATCCCGGACGTCGACGGTAACACCGGCCGCAAGCAGCGCCTCGACGGCCGGCACCTTGCCGGCACGCGCCGCGAAGGCGAGAGCCGTCATGCCCTGGGCATCCGTGGCATTCCGGTTGTCGCCGGCGGCCAAGCGTTGACGGAGCGCGGCAACATCGCCGTTTTCCGCGGCAATCATCAGTTTTGTCTGGCCTGCATGAAGAGTGCCTGTCCGGGACGGGTCGGCCGTAGAGCGCCGGACTTCGACACCGAGTCGCCGGGCGAGGTCCGCGCGCGCCGCAAGCATCAGCGGCGTCGTGCCGGATCCGTTGGCCGCGTTCACGGGCGCTTCCCGGTCGAGCAGCAGTGACAGGAATTCCTTCTTACCACTGCGAGCGGCGAGCAACAGTGGTGTATCACCACTTCGGTCGGCTTTGGCAAGTGACGCACCGCGGCCCACGAGTTCGCGTGCGACGTCCAGGTGACCTGCTTCGATCGCAAGCATCACCGGCGTGCGGCCGTATTCGTCGGCGGCATCGATTGGCTGGGACTCGAGCAGGCGACGGACCAGTGCCAGGTCACCGGCCCTTGTCGCGCGCAGCAGATTTTCCGCAGTGGCTGCGGCCGCGCCATCCGACTGGTCCGTCAAAACAGCCGGTGGCGCGAATCCGGCGGCGCGTGCCGCTGCCCGCCATTCATCCGCATTGCGCGACGATTTCGTGCACTCGCCCGACTCCAGCATCGCAGCAAGACCACCTGCCGCGCGGGCGTGGCTCGTGGTAGCAGCCGCTTCGAGCAACCGGCAAGCCTGGGGAAGATCGCGTGCTATCCCTCGACCGTAGCGGAATAGTTGTGACAACTGAAACGACGCTTCGGCGTCGCCGGCCTCGGATAGCGGGCGCAGCAACACGACTGCGCGCTCGTATTCATGTCGGCGAATGGCATCGCGCGCCGGCTCCAGGTCGGCGGTCCGCGCCGCGCTGGCATTCGAGATCAGCGCGAATGCCAGTAATATGGCGGCGCTTCGCTTCACGCGGTTCCGTACTTGGTTTCGATCTCGATGCCGACCGAGCGTAGGAAGTCTGTAGGCAGGATGCCGCCGGCGCTGACGATGACACCGCCTGCGGCTCGATCGACTGGACTTGCGATTTAAGCATCACCCTCAGCCGGCCGCTCTGCTCGGCTGCCGCGACGCGCTCGCGGTTCTTGGTCTTCGCGCGGCCGAAGGCATCGCCGCGATAGGAAAGGATGACACTGCCGCGCCCTCCGACCTCGGCGATGCTTGCTGCCGCCTCCAGCGCACTGTCCCCGCCGCCGACGACGAGCACGCGCTGGCCGGCATACTGCTCCGGCTCGATCAACCGGTAGGTTACTTTTGGCAGGTCCTCGCCGGTCACGCCAAGCTTGCGCGGCGTGCCGCGCCGCCCGATGGCGAGCAGGACGCTTTGGGTACGGTACTCGCCACTCGTGCTGCGCACGATGAAGCCACCTTCGATGCGCTCGATTGCCTCGACGCGTTCCCGGTAGCTGATCTTCAAGTTGGTTTTCTTCTCGATGCTGATCCAGAGCGCGAGCAGGTCCTCTTTGCTGGTGGTGCTCAGCTTGATGTCCCCGACGATCGGCAGGCGCGCCGGTTGCGTCATCACGATCTTTCCGCGCGGGTACTGGAACACACAGCCGCCGAGTGAGTCCTGCTCGAGCGTCTTGAAACGCATGCGTCGTTCCAGTGCCGCGAGCGAAGCCGCAAATCCAGCCGGTCCGGCGCCGACGATGACGATGTCGAGGGCCATGCCGCCGCGGGGACGGCGCGTTTGGATCTGGTTCACCGCCTGCTGGCCTTGTTCAACGGCATTGCGAATCAATCCCATTCCGCCCAGCTCACCGGCGACAAAGACCCCCGGAACGTTGGTCTCGAACCAGGGTGTCACCCGTGGCAGGTCCACCCCCCGCTTGGCCGTGCCGAAAACGAGCTGGATCGCGCCTACCGGACAGGCGGCGCGGCAGGCCCCGTGGCCGATGCATTCGGAAGGGCCGATCAACTGGGCCTTGCCGCTGATCAGGCCCAACACGGCATGCTCGGGCTGCTCAGGGCAGGCCTTGACGCAGGAGCCGCAGCCGATGCAGGTTACCTGATCGATGATGGGGTGCAGCGAAGCCGGCTCGCCGAGCCCGGCCTGCAGGGCTTCATGGTGGATGCGCAGATTGCGCAGGTTGCGCTGATGCCGACGCCACGAATAGACCGCCAGCGCGATCGCGATCGGCACCAGATAGATGAGTAAGTCCATTAGTCACTGTGAATGTGGCTGTCGGCGACATGTACGCAACGCCGCACCCCCAAGCTGGCGCTGCGGCTCGCTGCAAGTCAAATTGACTGAGACGGTTTCTTGCGACAGATCACACATGCTTGCGCCTCAGGAAGAATGGATACTTCGGATATCAAAATTTCAGCAGAGCATGTCTCGGTTTGCCGACATGACGATCGTGTGGAATGACATGTCCGCAAAGATAATTAGTTGATCGCTTAGGTCCCCGAAATATGTGAAATACGCCAGATCCATGATCATTGCGGCACCGGTTGTTTGCCTGGCCGCGGGACTCCTTTGGTTCCGGCCATGGGGCGAGCGAGCCGTTACGCCAAGCCAGTGGATTGTCGATGCCGCAACCGCGCTCAACCGCTCGGCAATCATCGGTTCCCCGCATGGTGGGACGGGAGTCGTGCCTGAGGGCCAGAGCGCTGCGCAACAATTAGCGCTCGAGGGGCAGAAGTTGCGCGTGCAGCGCCGGTTCGCCGAGGCGCAAGCGGTGTACGAGGAGGCCGTCAAGGCGAACCCGATGGATGCGGACGCCTGGGCCGATCTAGCCGATAGCGCAGCGTCGGCAGCAGGCAATGACCTGACGAAAGGCCGGGACGCGATCATGCATGCATTGGCGATCGATCCCAGGCACCGCAAGGCCCTTTGGCTTCGCGCCAGTCTCGAATTGCAGGAGCAGCGTTATACGACAGCGGCAACCACCTGGCGTGAGTTGCTCGCTTTGGTGGCGGAGGGTTCCTCCGACGCGAGAGTGATCGCCGCTAATATTGCGGAAGCCGATGAATTGGCAGCCACCGCCCAGGTCGCCGATGGGAAAGGATCCTGATGGCGGCTGTAATCGAGATTGCGGCAGAATCTACCGCCGCCGAATCCCAGCGGTCTGGGATGCGGTCGTCCCATATTGGCCTGTGGCTGGCACTGGCGGCCGTCATTGCAGGGTATGTCGTGCCGACCGACCTCTACCTGACGCCGCAGGACGGATACGGTTATATGCTCGGAATCGTCGGCGGCTCGATGATGCTCGCCTTGCTGATATACCCGCTGCGAAAGCGCATGCCCTCCCTGGCATTCATCGGCAGCGTGAAGCTATGGTTCAGGATCCACATGGTGCTCGGTATCGTGGGTCCGCTCGCAATCCTGTATCACTCGAATTTCAGCCTCGGCGCGACCAACAGCAATGTCGCGTTGGTCTGCATGCTGATCGTCTCCAGCAGCGGCCTGGTGGGTCGCTACCTTTATACGCGCATCCATCATGGCCTTTACGGCCGGCAAGCAACATTGCGCGAACTGGCCGGCGATGTAGAAAGCCTGCGCCAACATTCCGGCGCGCTAAAAATGCTGCCGGGGCTGATGAACGAGGTGGAGCTTGCCGAGCAGCACATCGCGGCGCCGGCGACGATGGTGATCCGGCCATTACTGGCGGCCCTGCGGCAGCAGAGCGAAACGCGACGCCTCACACGACTCGTTCGGAATGCGGTCGCGATGGCTGCGACGCGCTCCCAGGTGCTGCGCGAGCAGGGCGAACGTTTTACGCGGGTCGCGAACGGCTATGTAGGGTCGCGGCTGATGGCCGCCCGTCGTGTCGCCGAGTTCGAAGCGTCGGAGCGGTTGTTCGCGGCCTGGCACGTCTTGCATCTGCCGCTGTTTTTCATACTCGTGATCGTGGGAATCGTGCACGTGATCGCGGTGCACGTGTACTGACGTGCGCACTTCCAATTGGATTGGATGGGCAATGACGATAGGACTTGCAGTGTTTTCGATCCCGTCTAAGGCAATCGAGCTCGAGAAGCTGCTGATGCCGGGCCAGCTCGCGCGCGCCCATTCGGATATCGAAGCCGATTGCACCAAGTGTCATGACCGGACCGACAGGCCCCGACAACGGCAGCTGTGCCTCGATTGCCACAAGGAAGTCGCTGGCGACGTCACCCGGAAGACCGGATTTCATGGGCGCGCGGCGGCCACCGCGCAGTGCAATGCCTGCCACACCGAGCACAAGGGCCGCGGCGCGGATACCGTCGGTTTTTCGCCGGAAGCGTTTGACCATGCGCGCACGGATTTTTCACTTGCCGGGGCCCACGCCTCCGTGCCCTGTGCGACCTGCCACAAGGCCGGGAAGAAATACCGCGAGGCGCCACGTGCCTGCATCGACTGCCACCGCGAGGACGACGTACACGACGGCAAGCTCGGAACGGATTGCGCGGATTGCCATGAGACGGTGCGATTCAAGACGACCAAATTCGATCACGCGAAGACGAAATTCCCGCTGAACAACGCGCATGCCAAGGCGGCCTGCTTCGCCTGCCACCGCGACTCGACGTTCAAGGATGCGCCGGGCCGATGCGTGGACTGCCATGCATCCGACGACGTCCATCGCGGTTCCCGCGGACCCGATTGCGCAAGCTGCCATGGCACGGCTGACTGGAAGCAGAATCGATTCGATCATGTCAAGGCCAGCGATTACTCGCTGCTCGGCAGGCACGCGAAGCTCGCCTGCGACAGTTGCCATCGCGGCGGCGACCTGAAGGCCGAGCTGCCCAGGGAATGCAACGGCTGCCACCAGGCGGTCGACCCCCACTCGGGCCGGTTCGGGACTGCCTGTGCCGATTGCCATGAACAGGACAAGTGGGCAGTCGCGGCATTTGATCACGAAAAGCGCGCCAAGTTTGCGCTCCGTGGAGCGCATGCAAAGCTCGACTGCCACGCCTGCCACACTGGCGTGCTGAAGCAACAAAAGATGCCGAAGGACTGCGCCGGCTGCCATGGCGTGGACGATGTGCATAAGGGCTCGATGGGCCGCGACTGCCAGACTTGCCACAAGGAGAGTGGCTGGCGCGACGAGGTGAAGTTCGACCACGACCTCTCGAAGTTTCCGCTGGTCGGGCTGCACGTCGGTGTTCCTTGCGAGGAATGCCATGCAAGCCGCGCTTATCGCGATGCGCCGGATCAGTGCTTCGCCTGCCACAAGGCCAAGGACGTGCACAAGGGCAAGCTAAAGGAAGATTGCGGTTCCTGCCACAACCCGAATGGCTGGGATTTCTGGCAGTTCGACCACAGCACGACCCATTTCATGCTTACCGGGGCGCATGTGAAGCTGGGTTGCCGCGACTGTCACCGCAAGCCCGACCATGATCTGACCCTGTCACGCGAGTGCGCTTCGTGCCACCGCGCCGACGATGTGCACGACGGCCAGTTCGGTCGCGATTGCGGCCGCTGCCACAGCACCGAGTCCTTCGACCCGGTACTAGTGCATTAGCGGCGACGAGAATTGTCATGAACAAATCATCGAAGTCGTTGATCGGAATCCTCGCGACCCTTCTGCTGGCGCTGCCGGACATGGCGCTTGCGGCCGCGACACGTCCGGTGTTCGATCATTTGACGACCGGTTTCGAGTTGACCGGCCAGCACCGGATCGTGCCCTGCGAGTCATGTCATGTGGACGCGGTATTCAAGGGCACACCCCGGGTCTGCGTCGCATGCCATTCGCCGGGCAGCCGGATTCGCTCGACTTCGAAGCCCGCAACGCATGTGGTCAGCTCGGAAAATTGCGAGCAGTGCCACGCGACCTCCGCCTTCGTGCCGGCCGCGCACTTCGACCACAACGAGGTAAGGGGCGGCTGTGCGACCTGCCATAACGGTGTGCAGGCCGCGGGCATGCCGCCGGGCCACGTCCCGACCACGCTGAACTGCGACAGTTGCCACAAGACCACGGGATGGCAACCGGCACTTTTCGATCATTCACGCGTCATGCCGGGTACCTGCATCCAGTGTCACGATGGCGTTAGCGCCACCGGAAAGAATCCGCAACACATCAGCACGACTAACAACTGCGACGCATGCCATACCATCACCGTGTGGACGCCGGTGACACGGGTCGACCATGCCGAAGTCATGGGCAGCTGCACGAGTTGCCACAACGGCACCACCGCGACCGGCAAAGGCGCGACGCACATCCAGACGCCGCTCGAGTGCGACAACTGCCATGCCACCACCGCGTGGCAGCCCGCGCAATTCAGCCACGCGGGCATTGCACCGGGCACCTGCATCCAGTGTCACGACGGCGTTAGCGCCACCGGCAAGAATCCGCAGCACATCAATACGACCAATGCCTGCGATGCCTGCCACACCACGATCGCATGGACCCCGGTGACACGGGTCGACCATGCCGAAGTCATGGGCAGCTGCACGAGCTGCCACAACGGCACCACCGCGACCGGAAAGAGTGCGACGCACATCCAGACGCCGCTCGAGTGTGACAACTGTCACGGCACTTCAGCTTGGCGGCCTGCGCGGTTCGACCATACGGGTATCGCGGCTGGCACCTGCATTCAGTGTCATGACGGGGTGCGCGCGACCGGCAAGAGCACGCAGCACATCACTACGACCAATGCCTGCGACGCCTGCCACACCACGACCGCGTGGACCCCCGCCTTGCGCGTCGACCATGCCGAGGTGCTCGGCAGCTGCTCGAGCTGCCACAACGGCACCAAGGCGACCGGCAAGACTGCCAATCACATTCCGACAACACAGCAGTGCGACAACTGCCACATGACTTCGGCATGGTTGCCGGCCCGCTTCACCCACGACGGCGTCGTGCCCGGGACCTGTGCACAGTGCCATGACGGCGTGCGCTCGACCGGCAAGACGCCCACGCACATCGTCACTTCCGCAAGCTGCGACGCCTGCCATTCAACCATTGCCTGGATACCGGCGCAGTTCAGCCACGCCAGCGTCGCACCGGGCACCTGCGCCCAGTGCCATGACGGCGTCAGCGCCACCGGCAAGACACCCACCCACATTACGACGACGGCAAGCTGCGACGCCTGCCACAACACGACTGCGTGGATACCGGCGCAGTTCAGCCATGCCACCGTTGCACCGGGCACCTGTTTCCAGTGTCACAACGGAGCGCAGGCGACCGGCAAGAATCCGCAACACATCAATACGACCAACGCCTGCGATGCCTGCCACGTCACGACCGCATGGAATCCGGCGGTCCGCGTCGACCATAGCGAAGTGCTCGGCACCTGCTCGAGTTGCCACAACGGCACCACGGCGACCGGCAAGAGCGCGACGCATATCGTGACTACATTCGAGTGCGACAATTGCCACATCACCTCCGCGTGGCAGCCGGCGCGGTTCGATCATTCGGGCGTTACGCCTGGCACCTGCGTCCAGTGTCATGACGGCGTGCGCGCCATCGGCAAGAATCCGCAGCACATCAATACGACCAACGCCTGCGATGCCTGCCACACGACGACTGCGTGGATACCCGCGCTGCGCGTCGACCACGCCGAAGTGCTCGGCACCTGCGCGAGCTGCCATAACGGCACCACGGCGACCGGCAAGCCGCCAACCCACATAGCGACGACGCTCGCGTGCGACAACTGCCACGTGACGGCGGCCTGGCTGCCGGCCCGCTGGGATCACACAGGCGTAGTGGCCGGCACCTGTGCCCAATGCCATGACGGCGTGCGTGCAACGGGCAAGACGCCCACGCACATTGCCACGACGGCGAGCTGCGACAACTGCCATTCGACCATTGCCTGGCTGCCGGCGCAGTTCAACCACGCCAACGTGGCGCCTGGCACCTGCTCGCAGTGCCACAACGGCACCAGCGCGACCGGGAAGCCCGCCAATCACTGGCTCACCAGCCTTGAGTGCGACCAGTGCCATAGAACGACAGCCTGGACGCCGGTGACTCATCGACACCTGTCGCCGAGTTATCCGGGGGATCACCGCGCTGCGGTTACGTGCCTTGATTGCCACACTACCAACCGTGATGCCGTGACCTGGCGGACGCCGTCGTACCAGCCTGACTGCGCGGGCTGCCATGCAGGCGATTACCGATCAGATCCGCATGACAAGACGCTCCAGAACGTCAAGTACACGGTTTCGGAGTTGCGTAATTGTTCGGGCGCGTGCCACGTCTACACCAATGCGACGCTGACGACGATCTCCAGGACGCGCAACGGTCCGGAGCATCGACCCTCGGGCGGCGGATTCTGACATGCACATCCGGGCCTTATTGCTGGCGTGCATGATCGCCGGCCTCGGCGGTGTCGCTGCGGCGGATGATGCCTCGGACATTGCGGGCCGCGTCCTCGAGCAGGTCGAGGTCATGCCGCAGGGCAATGGCGCGCGCGTGGCCGTTCGCTTCGGCTGCCCGTTGCGCTATTCGAGCCACTTCCCGGCCACGGGCGCGACCGAGTTGCGCATCAGCCTCGTCCCGCTGCCGGGCTGCCTGCCGACGGACATCGTGGACAGCGCGCTGCGTGCGCCGGGTGGCAATGCCGCCGGACTTGGCGACGTGCGACTTGAGCCAGTCGGCACGGCACTGGTGCTGACACTGACTTTCAGTTCGCCAGTCGATGTGTCGGTGCGGCCATCGCCCGATTTCCTGGGCCTTGAAGTTGCGGTCATTGGCCAGGCAATGGTGTCACGTGCAATCGCGCAGACCCGCAAGATTGCTCCGGTGCCAGTGCCGGCGGCCCGCACACTGCCCACCGCGGAAATCCTGGAAGCGCAGTGGACCGAGGCCAAGGCCGCCTTCGACGCCGGGGACAACCCGACCGCCATCCGGCTGCTGACCCGCCTGATCGAATACCCGGAGCACCCACGGCGCGCCGAGGCGCAGGAATTGCTGGGACTGGCCCGCGAGCGCAATGGCCAGCTCGCACACGCCAAGGCCGAATACGAGGAATATATTCGCCGCTATCCGGGAGGCCCGGCGGCCGCGCGCGTCACCCAGCGCCTCTCGGCGCTGACAACCCTGGATTCCCGCCCGAATGTTGCGGCGGTTTCGCGGCGCGAAGGCGGAATGGAATGGGCGAGTTTCGGGGGCTGGGCGCAGGAATACCGTTACGACTCGACGTCGCTCGACACATTGGACACGACGACGAATTTCACCAGCCAGTCAATGGTCATCACCGACGGGGATTTCTCGCTGCGTGGCCGCGGCGAGCGCTTCGATGTGCAGGCACGCATCAATGCGGGTTACCTGTACGACATGCTGCCGGAAGCGGCGGGCACACAAACCCGGGTGAGTGTCGCCTACGTGGACCTGAACGATCGCCGGTTTGACCTCAACGCACGGCTGGGGCGACAGTCGAAACACAGCGGCGGCGTCCTTGGCACCTTTGATGGGCTGCTGCTGGGCTGGCGCGCAGTGCCGTCACTGCGGCTCAACCTCATGGCTGGAATCCCCCTCGAGACGACGACTGGCGGGTTCACGACCGACCGCCAGTTCGTCAGCCTGAGCGCCAACTGGTCGGGCTGGATCGAGGGGCTGGAAATCAGCCCGTTCGTGATCGACCAGACCTATGACGGTGTTGCCGACCGCCGGGCCGTGGGCTCGGAATTGCGCTGGTTCAGGCCGGGCAAGACGGTCGTCGGCCTTCTGGACTACGACATCGATTACAACGCCCTCAACATGGTGATGCTGCTCGGTAACTTTGAGTTGCCCGGGCGCTGGACCATCACGACGACGCTCGATCATCGCAAGAGCCCGTTCCTGACGACGCGCAATGCCATGGCCGGGCAGGCCGTCGAAACACTTGGCGAACTGGTGGCGCAGATCGGCGAGCCCTTGGTCCGCGCACTCGCTGAGGACCGCACCGCCGACGTGGACAGCGTGTCCATCGGCGTTTCACGCCCGCTGGGCACGCGCTTCCAGTGGATCGCCGATGCCGGCGCGACACGCATGTCCGAGATGCCGGCATCCGGCGGAGTCGAGGCGATCCCTGCAACCGGCATGGAACTCAGCTTTGGAGCGCAACTCATCGCCAACAGTCTGCTGCGCTCCGGAGACGTCTCCATCCTGGGCCTGCGCCTGTATGACGGCAACGTTGCCAGGACCACGTCCTTGTCGCTGAGCTCGCGCTTCCCCATGTGGGGTCGACTGCGTGCCGGTCCGCGGTTACGCTTCGATTACCGTGAGTTCAGCTCAGACAGTACGACACAGTGGCTGGCAAGTCCGGCGGTGCGCATCGACTGGCACTCGGATCGAACGACCATCGAATTCGAGGCAGGGGGCGAATGGATGTCGCGCGAACTGCCGATCGATCAGGAAAAGTCCAATCGCTACTGGTTTAGTCTCGGCTACCGTGTGGGTTTCTGACCTGAGGCTGCGGGCGCCGGCCGCGGTAATGGCGGTCCTGGCGCTTTCGGCTTGTGCAGAACACGAACTCTGGCCCGATGAGCGGCTTGACCCAAAGACGGCGGTCAATGTCACGATCATGGCCGAGCCGTGGATATATTCCCGCGATATTCCGATGCTCGCTGCCAATGCCCGTGACTACCTGAGTGTTGGCGTGGTCGAGACGAATCGCGCCGGAACCCGCGCCTATTGGCTCGGCGTCATTGCCTGGAGCACGATCGACCGGAGCGTCTTGCCTGGTCCTGCGACAGCCATTCTTCCTGCGCAGGCCCGACTGCTCTGGCCAGCCGCCAAGCTCGAATTGGTGCCGGACCGCAAAGGTCGATCAGCGCCAGGCCTTACCGAACCAGTCTTCGTGGATAAGGACATGAAGTACGCCGAGGCGTGGTACCCGCTCTCCACTGCCCAGCTCGCGCAGCTCGGAGAAGCAGCACCGATTGCCGTCGCACTCATTGATGATTCAGGACAGTCGACGACCTTTGAAGCGTGGCAGGTGCGCACCGCCGCCATGTCAGAGTTCCTGAAGGCCACGGGACTCCAGTGAATGCCGAGTCCGGGCTTGTAGCGGCAGTTCGCAATGCACGCCTGCAGGATTTCGTTGGCGTGGCCGAACGCATCCGCGGCGATATCATTCGAACTCCGTTGCTGCCGTGTACGAGCGGTACCAAAACGATCCGGTTGAAAGCGGAATGTCTGCAACCGCTGGGCTCCTTCAAGATTCGCGCCGCGGCAAGCGTCCTGCAGACGATGGACCCCGGCGATCTTGAGCGCGGTGTGGCGACGGCGAGTGCCGGAAACTTTGCCCAGGGCCTGGGGCTCGCGGCGAAGCGTCGCGGGATTGCGCTCACGGTGCATGCCCCGGACAGTGCGGCGAAGGTGAAGCTGGAAGCGATCCGCGGCCTGGGCGCCAGGATCGTGATGCACCCATTTGCCGATTGGTGGTCGATCATGACCACCCGGGAGACCGGCGCGGATGACGGTGTTTTCATTCATCCCGTTTGCGAGGCGGGCGTCATCCTCGGCAATGGCTCGATCGGTCTGGAGTTGGCCGAAGACTGGCCGGAGATGGATACGGTCGTCATTCCCTTCGGCGGTGGCGGGCTGTCCAGCGGTATTGCCCTTGCATTGCGGGCGCTCTCGCGAAAGGTTCGCATCGTCGCCTGCGAAGTCGAGACCTCAACGGCCTTGACCGCCGCATTTGCTGCAAATGCGCCTGTGCGCGTCGAGCGCCATCCCTCATTCGTGGACGGCATCGGCTCAAACGGCGTGCTGGAAGAGATGTGGCCGCTCGTGAAGGAGTTGATCGACGACGTGGTCGTGGTCACGCTCTCCGAAGTCAAGGCAGCAGTACGCGTACTAGCACTGCGTCACCATCTCATCGCGGAAGGCGCGGGAGCGGCAGCACTTGCCGCCGCGTTGTCGCCGCGCTGCAAGGGTACAAACGTTGCGGCGGTGATCACCGGCGGGAACATCGACGCTGCCGTACTTTGCCCGATCCTCTCGGGGGCTGATGTATGAGCACCAACATTCGTCTCCTGAACGCCGAAGTCGTGCGCGAATTGCTGACGATGGAGCACTGCATTCCGCTGATGCGGCAGGCAATGGTGCTCGTCGCCCAGAACAAGGCGCGCCAGCCGATTCGACAATTCATGACTCAACCGGACGGCCGGGGTCTCCTCGGTCTGATGCCGGGCCACATCGGCAAGCCGGAGTGGCTCGGCATCAAGGTCATCACCGTGTTTCCGGGCAACTTTGGCACGGAATTCGGCTCGCATCAGGGCATGGTGCTGCTCTTCGACACCCGCAATGGCGCTCCCAAAGCCATCCTCGATGCGCGTGAGATCACGGCCATTCGCACGGCGGCCGCGACCGCGGTCGCTACCGACGTGCTGGCGCGAAAGAATGTGCGCAGCCTGGCACTATTCGGATATGGCGAGCAGGCCCGTACGCATGCATCGGCATTGATGCAGGTGCGTCGCTTCGAGGAGATCATCGTCTGGGGCCGGGACATCGAGCGCGCCCGATCGCTCACTTCAGCGCTACAAGGGAAGCTCAACTGTTCCATGCGCGCGGTGGCGAAAGCGGAGGAGGCCGCCGGTGCCGATGTCGTGTGTACGTTGACGGCCGCTGCCGAACCGTATTATCGCGCGACATGGTTGCAGCCGTGGCAGCACCTGAATCTGGTGGGCTCCGGCGTTCCAGGCACTTCCGAGGTGGAGCCCGAAGTGGTGCAAAGGGCGCGCTACTTCACTGATTACAAGGAAAGTGCGCTGGTGCTCGCCGGCGAGTTCATTCGCGCCAAGCAGGCCGGTCTGGTCGACGACCATCACATTCTTGGCAGTATCGGCGATGTGCTGGAGGGCAAGATCGCCGGGCGCAGTGGCGAATCAGACATCACGCTTTTCAAGTCGCTCGGGATGGTTGCCGAAGATCTGATATCTGCCGATTTTGTGCTCGCGCAAGCGCAGCAGAGAGGACTCGGCCAAGTGGTCGATTGGTGAATTGAACTGGTCGGGGTGAAGCGTTACCGGCGGTCCCTGCCAGGGAAACGCGGGTGCGGGTGAAGTAGCCGAACCGCAGCCTTGTGACCGGGCCTTTTTTCGTCATTTGCGCCAATCATGCAGGCTCTCGCCCTGAGCCAGTCCGGACAACATGTTCCGGCCATGCAACCCATCGTCCTCGATACGTTTCGCGCCTTTCTCGAAAACGGCCACGGCCTCGACGCGTGGTGTCCGGGCTGTCGCAGGTGGGCCAGTTGCCACTTGGCCGCACTGGTACGGGCAGGGCTGGGCGATCGCCGGATACAGGCCAGCAAGCCAAGGAGTAGGATTTGCGGCAGCATCGGGAAATGGCAGGCCAGACCGCCCGTGCCACAGGTCAACAGGGCGAGATGGATGCAGTAGCGATCGCATGCGCACCATTCTGATAGTAGTCGTCGCCATTGCACTTGCCGGTTGTGCGATCCAAGCGTCCAACCCGCAGTTAAAGCACGATACGGTGCCACCTAAAAGAGTGATGGGTCTTCCGCCCGCCAAAGATCCCGCCGCAAGCGCGACCGTGCACGTAATGCGGGACTCGCAAATTGCAGGCAGTGCAATGAACACAGTTCTCACAATCGACGGGGAAGACGCTGCACGGATCAGGGATGGCGAAGAAGTGACCTTCAGCCTTGAGCCGGGCGAACACCTGCTGGGTCTCAAGTTTACTGGCAACAACCCTGTCTCTGGCGGGTTCACATTCGGCTTTCACCGACCCAAACGCTTCAACGAATCAGCCACCCAATTCGAAGCAGGCAAGATCTATATTTTCCGAATCGTCAGCAACGCGAATTGGGAATGGGAACTGCATCGCGCCAGCAAATAGTCTTCAGTGTTAAAGGTCGATAGACCGTGCGAGCAAGCGATTTGGCATTCGCATCGAATGGAATCGATACGCGGAAATCGGTAGCGACGACGTCACGGGCTCAGGTGACATCGATGTGTTTCTTGCAGCCCAGCGCGTCAACTTCCGATAACCGGAAAAAGCGGTGCCCGTGGCGCCCGCTCGTCTGCCCTTCCTGACTGAAGGGTAATGTTTGGTCGGGGTGACAGGATTTGAACCTGCGACTCCTACGTCCCGAACGTAGTGCTCTACCAGGCTGAGCTACACCCCGAATTGGCGGGACAGCGGACTAATCAGGCGTTGCGGGTTACCGCGAATCGCGCCAGCGCTCCGAGCGCGTCGCGATAGGCCGATGCGGGTACTTCGGCCAATGCCTCGGTAGCCCGGCGCGCTTCGCTTTCAGCGAGTCGCGCAGTGTAATCAAGCCCCCCCGTGCTTTCAATGACGGCGCGAATCGGGCCCTGGTCCTCGGTGCCGCCCGCCTCAATGGCATCGCGGATCATCCTGGTCGCCGCGGAGTCGCCGTGGCGCAGCGCGTGAATCAGCGGCAGCGTCGGTTTTCCCTCCGCAAGATCGTCGCCGACATTCTTGCCAAGCTCGGCTTCGTTGCCCCGGTAGTCGAGCGCATCGTCGATCAGCTGGAATGCAATCCCCAAGTGCTTGCCGTAGCGCGCGAGCGCGGCTTCGAGGTCGGGCGGCGCATGAGCGACGATCGCCGCGATCTGCGCACCCGCCTCGAAGAGGCGTGCGGTCTTGCGGTAGATGACTTCGAGGTAGCGCAGCTCGGTCGTATCCGGGTCGCCTGAGTTCATCAACTGGAGTACCTCACCAGCCGCGATCGTGTTGGTCGCGTCGGCCATCACGCGGATCACGGCAGGTGATTCGAGCGCCGCCATCATCTGGAAAGCGCGCGAATACAGGAAATCGCCGACCAGCACGGAGGCCGGGCTTCCGAACATTTCGTTCGCCGTATCGCGGCCACGGCGCTTGGCGGAATCATCCACGACGTCGTCGTGCAAAAGCGTTGCCGTGTGGATGAATTCGATCAGCGCGGCCGCCGGGATGTGGGCCGAATTCAGAGCGCCCGCAGCGCGCGCGGCCAGCACGACCAACAGCGGTCGCAAGCGTTTTCCGCCCGCGCCCACGATGTAATCCCCGACCTGGCTGACGAGTGCGACATCGCTCGCGAGCTGGCGGCGGATCTCGAGGTCAACCGCTTCGAGATCGGTGGCGACAAGCGCTCGTATGTCCTTGAGTTGCATGGCTTCCTGGCGGCCCTGCGGGGCTCGCGCATCCTAGCGGCAAACGGGGCTGCGGGAAATGCGGGTTTCTGCGGTCCGGTTTGACCGGGCC
>JAENJD010000052.1 GCA_016844605.1 Steroidobacteraceae bacterium
TGCGCTCGCGCTCCGCCTCGGCACGGATTCTTTGCGACTGTTCGTCGCCTTCCGCTCGCAGCTGTGAGGCTACGCGGAGGAAGTCCTGACGCATGCGATTGAAAACTGATTCGGAAACCTCGTCCGGCAGATCGATGCGCTTGACGCGGACATCGACGAGCGTCAGGCCGAGCTGGCTGACCGGCTCACCGGCGAGTTTCAGTATTTCGCCGATGAACTCGGCGCGTTCCGCCGCGACCACCCGCTGAATCGTGCGCTTGGCGATGACGCCCTTCAGGCCGTCCTTGACGATTTCGGCGAGGCGCGCCGCAGCCACCTCCTCATCGCCCCCGGTGGTCGCCTGGTAGTACTGGCTTACGTCCGATACACGCCACTTCACGTAGAAATCGACGTTGAGCCGCTTGCCCTCGCTGGTCAGGAACTTCTCAGCAGGATAGTTGCGTGTCAGCACGCGCCGGTCGAACTTGCGGACGGTATTGACCACCGGGATCATGAAATGCAGGCCTGGCTCATAATCGGATTTGACGATCTCGCCAAACCGGGACTTGATCGCGACCTCGGTCTCCTGGACCTGGAATACGGTGCTCATCAGCAGCCAGACGGCGACGATCGTGCCGACCAGGATTGTCAGTATTCGGCCGGCCATCATCGATCCTTCCGCGCGCGCGGGTCCGCTGCCTCGACCGAGCTGCCGTCTTCGAGGCGGATCGTCGGTGGCGTCTCGACGGGCTGTCGTTGCAGGCCGCGCTGCTCCAGCAGCTTGTCGAGTGGCAGATAGATCATGTTGCCGGTGCCCTTGGTGTCGACGATCACCTTGGTCGACGAGCCCAGTACCTGTTCCATCGTCTCGAGATAAAGGCGCTGGCGGGTGACGCCGGGCGCGCGCTCGTACTCGGCCGCAAGCGCGCCGAATCGCGACGTCTCACCCTCGGCGTCGGCAATGACCCGCGCCTTGTAGGCGAGCGCATCCTGGACGACGCTGACCGCGCGGCCGCGTGCTTTCGGCACGATGTCGCTGGCATAGGTCTGGGCCGTCAGACTCGCGCGATCCTTGTCCTCACGTGCCTTGGTCGCGTCCGCCTGCGCGGGCGCGACCTGCTCGGGGACTTTTACGTCCACCAGATTGACGCTGATGATCTCGATGCCGGTGTTGTAGGCGCTGATGGTCCGCTGCACGAGCTCCTTGGTCTTTGCGCTGATTTCCTGGCGTCCCTGCTCCAGCACGAAGTCGAGCGTGTTCTGGCCGATGATCTCGCGGATCGCGCTCTCGCTGACTTCGCCGAGGGTCGCCTCCGGATCGCGCACGTTGAATGTGAACTTCACCGGGTCTGCCCGCCGGTACTGGACCGCGAGATCGATGTCCACCAGCGCTTCGTCCTGGGTCAGCATGCGCGGCGTGGACGTGAAGCTCTTGAATTCGGTGACATTGACGACCGAACGGCGGTCGATCGGCCAGGGCAGCCGCCAATTAAGTCCGGCCGTCGTCGTGCCGGCATACTTGCCGAAGCGCGTGATGACGGAGCGTTCGGCCGCATCGTTTTGATAGAACCCGGTCAGAAACCAGATGATCAGCAGGCCAGCCACAATGTAGCCGACCCCGAACGCACGGCCGCCACCGCCCGCGCCGTTGCCCGGGGGCCGCGAGCCGCCGCCGAACAGCGACCGAAGCCATTTCTGGAATCGCCGCACGACCTCATCCAGGTCCGGCGGCCCCTGGCCCGGCTTGCGCTGCCAGGGATTCTTATTCTTGCCGGGATCATTCCAGGCCATTTCGTACGCTCACTCTGGGAAACACTATCAGGCCGCGGACGAGGCGGTCTCGTCCGGGAATTCTACGAAGCCCCCGGCGGGCAGACAAGGTGAAATCGCAGTCAGGAAATCGACCCCTGCCTCGCGGCACAGCGCCTCGACCTGCTGATGCGATGCCACGACGACGATCAGGGAACCGCCATCGTCGACGGCCGTCTCGCTCTGTACGAGCCCGAGATCGAAGAGACGCGCTCGCAATCGGCCTTGTTGCGGCGGCACTGCGAGGCACAGGCGCATCGCCGACTGGCCGAATATCTCCTGCAGGCCTTCCCGCAGCAAGCCGAGCCCCGAGCCGCTGGCCGCGGACAGCCAGATTGCACCTGGGCGGTCCTGCGAGTCGCGCCTGAGCTCCGCCGGCCGGTCGAGCCGATCGATCTTGTTGTAAATGCGCAGCTGTGGAATCGAGCCCGCGCCGATACCTGCAAGCACTTCATCGACCTGCTCGATGCGGCGGTCATGCTCGGGATCCGAAGAATCTACGACATGCAACAGCAGGTCGGCGTCCCTGGCCTCCATCAGCGTCGAGCGGAAGGCAGCCATCAGTTCGTGCGGCAGGTCGCGTATGAAACCCACGGTATCGGCGACCACAAGGTCCGGTGTATGCGGCATCCGCAGGCGTCGTACCGTGGGGTCAAGGGTCGCGAACAGCTGGTCGGCAACATAGGCGTCGCTTCCCGTCAGCGCCCTGAACAACGTAGACTTGCCGGCATTCGTGTAACCGACGATGGCAATGGCCGGCACGGGTACGCGCTTGCGTACCGAGCGGCCGGTGTCGCGGCGGCGCGCAAGCTTTTCGAGCTTTGCTGCGAGCGTGCGGATCCGCTTGCTGATCAGCCGGCGGTCGGTTTCGAGCTGGGTCTCGCCGGGGCCCCGCAATCCGATGCCGCCCTTCTGGCGCTCGAGGTGGGTCCAGCCGCGGATCAGCCGCGTCGACAGGTGGCGAAGCTGCGCGAGTTCGACTTCGAGCTGACCCTCGGCGCTCCTGGCCCTTTGCGCGAAAATGTCGAGGATCAGGCCGGTGCGATCCAGGACGCGGCGGCCGATCAGCTCCTCCAGATTCCGTTCCTGGCTCGGCGAGAGGGCGTGATCGACCAGCACGAGCTCGGCATCGGTCGCGGCGACCCGCAGCCGAATCTCCTCGGCCTTGCCGCTACCAACGAAGAAGCGGGCATCGGGCACGCGCCTTGAGCCCGAGATCGTCTCGACCGGCAGTGCGCCCGCGGAGCGCGCGAGCGCATCGAATTCAGCGGTGTCATCCGTGCTGACCGGCTTGCCCAAGCCGATGCGCACGAGGATCGCGCGTTCGCCCCGCTCAGGCCGTTCGAACAACGGGTCCCACCGGCAACCGCAACGGGTCTCCGATCAACTGGGCTCCGCCTCCTTGGCGGGTTCCACTTCATCATCTCCCTCGGCTGATGGCAGGCGCACATTGCGCGCCGGCACGACGGTCGAGATCGCATGCTTGTAGACCATCTGGCTGACCGAATTCTTCAGCAGTACGACAAACTGGTCGAAGGAGTCGATCTGGCCCTGAAGCTTGATGCCATTGACCAGATAAATGGAAACCGGCACCCGCTCCTTTCGCAGCGCATTCAGGAACGGATCCTGCAATGATTGACCTCTGGCCATGGTATCTCCTTGTTTTTTCTCGTACTTTGTTGCCGCTCTACGGGGATTCGGCGGCTCCACCATACTCGCTACGGGCATATGTCAAACGCAAACTGCGCGGCCCGCAAGCTTGAGAGTCTAGCACCAGGCCTGGAACGATTCTCAGTGAGCGGCCAGCCAGCCATTGATGCGGGCGGACACCCGGTCGATCAAGGCCGGATCCGATGCGTCGAACCACTCTGCACCGGGTTCGGCCCGCAACCAGGTCAGTTGCCGGCGGGCAAGCTGGCGGGTCGCGATGATTGCGCGCGAAATGGCCTCGTCCAGATCCATTCGACCCTCGACATGAGCCCAAAGCTGGCGGTAACCGATCAGCCGCAAGGCCGGCATGCCCACATGCAGGTCGCCACGTGCGTGCAGACGCCGGACTTCATCCATCAGACCGCGACTCATCATCTCCTGGAAGCGCACCGCCAACTGTTCGCCGAGCAGCTTGCGATCCGCCGGCGCCATCACGAGTCGCAGGTCGCTGGCACGCGCCGCACCACGCAGGTCTTCGCGCTGCTGCGAGGAGATCGGCCTGCCAGTCAGTTCGATCACTTCCAGCGCACGTTGGATGCGCTGCCGATCGGCGGGGCGTATGCGGGCAGCCGCAGTCGGATCGAGTCGCTGCAACTCCCCGTGCATTGCCTGCCATCCCAGCCGAGCTGCACGCTCCTCCAGCCGCTGGCGCAGCGCCGGATCGGCCGCTGGCAGTTTCGCAAGCCCCGACTGCAGGGCGCGGAAGTAGAGCATGGTGCCGCCGGCCAGCAACGGCACCCGGCCCCGCGAATGGATTTCGCCCATCACCCGCGTCGCATCGGCGACGAAACGCGCAGCCGAATAGCTCTCGGACGGGTCGATCAGGTCGATCAGGTGATGTGGAGCGCGCGCCAGCAATTCCGCGTCGGGTTTCGCCGTGCCGATGTCCAAGCCGCGAAACACCATCGCCGAGTCGACACTGACGATCTCGAGTGGCAGTCGCGCGACGAGTTCGGCCGCGAGCCCGGTCTTGCCAGCGCCGGTCGGGCCCATCAACAGGATCGCCGGAAATGCCAGCATCAGCGTCCGCGCATGAACAGCCGATCGAGTTCGGCGAGTGTCACGTGCGTCCAGGTGGGACGCCCGTGGCTGCACTGCCCGGAGCGTTCGGTGCGTTCCATGTCGCGCAGCAGCGAATTCATTTCGTCGATCGAGAGCATCCGATGTGCGCGCACGGCGCTGCGACAGGCGATATTCGCGAGCAGTTCGTTCTGGCGCTCGACGATGCGGTGAGTCGCGCCATGCTGACCGAGATCGGCCAGCGCGTCGCGCAATACCGCACCGACGTCCTGCCCCGCAAGCACTATCGGGACCTCGCGGATGGCGAGCGTGCCGGGCCCGACGCGATCCACGACGATGCCCGCCGCGGCGAGCTCGTGCTGGTGCTGCATTGCGAGTTCTGCATCCGCCGTCGTGCAATCAATGACGGCTGGCACCAGCAGCGGCTGGCGCGCACCGTGACCCGAATCGACCGCGGTTTTCAGGCGCTCGTAGAGGATGCGCTCATGCGCCGCGTGCATGTCCACGAGCGCAATGCCGTCCGTCGTCTGCGCGACGATGTAGATCCCATGCAGCTGCGCCACGGCATAGCCGAGCGGCGCCTCCGTCGATCCGGAAGGCCCTTCGCGAACGGGTCGCGCGTCCCCCGTGGATCCTGAGACGCTGTAACCCGAGTGCGGGGGTTCGCCGAGTCGCAACATGCCAGGCGCATATTCCGCAGCACCACCGACGAGTCCTGCCGCCGGAGCCGGCGGTATGTCCCTGGCTGCCGCGCGGGTCGTAGCCAATGCGCGCTCCAGCGTCCGGAACACGAAGTCGTGCACTCCGCGACCGTCGCGGAATCTCAGCTCGAGTTTCTGCGGATGGGCGTTGACATCGACCTGCACGGGATCGAGCGTCAGGTACAAGAGCCAGGCCGGATGGCGGGCGCCATACATGACGTCCTGGTAACCGAGCCGCGCGGCATTCACCAGCAGCCGGTCGCGCACCATACGGCCATTGACGAAAAGGTACTGGCGGTCCGCCTGCGCGCGCGCCTGCGAAGGCATTCCGATCCAGCCCGCCAGCCTCAGACCCTGGTGCTCGTGCTCGATATGCAGCGAGTTTGAAATGAAATCCGCGCCGACCAGCCTCGCAACGCGAGTCTCCATTTCAAGCCGGCTCTCCGCCACCGGCAACGCGAATTGCTCCCTGCGGTTGTGCGTCAGCGTGAATGCGACGTCGAATCGCGACAGCGCAAGACGCGCGATCGTGCGCAACACGTGCTGAAACTCGGTTGCCTCGGCGCGCAGGAACTTGCGCCGCGCGGGAATCTTGTGAAAAAGATCGCGGATCTCGACCGTCGTGCCCACTGGATGCGCGGCCGGTCGCGGGCGATCCACCTGCCCATCCGAAGCTTCGATTTCCGCGCCGCTCCGGGCGGCGGAAGTCCGTGAAGCGATCCGCAGCCGCGAAACCGACGCAATCGACGGCAGCGCCTCGCCGCGAAAGCCGAGTGTCATCACGCGCTCGAGATCGTCGAGCGACGCGATCTTGCTGGTCGCATGGCGTGCGAGCGCGAGCGGCAGCTCGCTTGATTCCAGGCCTACGCCGTCGTCACGCACGCGCAGGAGCCCAATGCCACCACGCTCCACGTCGATCGAAATTTGGCGCGCCCCGGCATCGAGGGCATTTTCGATCAACTCCTTTGCGACCGACGCCGGGCGTTCGATAACCTCGCCGGCGGCGATCTGGTCGATCAGCGGGTCTGGAAGGATCTGAATCGGCATGGCGCGCCCGGCGGGCCATCCAGTCTAGCAGTGCGCCACGTCGTGGATCAGGTGCCGGAAACCGGTATTTCGAGGATCGTTCCCGCCGTGAGCTGGCCGCCGTCGAGGCGGTTCTGGCGGCGCAGCGCATCCTGGGTCACCGCATAGCGCGCGGCAATGGCGACCAGCGTTTCACCGGGCGAAACGACGTGGCGCATGGCCTGTCCGCGCTCGCGCGCGGCCAGCATCGCAATGCGCGTGCCCGGCGGCGGATTATCGTGGAAGTACCGGCGCAGGCCCGCGTGCATCGCGCCGGCCAGGCGCGACTGGTAATCCGGATCACGCAGGCGCCGCTCTTCCTCTGGGTTCGAGATGTAAGCGGTCTCGACCAGCATCGACGGGACGTCGGGGGATGTCAGCACGATCAGGCTCGCGTGCTGGACTTCGCTCTTCTTGAGCTGGCCTACCCGATCCAGTTCCTCGAGCACGCGGGTCGCCGCATCGCGGCTCGCGCTGATCGACGCGTTCTGCGACAGGTCGAGCAGCACCGACGCGAGCACATCGCTCTTGTCGTCCAGCGACACGCCGCCGATCAGGTCGGCCGCATTCTCGCGATCGGCCAGGATGCGCACAGCTTCGCTGCTCGCGCGGCGCGTCGACAGCACATAGACAGACGAGCCGCGCACTGAGCGGTTGACGAAGGCGTCGGCGTGCACCGAGACGAAGAGATCCGCTTTCTGGTCGTGCGCGCGCTTGATGCGCTCCCGGAATTGCACAAAGTAGTCGCCGTCGCGCGTCAGCACCGCGCGCATGCCGGGTTCCGCGTTGATCCGCTCGGCAAGTTTTCGGGCGATCGCCAGCGCAACCGTCTTCTCGCGGGTGCCGGACTTGCCGATGGCTCCCGGATCTTCGCCGCCGTGGCCGGCGTCGATTGCCACCACGACATCGCGCTGGCTGTTGCCGTCATTGGCCACCTTGACCGGCCGCTGTGCCTGCTGGAGACCGAGATCCACGACCAGCCGGTGGCCATAGGTTTCGTTCGGCGGCGTCAGAAAGCTTTTGGGTTCGACCCTGGTCGTCAGATCGAGCACGACGCGCAGCCCGCCGTTGTCACGGGCCGCGACGCGAACGCCGCTCACGATGCCGACGACAGCCGACGCAGGCAGTCGCACCGAGTCCGCGCCCGCCTGCTCGAGGTCGATGACGATGCGTTCCGGGTCTGAGAGCGTGAACACGGAATAGCTGACCGGCGCCGAGAGATCGAGCACCACGCGGGTCGAATCCGGGCTGGCCCAGAGGCGGATTTCCTGCAGATCCGCAGCCGCGGTGGCAGTCGCTGCCTGCAACGCAGCGACCACCACAAAGCAGGCTTTGATCCAGTGCAATGACCGCATGACAACTCTTGCCGGGCGAAGCTCGCTGCACTCTAGCGACGGAAACACTTTAATTCAAGTATTTCAGTCAGATACGCTCGTATCTTAAAGCGCCCTGCCATGCCTGCCCGGCGTCCGTCGCGGCTTCAATGCAAAGCCGCCGTCCGAGGGCCTGATGCTCGATGGTGATACTCAGGTCCGCGACGCCGAGCGCCGCAGCGCCCCGCTCCGGCCATTCGACGATCACGAGGCCCGGCATGCCGCGGTAGTCCCGATAACCGATCGCATCGAGTTCCGCCTGCGCGCCCTGCAGGCGATAGAGATCGAGGTGATGGATCGTGCCCGCCCTGGTCTCGTACGGCTCCACGAGTGTGAATGTCGGGCTGCGGATCGCGCCCTCGACACCGAGCGCGCGCAGCAGCCCGCGCGCCAGCGTGGTCTTGCCCGTGCCGAGGTCCCCCTGCAACGCGAGCAACAGGCTTGCGCCTCGCAGGTCCGGCAAGCTGTCCGCAAGCGCCGCGCCGAGGCGCACTGTCGCCGCTTCATCCGGCAGGTTCAGTTCCATGGCGGGTTCACGAGGGCCCGCAACTCCGCGATCAGGTCGCCGGCAACCAATCCGCGCTCGCCACTGAGTGCCGCCCGATCTCCGGCGCGCGCATGCAACAGCACGCCGGCGGCCGCGGCCCGCTCGAGTTCGCACCGAGCGGCGACCAGCGCCGCAATGATTCCGGTCAGCACATCGCCGGCACCGGCAGTTGCCATGCCGGGATTGCCGCAATCGCAGACCCAGGGCAGCAACTCTTCCAAAGCGACGAGCGTGCCGGCACCCTTCAGCACACAGACACCGCCATAGCGCGCAGCAATTGCGCGCGCCGATCCCAGCCGGTCGCGCTGGATGGCCGCGGCATCCGTGCCGAGCAGGCGCGCGGCCTCGCCGGGATGCGGCGTGAGTATCCAGTCATCGCGATGCCGCGGCTTTTCCGCCAGCAGCGTCAGCGCATCGGCGTCGAGCACGATGGCCTTGCCACATCCGGTGACGGTGCCGAAGAAATCGCGGGCGCTGCGGCTCTGCCCCAGGCCCGGCCCGATCGCAACCGCATCGGCAGCATCCAGCAGCTTTTCCAGCTCGGCGGCGGATTTCACCGCGTGGCAGATCAATTCCGGCCGGCCTGCGATGATTGAGGCAACGCTTTGCGCATCGGTCGCAACTGTCACCAGTCCGGCTCCCGCCCGCAGCGCCGCTTCGCCCGCGAGCCGCACGGCGCCCGGCATCGCAAGGCCGCCGACGATCAGCACGCGGCCATGATCGCCTTTGTGCCCCGAGCGGCGCCGTGGCGGCAAGGCCGCTTCGAGCAAGCAACTGTCCATGCGCCTGATGACGGGCGCATGCGCCTCGCGTGCCGCCTCAGGGATACCGAGTCCAGCGAATGAAAGTTCGCCGACGCAGTCCCAGGCATCGCCGAGAAACAAACCCGCCTTCAGCGCGACGAATGTGATGGTGCGCGTCGCCGAAATCGCCGACCCACGGATGAGGCCACTGTCCGCGTCGAGGCCGGACGGAAGATCAAGCGAGAGCACCGGCACTCCGGAAGCGTTCACGGCCTCGACGCATTCGCGCATGGCGCCTTCCACCGGCCGGTCGATTCCCGTGCCGAGCAGCGCATCGACCACGATGTCGGTCACGGCCAGACCTGTGCCCGGGAATCCCGTGTCGCGCCCGCCCGCCGCCGTGAAGTCCGCGTAGGCGTGCGCCGCATCGCCTGCAAGCTGAAGCGGATCAACCAGCGCGCAGGCATTGACCGAAAGGCCTGCATCGCGCGCAAGCCGCGCGAGCACGTAGCCGTCACCGCCATTGTTCCCGGAACCGCACAGGACGGTGATGCGATTCGCGTCCGGCCATTGTTGCCGCAGCAGCGCAAGCGCCGCCTCGGCGGCGCGCTGCATCAGGGTGTGTCCGGGAATTCCGATGACATCGATCGCATGCCGGTCCATCGCGCGCACCTGTGCGGCCGAATAGACCAGGGCGGGCAGCGATTCCATGCGGGTGATTATACTGGCCGCCAGCCACTCCACGCCGCCATGGCAAGCAATCTCACTGACGAAGAGCTCTCCGCACTGCGATCGCAGTTGACCGGATTTGCGACTGCGCTCGGCTTTGACCAGGTCGGAGTCGCGGGCATCGAATTGCCCGAGGACGAGGTGCGGCTCGAACGCTGGATCGCCGAGGGCCGGCACGGCGGCATGCAGTACATGGCAAGCCACGGGCGGCGACGGAGCCGGCCGGCCGAACTCGTGCCCGGGACATTGCGCATCATCAGCGTGCGAATGAACAGCACGGCACCGGATGCGGCACCGGCCCAGACGGTCCTCGCCGATGGCAGCCGGGGCTATGTCGCCCGCTACGCGCTGGGGCGCGATTACCACAAGATCCTTCGCCAGCGCCTCGCGCGCCTCGCCGCGATGCTCGAGGTGGAGATCGGCCCCTTCGGTTATCGCGCGTTCGTCGACTCCGCGCCGGTCATGGAAAAACCGCTCGCGCGCAATGCGGGCCTCGGCTGGATCGGCAAGCACACGAACCTGATCAATTCGCGGGCCGGCTCGCTGTTCATGCTGGGCGAACTCTTCACGGACCTGCCGCTGCCGGTGGACACGCCTGCCAAGGACCGCTGCGGCACCTGCAATGCCTGCATTCCCGCCTGCCCGACTGGCGCGATCACCGCGCCGTACCAGCTCGATGCGCGGCGCTGCATTTCCTACCTGACCATCGAGCACCACGGCCCGATACCCGAGGAGCTGCGGACGGCGATCGGCAACCGGATCTTCGGCTGTGACGATTGCCAGCTGGTCTGCCCCTGGAACAAGTTTGCGGGCCTCGCCGCCGAGCCCGGATTCCGCGCACGCCACGGACTCGATGCGCCCGGTCTCGTCGAGTTGTTTCAATGGACCGAGGAGGAGTACCTCGATCGCAGCGCCGGTAGCGCACTGCGCCGGCTTGGGTATGCGAGATGGCTCAGGAATGTCGCGGTCGCCCTTGGCAATGCGCCGACTTCACCTGAGATCGTCGCCGCACTCAAAGCGCGCCGCGAGCACCCGGATGCGCTGGTGCGCGAGCACGTGGAATGGGCGCTTGCGCGCCACGTCAACCGGCATTAGCTCCTGACCGGATTCACGTAGTGACGCCCGCTGCGGGTCTCGCGGATCGTCTCGAACAGGTCGTCGAAGTCACGGGAATTGTTGGCCGGGTCGATCTCGGCCGTATTGACAATCAGGAGCGGTGAGGCGGTGTACTGGTGGAAAAAGCGCGTGTACGCATCGCCGAGCCGCTCGAGATATGCGGCGTCGATGTATTTCTCATAGGTGATCCCGCGCCTGTCAATGCGCTGCAGCAGCGCATCGATAGGCGCCTGCAGGAACACGACCAGGTCCGGTACCGGCGCATCGAGTGCCAGGCGGTCATAGACCTGCTCGTAAAGCTTGAACTCGTCGTCGTCCAGCACCACGCGCGCAAACAGCCGATCCTTGGCGAGCATGTAATCGGCAATGCGCAGCGGTGCGAACATGTCGTGCTGGCGCAGCGCGGCTAATTGACGCGCGCGCTGAAACAGGAAGAAGAGCTGGGCCGGGAATGCCGCGGCCTTCGGGCTCTTGTAGAAGCGCTCGAGGAACGGATTCTCCATCGGCTCCTCGAACACCGTCTCCGCGCCGACCGCGGCCGCGAGCTTGCGCGCAAGACTGGTCTTGCCGACCCCGATCAGGCCTTCCACCACCACGAGCCGGTGGGGCCAGTCTTCCTTCTTTGTTTCAGGCACCGGAATTCCGTGCGAGCAGTGGTTCGATACCGTCACCCGGGATCCCTTCAAGCAGCTTGCTTACGCGGCCGTGACCGGGAACCCAGAGCATCGGGGCGATTTCGGCCAGAGGATACAGCACGAAATTGCGCTGGTGCAGGCCCGCATGCGGCAAGCGCAGGCCGGGCTCATCGTATTGGGCATTACCGACCATCAGGAGATCGAGGTCGATCAGGCGCGGCCCCCAACGCACGGAGGGTTCGGTCTTGCCCAGGCGCCGCTCCAGCAAGCGCAAGTTCTCGAGGAACGCATGTGGATCCAGCAGGGTCAGCAGTCCCGCGACGGCGTTTATGAAGTCAGGCTGGTGCTGTGGCCCCATCGGCGCGGAACGCCACAAGCCGGATCGCAGCACCAGCCGCGTGTCTGCGAGACTGGCGAGTTCGCCGATTGCCCTCTCGACCTGCAGGCGCGGATCATCGAGATTGCTTCCGAGCGCGACATAGGCCGGCTGCCAGACCATCGGCCGCATCAACTCTCGGGCGTGGGGGCGCTGCGCCGCCGGCCGCCACGGCGGCGCCTGCGGCGGCCGGCACCGGCAGGTTGGCCGGAAGGGCCATCATCGGCCCCGACCCGCTTCTGTTGCTCTTCCTGCGGCAGTTCCTGAATTTCGGTCCACCAGCGGGCGACGGCCGGGTCCTCGCTACCGGATTCGGCGCGCAACACCAGGAAATCGTAGGCAGCACGGAAGCGAGGATGGCTGATGAACGCGAGCGCGCGGCGGCCCTCGCGACGGTGGAAGCGTGGCTGCAGCGCCAGCATCTCGCGCATCGGGATCGAAAACCGTTTCGGTATGCCAATGCGTCGATTCTGCTCAGCGACGACCTGGTCGGCAGCCTCGGCGATCGCCTGGCCCGCCTGCGATCCGGTCTCGAAGCGCTTCTGCGCCGCCGCCGAGATCGGGCCGAACAACAGCACGGCAAACAGGAACATCGGAGTCACCGGGCGATCTTCGAGCACGCGGCGGTCGGTATTCGCAAGACCTGCGCGGATCAGCCGGGCCGCCATGCCATCCGGTTCCTCGGCGAGCCAGGCGGCCGTCGCCGGAAACAACTGCTCCAGCAGCCCGTGCTCCATCAACAATTCAAATGAGCGCTGGCCGAAGCCCGCCAGGAACAGCTTCTGGAATTCATCCAGCAGGCGCGCCGGCGGAATCTGTTCCAGCAGCGATGCGAGCCGCGCGATCGGCTCACGCGTGCCCTCGTGGATCGAGAATCCCAGCTTTGCCTGGAACCGGATCGCGCGCAGCATGCGCACCGGATCCTCGCGATAACGTGTTTCCGGGTCGCCGATCAGGCGCAGCGTCCGCGACTTGACGTCGGCGACACCACCGACGTAATCCCAGATCGAGAAGTCCTCAATGTTGTAGTAGAGCGCATTGCAGGTGAAGTCCCGCCGCCAGACATCCTGGTCGACCGTGCCGTAACGGTTGTCACGCAGCAATCGCCCCGTGTCGTCGTCATGGACACGATCATCGCTCGGCGGCTCCTCGGCCGGTTCGTCGTCCGTGTCGTCCGCATCCGGCTCGATCGGATCGCCGGCCGCCCGAAAGGTCGCGACCTCGACGATTTGATGACCAAAGCGCACGTGCGCGAGCCGGAAGCGCCGCCCGATCAGCCGACAGCTGCGAAACAGGCGCCTGACCTCCTCGGGCGACGCATTTGTCGCGACGTCGAAATCCTTGGGCTCCATGCCGATCACGATGTCGCGCACGCAGCCACCGACGAGGAATGCCTGGTAACCGGCATCCTTCAACTGGTACAGCACCTTGAGCGCACTGGTCGAGATCATCGAACGCGAGAGCGGATGATCGGCGCGCGCGACGATTACCGGGGCGGGAGCCCCGTCATTTGGCTGGTTCAATTAGATCCGGTCTGCTTGAGGTCAGGTAATGGGCCTATATAATACCAGCCCCCGTTCCGGCCCCCGGACGGACTCAAAGGCGCCTCGCTCCCATCGTCTAGAGGCCTAGGACACAGCCCTCTCAAGGCTGGTACGAGGGTTCGAATCCCTCTGGGAGCGCCATCTTTTCAAGCAGTTAAGTCCCACCTCGCACGCGGTGTCCAACAAATGTCCAATATTTTTTGACAGCGTGACGCGCAGGTTCAGAGAGAGAAGTCATCGTCCGGTAAGTCGTGGCTTTGCTGTCGGCCCCGGATGGCCTCCGTGTCTTCTTCCTGACCCACACCCATGCCCTTCCCGGCCTGTTGCTCGCGGTACTCGAGCCATTGCTCGCGCGCGGCCTCTCGCATCTGTTCGTTCGTCTGCTGCGGCCCGACTTCCGCTCGCATGGCTGCCCACTGGCTCAGGCCGGTGTTGCGGGCCGCGAGCGCGGCCCGGATGTCCGTCGACAGTTCGATGATCGAGCGGTGGACCTGTTCGATCTCGCGCTGCAGCCGCCCGATCTCCGCGGCGAGTTCGAGCCGCTCCTGAGCCTCGGCCTTGATCCGCTCTCCGACGTCCGTCGTCATCCCGCGGCGTTCCATGCCGTGGACGGCCGGTCCCAGATGGATGGTGGGTTGCAACTCAAGGCCTTGCGCTTCCAGGCTCCGGTGATCAACACGGGCCTCGTGGCCAAGCTCCTGCAGTTTCTCGTTGCTGAGTACCGCCCAGCGCCCGCGGATCTCGGCGATCTCCTCCTTGCCGGAGCAGAGTCCCCGCTTCGCCCGGTCGGTGTCGGCCCACTCGATCGAGGTCTTGGCGCCAAGCCCGGTCGCCTCGATCTGGCGGGTCGTCGTCAGGATATGGGCATGGAAGTTCCAGCCGTTGCGCCTTGGTCAGTTCCTGCGGTAGCGCGACCTCGTACTCGCGCGCCACGCGCGCGTCCTTACGCCTCTCCGCCACCTCGGCCGCGTTCCACAACTGCTGCCGGTCTCGCGCCCAGTTGATGTCGCGCTTCGCGGCCTCCGTCGGCAGCACGATCTCGGCATGCTCGACACCGCACTTGCGCGTGTAGTCGAACACCTGGCCAGTGGTGTGGTCCTCGACCCGCTCGGCCGCGCGGTACGCCGCGGCGGCGGTCGCACTGCGACCGGCCCCGCGCGACACCGGCTTTACGGACAGGTCGTAGATAGCCATGACGACACGCGCTCCTCGTCCTGCTCTGCACTCTTCGGGACCGGGGACCCGGACCGCCGGCGGCGGGCCGTAGCACC
>JAENJD010000053.1 GCA_016844605.1 Steroidobacteraceae bacterium
GGGGCAGGGCGACCCGATGCGGGTCTGGGGCCGGCAGAAACAGGGCGATCCCTCGCTGTGGTGGCCGGTGGTCGCGCGCAACAAGAAGGCGATCACGCTGGACCTGCGCCTGTCCGAGGGCCAGCAGGTACTGAAGGACCTGGTCGCGAAATCCGATTTCCTGGTCGAGAACTTCCGGCCCGGCACGCTCGAGAAATGGGGCCTCGGCTGGGAACAACTTTCGGCGGTCAACCCGCGTCTGATCATGGTCCGCGTGTCCGGCTATGGCCAGAGCGGGCCCTACGCGCCGCGCGCAGGCTTCGGCGCGATCGGCGAGGCGATGGGCGGCCTGCGCTACGTGGTCGGCGATCCTTCCACGCCGCCTTCGCGTGTCGGCATCTCGATCGGCGATTCACTTGCCGCGACTTTCGCCTGCATTGGCGCGCTTTCAGCGCTCAACTACCGCGAGCGTACCGGCCGCGGCCAGGTGATTGACTCGGCAATCTATGAGGCCGTGCTTGGCATGATGGAATCGCTGATCACGGAATACGACAAGACCGGCCACATCCGCGAGCGTACCGGCGCGATCCTGCCGAATGTCGCGCCGTCCAATGTCTACCCGACCAGGGATGGCCTGGTGCTGATCGCCGCGAACCAGGACACGGTATTCCGGCGCGAACCAGAAGGAACTCGACGAACTGATCGGGCGCTGGACCGCGAGCCAGACCACGCGCGAGATCCTCGAGCTGATGGATCGCCAGGGCGTGCCGGCGGGGCAGATCTATCGCGCGCCGGAGATGCTGGAAGACCCGCATTTCATTGCGCGCGAGTCGATCGTGACCGTGGATCACCCGCAATTCGGGAAGCTGCGGATGCAGAATGTCGCGCCGCGGCTCTCCGAGACCCCAGGCGGGATCCGAGCACCGTCACCGGCGCTCGGCCAGCACAACGACGCGATCTACCTCGAACTCCTCGGCATACCCCGCGAACGTTACAAGCGGCTCAAGGCCACCAAGGTCATTTGAACGAGTAGCTGAAGTCCACGCCGTAGCTGCTGCCCGGGGAATCGTGGATGAACGCACCGCCGAACTCCGGCGCCACGATCACTTCCTGCAGGTACTCCTCATCGGCGATGTTGCGGCCCCAGGCCGTGGCACTCCACCGGTCGTTCCGGAGCGTCAGTCGCGCGTTGATGACTTCATACGGATCGCGCTTCTGCTTGCTGTAGTTGCCCTGACCGAAGCCGAACTGGGTCACCAGATTCGGCACCGTCTCGGTCTGCACCGGGTGGAACCAGGTCTCGCCAACGAACGAGGCGTCGACGCGGGCGACGAATTCCATTCCCGAACCGCCCATCGGGACGACCAGCTCGGTGCCGAGATTGCCGGTGTATTCCGGCGAGTACGGCAGCTTGTTGCCTTTGGTGTACGGCCGCCCGTCGTAGCGGTCGATCTGCCCGTCCGTGTATCCGATGCCGCCGAACACCGAGAGGGCATCGGTAGCGCGCCAGCGGAAGTCGAACTCGGCACCCTGGATCGTGACTTCGTCAAGATTCGTCACGACCCGTAACAGGCCGAATGGGCCGGCGAAGAAGTTGAAGAACTGCATGTCGTCGACCTTGGTCTGGTAGATCGCACCGTTGATCGACAGAGTGCGGTCCAGAAGATTCGCCTTGAAGCCGGCCTCCGCTGCCTTCGACACCTCTTTTCGATAGTCGTCAGAGACTTCGGTCAGGTTGCGAACCGAAGCCGGTGTGCACACCGGCGGACCGAGCGGCAGGGTAAAGCCAAAGGTCGTATCGAAGTCGCTGCTGGGTCCGAGGCACAGGTTTTGACCGGGTATGGCCGCATTGTTATAGAACTGATTGACCGTGGCTTCGCTGCCTGACGAGTTGAAGCCGCCGCTCCTGAAACCGTAGCCATACGAAGCGTAAACCGTTACATCATCAGTGGCCTTCCAGTTCACCGAGAGCTTCGGCTGGAATTGGCTGTAGGTCTTGGACCGGCTGGGGATGCCCGAAGTGGCAAACGCCGGGTTCGCCGTGTACGCGGGGTTGATGTACGGGTTCGAGAAAAACGCGAACGTTGGTGTCTGCGCGCGCGCATTGGCGCCCGTCGGGACGTTGTTGTCGACGTCGCGCTGCTCGGTGTCATAGCGCAATGCAAGCGCAACTTCGACACCCTCGGTCACGTCGTAGGCGAGCTGCCCGAAGCCTGCGTAGACCTTGCTGTTGAAAGTATCGTCGTACAGCAGGTCAGTGGGGTTCGGTCCACTGGTCGGCACGAATGCCTGCGCCAGGAAGTCCTGCTGCAGCGAAGCACCGGTATTGTCGGAGCCTTGCGAGACCACCACGTGGCGCTCGATATCGGCGAAATAGATGCCGGCCACCCAGCGTAGCTGCTGGTCGCCTGGCGAGGTCAGGCGCAGTTCCAGGCTCGAGTCTTTCTGGTCGCGCTGCTGATACTGGTAGCCACCGCAGGTTGTCGGTCCATACGGAGGCTGGAACGACGATGCATAGGGCGTAAACGACACGATTGTGCCCGGCGGATTGCCGTAGTTGAACGGCGCCGGGAGTGGCGTGTCGCCAAGCCGCGCGGCAAAGGACGCCGAACATGAAGGGGTAAACGCATACAGGAAGAACGCATCGCTCGCACCGTCGGTGAGGAAGAAGTTGGTCTGGTCGTTGTACGCCAGCACCGCGGTCAGCTCTCCGACACCGACGTCCCAATCACCCTTGATCGAAAAGTCCATGTTCTCCTGTTCGTTGCGGGGCTTGATGTTGTTCGTATAGAAGAAGCTGTGCTGGTTCGGATCCTCGTCGAAGGGCGGGGCGCCGAATATTGCCGCCGCCTCGGCAAAGGACACCGCGGCGTTGAATTTAATGGCGCCGGACTTGACCTTCGAGTACTTGGCCTTCACGTCGAAGCTGCCGTTGCCGGCATCGAAGGTGAGGCGTCCCGAGGCGCCGGTCTCCTCGAAGTAGTCGGTGCAGTCGTCGCAATCGAGCAGGGTATTCGTCCACTGGCCATCGGTGCTGCGCGTATAGACGGAAAGGCTGCCATTCGCGTTGTCGCCGAGCGGCCCGCTCATATAGAGATTGCCCTTGTAGGTGTTGTAGCTTCCGTAGCCGGCGCCGACCTCGAACTCGGCGGTGTCGCCCGGCTTGCGTGTCGTCATGATCACGGCACCAGCCAGGGCATTGCGCCCATAGAGGGCGCCCTGCGGGCCCTTCAGGATCTCGATCTGCGTGACGTTGTTGAGTTCCTGGTTCAGCGCATTGGGGTTGGTCTGCAACACGCCGTCGACCACCAGCGCGAAGTTCGTCTCGGCGTCGCGGCCGGTGTTGATGCCGCGGATCACGACCTGCAGGTCGCCTGCCTCGGCCGTCTGCACCTGCGCAACGCCTGGCGTCAGCGCAATGAAGTCAGACGGGCGTTCGATGCCCGCGGACTTGATTTCCGCGTCCGTGAAGGCCTGGATGGTGACCGGGACGTCCTCGATTTTTTCCGCACGTTGCCGCGCAGTAACCGTGACCTCGGGAAGTTGCGATTCCGACTGGGGGTCGGCGGCGGCGTTCGCAGCGGCCAGGATGCTCGCGACGGCGACGGCGAGGGCGGAAGTCGTGGGGCTGAAGTGCTGCATGGGATCCTCGCAGGGTTTAAGGCGGCAACCCCGTTGTTGTATACAAAACAGGTGCCCGGATCATACTCTCAGCCTTAATGGGGTCGCAATATAGGGGTATTGGACGCGGATGGTATACAGGATGCTCAATCGGGTCGTCGCATGACCGCGCAGTCAATGTTCGAGAAGATCTGGGCGGCCCACGAGGTCGTGCCCGAATCCGCCGAGACACCCGCGGTGCTGTATGTCGACCTGCACCTGATCCACGAGGTCACCTCGCCCCAGGCCTTCACGCGGCTGCGTTCGCGTGGCCTATCTGTGCGCCGGCCCGATCGCAGCCTTGCGACGCTCGATCATGCGACGCCGACCGATACGCAGCAGGTATTCGGCGGCGTGCCGATCCGGCTCGAATCGGCAGCCCGGCAGATCGCCGAGCTGGAGCGAAACGCGGCTGAGTCCGGAATCGAGCTGCTGGGGCTCCGCGACGAACGGCGCGGCATCGTGCACGTCATCGGTCCAGAGCTCGGGGTCACCCAGCCCGGGATGACGATTGTCTGTGGCGACAGCCACACCAGCACGCATGGCGCCTTCGGCACGCTCGCTTTCGGTATCGGCACGACCGAGGTCGGACACGTGCTCGCGACCCAGTGCCTGCTGCAGCGCAAACCCAAAGCCCTCGCGGTCGAGGTGCGCGGAAAGCTCTCCCGCGGCGTCGGTGCAAAGGATCTCGTGCTGGCGATCATTTCACAGATAGGCGTGGCGGGCGGCAGCGGGATGATCATCGAATATCGCGGTGAAGCCATTCGCGCGCTTTCCATGGATGAGCGCATGACGGTCTGCAACATGTCGATCGAGGCGGGCGCGAGGGCGGGCATGATTGCGCCGGATGAGACGACATTTGAATATCTGCGTGGCCGTCCGCGCGCTCCGTCAGGCGCCGACTGGGACCGGGCTCTCGTCGCCTGGCGCCAGTTGCCAAGCGACAAGGGCGCCGCATTCGATCGCGAAGCGGCACTCGACGCTGCAGATGTCGAGCCGATGATCAGCTACGGCACCAATCCCGGCATGACGATACCGGTTGGCGGAAACATTCCAATGCGGGACGACGAGGCTTTTCTGAAGGCCCTGCGTTACATGGGCTTCGCACCAGGCGAGGCAATCGCCGGCAAGGCGGTCGACATTGTGTTCATCGGCAGTTGCACAAATTCCCGGCTGTCGGACCTGCGTGCTGCGGCCACCCTGCTGCGCGGCCGCAAGGTCGCGCGCGGCGTGCGCATGTTGGTCGTGCCGGGCTCGCAGCAGGTCAAGCGTGCGGCCGAGGCCGAGGGCCTGCACGAGGTGTTCACCGCTGCCGGCGCCGAATGGCGCGAGTCGGGTTGCTCGATGTGCGTCGGCATCAATGGCGATACGGCGGCCGCCGGCCGTTACGTCGTGAGCACCAGTAACCGTAATTTCGAGGGGCGCCAGGGCCAGGGCGCACGGACGCTGCTGGCAAGCCCGGTGACGGCGGCCGCCGCGGCGGTCACCGGCCGCGTCACCGACCCACGCGAACTGATGGCCTGAACCAGACAGGACACTGAATCGTGCAAGCCATCCGCCGTATCCGCTCGCGAACGATCGTGCTTCCGGCAGCCGATGTCGACACCGACCAGATCTTTCCGGCGCGCTTCCTGACCACGACGAGTCGCGAAGGACTCAGCCAGGCCTTGTTCGCGGACTGGCGCTTCGATGCGAGCGGTGCTTTGCAGCCGGAATTCGTGCTGAATCGTACGGAATCGACCGGCTGCTCCATCCTGGTCGCGGGTCGAAACTTCGGCTGTGGTTCGTCGCGCGAGCACGCTCCCTGGGCGCTTCATGACTACGGTATCCGCGCGGTGATCAGCACCTCGATCGCCGACATCTTTTTCAACAATGCGTTGAAGAATGGATTGCTGCCGGTGCTGGTCGATGCGGAAACTCATCTGTGGCTGCTGGCTCATCCCGGCGCCGAGGTGGAGATTGACCTCGAGGCATCGACGGTGAAGCTGCCCGATGGCCGCCGCGCCGGATTTCCGATGGAAGCATTCGCGCGCCACTGCCTGCTGCATGGGGTCGACGAACTCGGGTATCTGTTATCGCGCCTGCCCGCGATCGAAGCCCACGAAAGGAAGCCTGCCCGTCACAGCCCGGCCTGATGTTGCTGTCGAGCGACATGGGATTCCGCGCAATCGACCGAAAAAACGCTAAACTCCCCATGATGATGAGCAACATACGAATCTTTGCCACCGCCCTGGTAGCCGCGGCCCTGATCGCGGCCCCGGCCCAGGCTGGGCGCATCCTCGGGCACTTCAGCGACGGCGTTTACAGCAACCCGCAGAAGATCTTCAACGTGCGCTCACCGTTCCCGGGCGAGCCCGCGATCCTCGACGGCATCGACCCCGACAACAACGGCGCGGGCGCGGTGTCCTTCATCGACGAGGGCGGCCGGTTGCTTGGCATCCTCTACATGAACAACCAGATCAAGAATGACGAGGAAATCAAGCCGGAAGAGATGCGCGACTGGTTCCGCGAAACGGGCTTTCCGAAATTCTTCAAGGTCAGCTTGCCAAATGCAGAGATCCTGCGCGATGAACCAGGCGAGATTGCCGGCCAGCCGGCGTGGATAGCGATTGCGCGCTTGCCGGGCGGGTCACCGCTCGGAAAAATCGTTCACGGCTTTGACGAACCCATTCACAGCGATTCCTGGCGCGGCATCGCGATCGTCGCCCACGACCAGCGTTTATACTTGTTGATGACCGAACTGCGCGTCGAGGCTCTGGCTACCCCGGACTGGAAATACGACGTTGACGCAGCCGACTGGAATCAGTTCCTTCCGCAACTCGTGGACCTGTACCAGCGCATCGTTTTCCTGAAGCAGTAGCTTCGCGCCAACATTCTGGAGACTGACACCATGTTTAGTTCAAAGACCCGTTCATTTTCCTTGATCCTGCCGGTCGCGATCGCATTTCTCGCGCTCGCCGCTTGCGGCAATAAGACACCGCCAGCGCCCTCGAGCGAGGACCCGGCCGTTCAGGCACAGATCGACCAGGACGCCGAAATGAAGGCGAAGGAAGAAGAGCTTGCGCGCAAGGAAGCCGAGCTCGCGCTGAAGGAGCGTGAGCAAAGCCTCGCGGAACGCGAAGCCGCACTCGCCAAGGCGAATGCGCCGAAGCCGAAGCCCACAGCGTCGACGACGACAACCGCCCCCGCACCGAAACCCGTGGCGCCGTCCGGCCCGCGCAAGTACACGGTTGCGGCGGGTACTTCGTTTTCGGTGCAGTTGCCGGCGACCATCACGACCAAGAACGCGAAGGTCGGCGATCGCGTCGCGGCCAACCTGAATTCCGACCTGGTCGTCGGCGGCAAGGTGGTCGCCAAGGCCGGTGCACTGCTGCAGGGTTCGATCACGGAAGTCATCTCCGGCAGCAACAAGATCGGGGGCACACCGACGCTCGGCCTCAATTTCGACAACCTGACGCTCGCCGACGGCAGTGACACGCCGATTTCCGCCTCGATCAGGGAGGTATCCGCGAAGAGCGATACAGCCCGCGATACCGCGAAAATTGCGGGCGGTGCAGTGATCGGCGGCGTGATCGGCAATCAGATGGGCAAGAATGGCAACGTGATTGGCGCGCTGATTGGCGCAGCTGCAGGCACCGCCGCCGCGAAGAAGACAGGCACAGAAGTGGAGTTGCCGGCCGGCACGGTGCTCGGCGTGACGCTCAATTCACCGGTCACCGTCGAGATGTAACTACTTGGTGCCGGGTTGCAAGTCCGCACGATAAAGGGGACGCTACCCTTTTTCAGAAGTAAAAAGGGTAGCGTCCCCTTTATCGGTGCGACCCGGCGCCAATTCGTCAGCCGGAGGCTTCGACTTCCAGGGCCGCGCGCGCGGCGGCATACCGGCTGCGGGCCGCGTCGAGCAGCTCGCCGACCGCCGCGCCATTGGCCTGGCCGGCGGAATCTTCCATCGCCATCGCGATCGCCTGAAGCCGGGTGGCGCCCATGTTGGCGCTCGTACCCACCAGCGTATGCGCTGCGCGACGCACCAGCGCCAGGTCTTCGCGCGCAAGACCGGCCTCGATATCGGCGAGCACCTGCGTGACACTCTGGATAAAGCTCGCGACCAGCCCGCGCGCCAGCTCCGCATCTCCCCCCGTCACTTCGCGGAATCGCGCCATCGAGACTTCGGAAGGCGCTTCAGTTTTTTCGGGTGCGGGTTTCACATGATGCCGCCCGATCACCGCCGTGGTCGCCGGAGCATAGCGATCCAACATGGCGCCCAACTGTTCGCGATCAATCGGCTTCGGCAGGACATCATCCATGCCATTCGCCTTGCATTCGTCAATCTGCTGCTTCATGGCGTTCGCGGTGAGCGCGATGATCGGTGTGCGCCGTCCGCGCTCGCTCTCGCGGATGCGGCGTGTCGCCTCGAGCCCGTCCATCACCGGCATCTGCACGTCCATCAGCACGATATCGAAGCGCCGTGATTCGAGGGCCGCGAGCGCCTCGCGGCCATCGGCGGCCATCGCGACCTCGCAGCCGGCGCGCTCCAGATAAAGCTGCGCGACGCGCTGGTTGGTCGGATTGTCCTCGACCAGCAGGACCGTGCGCGGCTGACGATGCTGTTCCTCGACGATCACGTCGCGTGTCACGATGGCGCGCAGCCGCTGCGTGAAATCGAGCGCATCGTGCGCCAGCACGCGATCCATGGCCGTCAGGAGCTCCGCGCGGCGCACCGGCTTCGACAGCTGGCCGGCGAAACCCAGTTCGCGCAATTCCTGGCGGCTCGAGCGGTCGTCGATCGAGCTATAGAGCACCAGGCGCACGTCGGCGATGGCTTCGATCTTGCGGATGCGGCGCGCAAACTCGAGGCCGTCGATTCCCGGCATGCGGTGATCCGTCAGCACGACCTGGTACGGATTGCCGGCGTCCACGGCGCGCTGCAGGGTCATCAAGGCGTCGCCCGCGCCTTCGGCAACCTCCACTTCATAATCCGCGTTTCGCAGCTGCTCCGCGAGCACGCGCCGGTTTGTCTCATTGTCATCGACGACGAGAACCCGCCTGGCCCCCGCCTGCACGGGTTGGCGCGCTGCGGCAGGCACCTCGCGCATGCAGGGTTCCAGTCGCGCGCTGAACCAGAAGTTGGAGCCTTTGCCCAGCGTGCTCTTCGCGCCGACATTGCCGTCCATCAATTCCGCAAGGCGCTTGACGATTGAAAGCCCGAGGCCGGTTCCACCGTACTGCCGGGCCGTCGAGGCGTCGGCCTGCATGAAGGGCTGGAACAGCTTCGGGATCGCGTCGGCCGCAAGCCCGATGCCGGTGTCACGCACCTCGAAGCGGACCACAATGGCGGCCCCGAGGGCACGCTCCTTCGTCACACGGATCACGACCTCGCCCTGGGGCGTGAACTTGATGGCATTCGACACGAGATTCGTCAGCGCCTGGCGGATACGGCCCGGATCGCCCAGCACGCGCTCCGGCAGGTCGAGTGCGACGTCCACGATCAGCTCCAGGTCCTTGGACGCGGCCTGGATCGCCACATTGGTTGCGACCTCTTCGACATGGGCGCGCAGGTCCATCTCGACCCGTTCGAGTTCGAGCTTGCCGGCCTCTATTTTCGAGTAGTCGAGCAGGTCGTTGATGACCGAGAGCAACGAGTCGGCGCTCGAGCGGATCACGCTTGCATACTCGCGCTGGCGGCGATCCAGCTCCGTGTCGAGCAGCAGGGTCGTCATGCCGATGACGCCGTTCATCGGCGTGCGGATCTCGTGGCTGACATTGGAGAGAAACTCGCTGCGCGTGCGGCCCGCGGCCTCCGCCTGCCGGAGCGCCTGGGCCAGTTTTGAGCGCTGATCCTTGAGCTCTCTCTCAAGCTGATCAATCCGTCGTTGCAGGTCTTCGCTCATCGAGTATTCTTCACGCCGGGTGGCTCAACATGAATAGCGAGTCTAACGCACCGCAGCGCCTCCTGATCGTCGAGGACGACGTGCACATGGCCTACCTGCTCGGCTACCTGGCCGAGAGGGAACGCTTCACGGTCGAAACCATTGCCGACGGGCGCAAGGCCGCCGAACGCATCGATGCCGGGCCGGCCGTCGACCTGGTCCTGCTCGACGTGATGCTGCCCTACACGGACGGATTCGAGCTTTTGGCGCGCATGCGCGCAAATCCGGTCTGGAAGGACGTGCCCGTGATCATCCTGACGTCGAAGACCCGCGAGCACGATGCCGTGCGGGCCCTGAGTCTCGGTGCCGACGACTACCTGACCAAGCCCTTCAGCCCGCCGGAACTGGTGGCCCGGATCCGGCGGCGGCTGCACAGGCCCCCGGAAGCTCCCCAGCGCCCCACACGCAAGAAAAAGCGCACGCCATGAGACGACTGCTGATTCAAACGCTGGCCACCGGCTTCTGGGCAGGCGCCGTAGTTGCGCAGGCCCACAGCGGTGCCGAGGACGCACAGGCAGCCGTCACCGCGAATCCGGACGACACCGACGCGCGCTATGTGCTGGCGCGTTCCTGCGCACAAGCCGGGCGCCATGACGAGGCACTGGCGCACTACGACATCCTGCTCGCGCGCGATGCGAACAATTCCGACTGGCTGCTCGGCAAGGCGCAATCGCTGGTTGCGCTGCAGCGTCCTGCCGAAGCACTGCCGTTCCTCGTGCGAGGGCGGCGCGTCGCACCTTTATATGAGGACATCTGGCGGACCAATGCGACCGCGCTCGAGATGCTCGAGGACTACGAGCGCGGCGATGCGCTGCTCGCCGAGGCCGAACGAGCCTTCCCGCAATCCACCTGGCCGGCCGCAAAGCGCGCAGCGCTGGCGGAAGATCGCCTGCTGCGTCGTGGCACGCGCATTTCGCTGGCCGCGAGTTACGAGGACCTGTCCGGCGGCCGCGATCCCTGGCGCGCGGTCATGCTCGGCGTGGACAAACCGCTCGATGACCGCCGGCGCATCATCGGCGGGCTGCACGCCGAGGAGCGATTCCAGGCGAGCGACGCACAGCTTTCTTTCGGATTCGTGGATCGCGGGTCCGACGACTGGTCGTACAGCGTTTCCGGCGATCTCGCACCCGATGCCGAGGTGCTGCCGGAATGGAGTTTCATCGCGGAAGTGGGCCGGACGCTACCCGGCGATCGCAGTCTCGGTCTTCGAGCGCGGCATTCCAGTTATACGGCCGTGGATGTCGATTCGCTCGCGGCGACCCTCGAGCAATACGCGGAACAATTCCGCATCGCCTACACGTTGACCGGTGCGCAGCCATCCGGACTCGGGACCAGTTTCGGCCATTCCCTGCGCGTTGCCCACGACTATGGCGATGCGAGCCACGTGACGCTCGCACTCGGCTTCGGCGAGGAAGCGGAGACCGTCGCACCGGGCGTCGTCCTGGTGACCCAGAACAGGAGCGTCAGCGTCAACGGTGTGCATTGGCGCGGTGCCGCCTGGGGTCTCTCCTGGGAGGCGGGATGGTACGAGCAAGGCGACCTCTACGACCGGGTGCGGATCAGCTTTGGACTTGAACACCGGTTCTGACCTCGTCGTCACGCTGGCGTGGCGCAGCGCGCAAGTGGCCGCCATCGCGGCGGCCCTGATGCTGGCGACCGCGCTGATCGTGCGCCGTTATCTGCAGTGGCAGGAGCGCCTGCACGCGCGCGTCATCGGCAACTGGCGGCCGCTACTGACGCAAATCGCGATCGAAGAGGGCGCCACACCGGAGCTGCCGAAGCTACCCGCGCGGCACCTGCCATTCCTGATGGAGGAGTGGAACGCGCTGCACGATGCCGTGCGCGGTGAATCATCGACCCGGCTGAATGACCTGGCGCTGCGCCTGGGTTTCGACGCCGCCGCGCGCCACCTGATGAATTCGCGCGAGGTCGGCAAGCAGATCCTCGCAATCCGCACGCTCGGTCACCTGCGCGATCCGACGGCCTGGAAGTCGCTGCAGGAGCAGCTGGTTTCGGTGAATGCGCTGGTGTCCTTCTACGCGGCCGCGGCGCTCGTGCAGATCGACGCGCAGCGCGCGATGCCCGGCATCATGCTGCAGGTCGCCGAGCGCGAAAGCTGGCCCGGCGAGGCGATGGCAAGACTGCTGGTCGATGCCGGTGCCGATGTCGCGCGCGAGCCGATCCGCGCGCTGATGCTGTCGCTTGCGCCCGCCAAGGTTCCGCCGCTGCTGCCCTGGCTCGCTCATGTTGATGCGGTGCTTGGCAGCGAAGTGGCGACTGAGCTTTTGAAGCGCCATGGGGGCGACGACCACATCGTCGCGGCGGCGCTCCTCGTGCTGCTGGAGCCCTCCGTATTGCCGGATTTGCGGCACTACGCGTCTTCGGCCGATGCGGATATCCGCAAGAACCTGGCACTCGCGATCGGCCACCTCGGAGACCTCGCCGAGACGGAACTGCTGATGCAGCTGATGGGGGATCGCGTCTGGTGGGTGCGCTATCGCGCGGCGCAGGCGCTGCTGAAGCTTCGCGGCATGACTGCCGAGGGAATCGAAGCGGTGCGTGCGCGGCTCATCGATCCGTATGCCCTCGACATGCTGAAGCATGTGCGCGCCGAGGAGAGCCTCGGATGAGCCTGCGCGGCTTTCTCGAGGGCATCCAGTGGCTGTTCCTCGGCTACTTCATCGTGCTGAACAGCATTTACCTGGGGCTCGCGTTCACCGCGCTCTTCGGCCTGCGCCGCTACATGAAGGGCATCAGCGCCGCCGAGCGCGTCTATTCGCACCTGCAGATGCCGGTTTCGCTGGTCGTGCCCGCGTACAACGAATCCGCGACCATCGCCACGTCGATTCGAGCCTTGCTGCAGCTTCGCTACCAGCACTTCGAGGTCATCATCGTCAATGACGGCTCGAAGGACGACACGCTCGCGGTCATGACGCGCGAATTCCAGTTGCAGCCATTCCCCGAGGCCTACCGGGTGCAGATCAAGACCAAGCCGGTGCGCGGCGTGTACCGCTCGCTGACGCATCCGAACCTGCGCGTGATCGACAAGGAAAACGGCGGCGGCAAGGCGGATGCGACGAACGCCGGCATCAACGCGGCGCGTCACCCGATTTTCTACTGCGGTGACGCCGACTCAGTGCTCGACCCGCACAGTCTCGAGCATGTGGTGCGGCCCTTCCTCGAGGACCCGCGCACCGTTGCCTGCGGTGGCACGGTGCGGATCATCAATGGCTGCGTCGTGCGCGGCGGCGTGCTGGAAAAAGTGGGATTGCCGCGCAATCCCCTGGCGCTCGTGCAGGTCGTCGAATACCTGCGTGCATTCCTCGGCGGGCGGCTGGGCTGGAGCGCGATCAACGGCATGTTGATCGTCTCCGGCGCGTTCGGTGTATTCCATCGCGATACGGTCGTCGCGGCCGGCGGTTTCCGCGCCGACGTGATCGGCGAGGACATGGAGATGACGGTGCGCCTGCACCGCAAGCTGAGCGAACGCGGTGTGCGCTATCGCGTGGCGTTCATCCCGGATCCGGTGTGCTGGACCGATGCGCCGGAAGACCTCGCGACACTCGCGAAGCAGCGCAAGCGCTGGCATCGGGGACTTGCCGAGAGTCTCTGGGAGAATCGCAAGCTTTGCTTTGCGAAAAACAGCGGCTCCGCCGGCTGGCTCGCCTTCCCGTTCTTCGTGCTGTTCGAATTGCTGAGTCCGGTGATCGAGGTAGGCGGATTCCTGGTCATGGGCACCGCATTCGCGATCGGCATGATGAGCGGGACTTCGTTCCTGGCCTTCGTCGCGGCGGCGTTCGCGCTTGGCGTGATGCTTTCGACCACGGCTCTGTTACTCGAAGAACTTTCGTTCCATACCTATCCCAAGGCGCGTCACGTATTCGCACTCTTCGTCGTCGCGATCCTCGAGAATTTCGGTTACCGGCAGGTCATGTCGGTCTGGAAGCTGGACGCGCTCTACGGCTGGCTCACGGGCCGGCGCATCCTGTGGGGCGACATGAAGCGCAAGGCCAACTGGCAGCAGTAATTTGGTGCCGGGTCGCAGGTTCAGCCGTTACCTGCGATCCTGCGACCCGGCACCAAATCGGGACTTGAGCCAGGCAAAAATCGCCGGCGAGATCGAAACCAGCACGATCAGTACGATTACGATGCTGAGGTTGTCCTTGACGATCGGAATGTTGCCGAAGAAATAACCGGCAAGGCACAGCGAGACGACCCACACCACCGCGGCGACAATGCAGAAGCTCAGGTAGCGCAGGTAGGGCATCGCGCCGATGCCCGCAACGAATGGCGCATAGGTGCGGATGATCGGCATGAAGCGCGCCAGGATGATGGTCTTCCCGCCATGGCGTTCGTAGAAATCGTGCGCACGCGCGAGATGCGCGGGATTGAACCAGCGCGAGCGCTCGCGCTGAAACACCTTCGGCCCGACCAGGCGCCCGATCCCGTAATTGACGTTGTCACCGGTCAGCGCCGCACAAATGAGCACGATGATGAGCGTCGCGATGTCCATGTCGCCGGCGGCAGCCAGCGCGCCGCTTACGAACAGCAGCGAATCCCCGGGCAGGAAGGGCCAGATCACGACGCCGGTTTCCACGAACACGATCAGGAACAGGATCACGTAGATACCGGTGTGGTATTGCGCGACCAGTTCCTTCAGGTGCACGTCGAGGTGCATCGCGATGTCGAACAGCGACACGAGCAGGGCCATCAGCGATGCAAGCAGGTCCATCATTGGATGGAGTCCATCAGAGCCTGCGGGTCGTAGACCACGCCATCCTTGATGACGCGATAGATGCGGCCGAGATTGCCGGAATCCGCCAGCGGATCGGCATCGAGAATGACGAGATCCGCAAGCCGTCCCGCCGCGACCACGCCGAGATCATCGGCTTTTCCAAGTGCCATCGCGCCATTCGTCGTGGCAGCCTTCAGCACTTCGAGCGGTGTCAGGCCGGACTCCTGCATCAAGCGCATCTCG
>JAENJD010000106.1 GCA_016844605.1 Steroidobacteraceae bacterium
CAGTCCGGCAGACATCGAATCGGTGGCCACGGTCGTCGCGGAATACATGGCAGCCGCAGTCGAGGACGTAAAACCTGCGGGGTTTGCCCGCACCGCTTTGAGTGGTGCCTTGCGGATCATCGCGCCCTTCATGTGAGCAGCTGCCGACGGCGGTATTCGAGGTTGAAGACGTCGTGGCCGAGGCGCCGGCCGCGCTGCTCGAAGCGCGTCGGAAAAAGGGGACGCTTCCCTTTTCCTGTCGGGAAAAGGGAAGCGTCCCCTTTTTCCGCGCGGCCTTCGTCCGCCGCCGCGTTTGCGAGACGCAGCTCGGCATTCAGCACCTCGAGCATCTGCAGCGCGTAGGGCTCCCAATCCGTCGCCAGGTGGAATGTGCCGCCGGGTTTCAGGCGGTCGGCAACGAGGGCGGCGAATGCCGGTTGCACGATCCGCCGCTTGTGGTGGCGTTTCTTGTGTGGTGGCGTTTCTTGGGCCAGGGATCCGGGAAGTACAGCAGTACTTCGTCCAGTGAATCGGCCGTCAGCTGCTTTTCGAGCACTTCGACAGCGTCGTGTGCAATCAAGCGGATGTTGGTCAGGCCACCGGCCTCGATCGCAAGAAGGCAATGCCCAATGCCGGGCGGATGGACTTCGACACCGAGGAAATCCGTGTCGGGCCGCATGCGGGCAAACTCTATGAGCGTCGCGCCGTCGCCATATCCGATTTCCAGCACACGCGGCCGGTAGCGGCCGAAGGCCGCGTCCAGGTCGAGCGGACCGGGCGTGAATGGCAGGCCCCATTGCGGCATCAACTCGTCGAGTGCGCGCCTTTGCGCGCGGGTGATCCTGCCACCGCGGAGCACATAACTTCTGATTGGTTGCCGTGGGCGATCGCTGCCCGGGGGGCCTTCGGTCATGCGCGCGTCGCGATAAGGTCGGCAGTCAGCTCCGCGACATTTCGGCAGCCAGTCAACGCAAGTGTCCTGTCGAATTCATCTGCGAGGATTTCGATCGCGCGCGTCACACCCGCGGCGCCACCGGCGGCAAGGCCGTAGACAGGCGCACGGCCCAGCAACACGCCTTCCGCGCCTTGTGCGATCGCTTTTGCAATGTCGCTGCCGCGGCGCACGCCGCCGTCGATCAGGATGGACACGCTGCCGCCGACCGCGCGCGCGACTTCAGGCAGCGCCTCGATCCCGCTGATCGCACCGTCGAGTTGCCGGCCGCCGTGATTCGACAGCACGAGACCGTCCACGCCCGCGGCAACCGCGCGCTGTGCGTCATCGGCACGCAGCAGTCCCTTCAGCATCAGCTTGCGTGGCCAGAGGTCCCGGAAGCGCTTCAGGTCGTCCCAACGGAATGACGGATCGAACATGCCGTGGCCGACGAAGTTGTTGACGTCGTGGCCTGGCCCCAGCTCACGCTCGACATTGACGAATCGCGGCCGGTGTGTCGCAACCGTTGCGAGCCAGCGCGGGTGCATCAGCATGTCGAGCTTCGTTGCGAGCGTGAACTGCTGCTTCGGCAAGAGGCCAGTGCGCCAGTCGCTCTCACGCTTGCCGGCGACGGGGAAGTCGCTGGTCAGCATGAGTCCCTCGAATCCGGCATCCAGCGCGCGCCGGAGCAACGCGTCGGTGATACGCCGTTCCGAGAACACATAGGCCTGCAGCCACAGCCGTCCCGGGGCCTCGCGCGCTATGTCCTCGACAAGGCTCATCGAGACCGTGGACATCGCGAAGGGGACGCCGGCGCGTGATGCCGCGCGCGCAAGCTCCATGTCGCCATCACGCCACGACAGACCATTCAGTCCGGTCGGGCCCACCACGATCGGCAATGCCGAATGCCTGCCTAGAATCTGTGTGGACAGGTCCCGGGTCGAAACGTCCACCAGTGTGCGCGGCCGGAATTGCAGCTTCGCGAAAGCCTCGCGATTGCCGCGCAGCGTAATCTCGTCCTCCGCGCCGCTGTCAACGTAGGTGAAGACAAAGCGCGGCAACCTGCGGCGCGCGATCCTGCGCAGGTCCTCGATATTGATCGCATCCCGGTAGTTCATTCAGGCCGCCTGGCCGGCGATCCGGCCCGTGAGAATGCAACCACCGAGAAAGGTCCCCTCGAGACTGCGTTTGCCATTCATTCCTCCGCCGCCGAATCCGGCCGCTTCGCCAACGGCGAAAAGTCCATCGATCGGCTGGCCACTGCGATCGAGCACACGGCACTCGAGGTCGGTCTGGATGCCGCCCATGCTCTTGCGGCTGATCACGAATTCGCGGATCGCCATCAATGGCCGCGCGCCTGGATCCAGGATCTTCTGGAACTTGCAGGTCCGCAATCGGTCGCCCGGCCAGCGCCGTGCGAAGGCGATGCGCCGCAGCTGTTCGTCATTGTGGAAACGCGGCCCTCGATCGATTGCCGCGTCGTAGCCGGTGGCGGCCGCATCGACCGTTGCCAGGTCGACGACGTCTTCGCCAGTGAGCGCATTCATCCGCTCGACCAGTTCCGGCAGTGTGTCGGCGAGTACGATGTCCTCGCTGTTGCGCGTCAGCTCTTCATAAAGCCAGCGATTGCCGAACAGCAAATCGCGCGCAACCGAGAGCCGCCGCCGTTCCCTGAATGCGGGATTGAATTCCGCACCCGACACGCCGAGTTCCTTCAGGGCGATCTTTCGGTTCAGCAATTGCCAGCTGTAACCGCCGGGCTGCCTGCAGATCTGTGCCACGAGGTCGTGCGTGTCGTAACCTGTCACGAGTGGCATCGGGCCGATGCGCTCGCCGCGCGCATTGAGCCAGAGCGCGGATTTCGGCGGCAGCAGCGATAGTCCATGGCCAGGCTTGCGCGGCCGCCAATGCCGTATGCCCGCCGCGTAGTTCCACTGCCAGTCCAGGTGCGTAACCCTTGCCCCCACGGCGGCGGCGGCCACGTGCAGTGTTCCGTCGGCAAATCGGTGCGATCCGTTCAGGATCACTGGCGGGGGCTCGCCCCAATCCGCATGCCAGTTCTGCCGAACGCGCTCGAGATCTCCATTGATTCCACCGGCGGCAATGACGACTGATTCAGCAGCGACTTCGAAGGGCCTGCCGTCCGGCTCGATCACGCCGCGGAGTCCACTGATCCGCCCGCCGGTCGTGACCAGGGAATCGACCCGGTGACCGTAATGGATCTCAAGCAGCTCGCGCCGCGGGTGATTCAACAGGCAGCCTGTCAGCGTCTCGATCAGTGCCTGGCCGGTTCCCCAGACAAAGTGAAAGCGCGGAACGGAGTTCCCCGGCAGATACAGGCCCCTCTCGACCCACATCGGCATCGGCATGAACTCGACACCAAGCCCCGTCAGCCAGATATAGACGTCCGGGATGCAGCGTTCGACATAAGCCCTGGCCCAGGCCCGCGGCCAGTGGTGTTCAGGCCCGAGTTCGCCCCAGGCGAGCCAGTCCCGCAAGCCCAGGTCAACACTGTCGCGGATCCCATAGCGCTTCTGCAACGGTGTTCCGGCGAACCACAACCCGCCGAATGACTCCCGGGCGAGGCCGCCCAGGTTCTCCCCGGCATCGCGGTCAACCAGCAGTACGCGCCGGCCGCGGTCGAGGGCCTCAAGCGCGGCGGCGATGCCTGCGATACCGGCGCCGGCGATCGCAACGTCGGTGACATGGCGGGCGGAAGGCATGGCCGTGAATGTACACGCGCGCGAGTGCCAAGGTATATTGCCCTTGGCGGCTGGCCCCCCAGGCTCCGCAAATGAGCGCCAAGTCGAGCGAGCTGTACCGTGGTCGGTCTAATGGAGGGGATATGAAGGCGTATTCAATCGTGGTGCGTTCTGTTGCCGCAATTCTTTGCGGTCTGTTCGTCGTTACCAGCGCGCAGGCAGGCATCCTGGGGACGAAGAAGGGCAAGGGCGGTTCGGAGGTGCAGGGCGCAGCAGGCACCCAGGGCGCGCAGGGCGAGGCATCGGACCTCGAGAAATGCGACAAGCCCATGGGCGCCGTCGCGGTCGTCGAGCCGCAGGACTACGTGATGGCGGCGCTCTCGCGCTACAACCTGCAGTCGCCGGTCAGCCTGATCCGCATGATGATCCAGCAGTCGAACTGCTTCATCGTCGTCGAACGCGGCCAGGGCATGCAGAACATGATGCAGGAGCGGGCACTCGCCGGCGGCGGTGAGATGCGCGGTAACTCCAACATCGGCGGTGGCCAGATGGTCGCTGCGGATTTCATCCTGACACCCACGGTTGTCTTTTCCGAAAGCAACGCCGGCGGCATGGGCGGCGCACTCGGTGGGCTCTTAGGCGGGAAAGCCGCAACGCTCGGCGCGATCGTGGGCGGGCTGAAGTTCAAGGAAGCGCAGACCAGCATGCTGGTCGCGGATGCGCGCTCCGGCGTGCAGGTGGCGGCGGCCGAAGGCAGTTCGAAGAAGGCCGATCTCGCGCTGGGCGCGGCCATCTTCGGCGGCGGAGCCGGGGGCGGCATCGGCGGCTACGGCAATACCAACGAGGGCAAGATCGTCGCCGCGAGTTTCGCGGACAATTACAACAATGTCGTCCGGGTAATCCGCAATGACCCGGCGCTGCAGCGCGATGTCGGAACGCTTGCCCAGGAAGCGGCGGCCGGCGGCTCGACCAAGGCCGGCGCCGTCTTTAACGAAGGCGATGTGCTGTATCCGAAGATCGGCGGCCTCAAGCTGATGGCCGGCGCCGTCGAAGGCGGCAAGGTGATCGCGACACTCGCCAAGACCGACGAGATGATCTACATGGGCGAGGAAAAGGACGGGTACCTCAAGGTTGAGTCCGGCAGCGGCGGCGGCTGGGTCAAGAAAATCCTGGTCGCAAAGTAGTCGACCGCATCCCGATTTCCGGCCCGGCGCGATTGGCGGGCATGGGCTGCGTGCCTGCAATCAAGCGGCGCGGGTGTAGTTCAATGGTAGAACTGCAGCTTCCCAAGCTGCTAACGTGGGTTCGATTCCCATCACCCGCTCCATTCACGGACATCCGGACGGGCACGTGAGCACCTGGGCACCTGGACTCTTTGGCGGCGCGCTGATCGGTCTCTCGGCAACGCTGCTCTTGTGGTCGATCGGGCGAATCGCGGGAATCAGCGGAATCGTGAATGGCCTGGGCTCTGCACCGCGATCCGATCGCGCCTGGCGCGCAGCCTTCCTGATCGGCCTGATGACGGCCGGCGCCGTCGCGGTCACCGCGATCGCGTTTCGCTTCGTGTTGCGGTTGCCGCAGCCCGTCTTAGGCACGCAGTTCCGGGTGCCTACGGATACAACGATCGACCGGCCGCTGCTGCTCGGCTCGGCAATTTTCGGCGTCGGCTGGGCCTTGATCGGCTATTGTCCCGGCCCCGTATTCGTCATGCGTCACCTGCTCGGTGCGCAGTCATGAACAGGACAGTGGCCGCCGCGCTCATGTCCGGCGCATTGTTCGGCCTGGGGCTTGCGATCTCCGGGATGACGGATCGTCACGTCGTGCTCGGATTCCTGGACCTGTTTGGCGATTTCAATCCGCAGCTGGCATTCGTGCTGGCCGGCGCCGTCGCGGTCACCGCGATCGCGTTTCGCTTCGTGTTGCGGTTGCCGCAGCCCGTCTTAGGCACGCACTTCCGGGTGCCTACGGATACAACGATCGACCGGCCGCTGCTGCTCGGCTCGGCAATTTTCGGCGTCGGCTGGGCCTTGATCGGCTATTGTCCCGGCCCCCATTTTCGTGCCGGCGATGCTGGCCGGGAGCTTCGCGCACTATCTGGTGGAGCGGCGCGGTAATATCGACGCGGAATGACGGATACGAATGAGTCGCTGATGGCCGCGGCGCGCGCCTGTTGCCGGCAGTCGCATTCGCCGTATTCCGGAATCCGTGTCGGCGCTGCCATCCGCGCGGCGAGCGGTGCCGTGTATCTTGGCACCAATGTCGAGAATGCAGCTTATCCGCTCGGCAATTGCGCGGAAGTCAGTGCGATTGCGGCGGGTGTGCAGTCCGAGGGCGCAGGTTTCCGCATTGCCGAGCTCGCGGTCTGGGCAACGGACCGCAACGGCGTCGCGATCGCCGCGTCGCCCTGCGGCGGCTGCCGCCAGCGCATCATGGAGCTCGCGTCAGGCAGCTTCGTGGCGATCCACTTCCCGTGGCAGGCGGGCGAGATTCGCACGGTGACGATCGGCGAATTGCTGCCATTCGCCTTCTCCCTGCCATCCAGTCAGCCGCCGCGATGAGCGCCGTCGACCGGGCGATCGCGGCACGCATACTTGCGGCGCTCGACCTCACGAGTCTTGGTGAGGACGACACGCCGGAGGCGATCGAGCGGCTTTGCGCCGCTGCGGCAGAAGGCGGACATCCCGCGGCGGTATGCGTGTATCCCGAGCACATTACGACCGCTCGGAGGACACTCGAACTGGAACATGCCGGCGAAGTCGCGATCGCGACGGTCGTGAATTTTCCAGACGGTGGCAATGACATTGCCAGGATGTTGCGGGAGACGCGGAGGGCGCTCGCCGCCGGCGCGGACGAGATCGATATCGTGTTTCCATGGCGCGCTTATCTCGGCGGCGATCGCGAGGGCGGAGCGCTGATGCTGCAGGAGTGCAAGTCGATCTGCGGCAGGAAAATCCTGAAGGTCATACTCGAGACAGGTGAACTTGGCGATCCACTGCTGATTCGCGAGATCTCGTTCGCGGCGCTGGGAGCGGGGGCCGATTTCATCAAGACCTCGACCGGCAAGGCGAAAATCGGCGCGACGCCTGCGGCCGCGCGCACCATGCTCGAATGCATCCGCGAACGCGGCGGCAGGGCCGGCTTCAAGGCCGCAGGCGGTGTGCGGACCTTGATCGACGCGGGCCGTTACCTTGCGCTTGCCGACGAAATTGTGGGCGCCGGCTGGGCGACACCTGCGCGATTCCGCATAGGGGCGAGCAGTTTGCTCGCGGAACTGCGCGCGGTAATTGCATGAGCGACACGCCGGCGACCTGGCTGCCGCAGGAAGCGATCCGCCGGAAGCGCGATGGCGAGGCGCTTGGCACCCGGGACCTGCAGGCCCTTGCGCGAGGCATGGCCGACGGCAGCCTGGCCGATGCGCAGGTCGCGGCATTTGCGATGGCGGTGTATTTCCGCGGCATGACGCCTGCGGAAGCTGCTGCGCTGACGATTGCGATGCGCGATACCGGCGAGGTCTTTGACTGGAAACGCGAATCGCTGCCGGGACCCATACTCGACAAACATTCGACTGGCGGCATCGGCGATCTCGTATCACTTGTGCTCGGCCCGATGCTCGCGGCCTGCGGCGCCTACGTGCCGATGATCGCCGGCCGCGGGCTCGCCCATACGGGTGGAACGCTCGACAAGCTCGAGGCAATACCGGGCTATCGGGTGCAGCCGGGCCCGGCGCTGCTGCGCAGGACGGTGCGCGAAGCTGGTGTCGCGATCATCGGAGCCGGTGAGTACATCGCGCCAGCGGACCGGCGCCTGTACTCGATCCGCGATGTCACCGCGACGGTCGACTGCATTCCGCTGATCGTCGCATCGATCCTGTCCAAGAAGCTGGCGGCAGGGCTCGACGCGCTCGTGCTGGACGTCAAGACCGGCAATGGTGCGGTGATCTCCGACGCAAAGAGCGGCCGCGAACTGGGCACACGAATGATAGAAATCGCAGCTACGGCAGGTCTGCGGGTCAGCGCAATGCTGACGGACATGGCGCAACCGCTGGCGCGTTCGGCAGGCAACGCGCTCGAACTCAAGGAAGCACTCTGCATCCTGCATGGCGAGAAGGCAGACGCACGATTGATGGAAGTCACGTTTGCGCTTGGCGCCGAAGTCATGGTCCTCGGCGGACTCGCGGCAGATGCGGCGGCCGCACGAACCGCGCTCGCGAAGTCGATTGCAACCGGGGCGGCCGCGGAACGCTTCGCGCGCATGGTCAGCTGTCTCGGCGGTCCGGCGGACCTGCTGGAACAGCCGGGTCGCTACCTTGCGGTGGCGCCAGTCATCGCCGATGTCCCCGCGCCGCATGAGGGCTTTGTCATGTCGATCGACACGCGCGCACTTGGCCTCGCCGTCGTAGCACTGGGCGGGGGCCGGACTTCGCCCGGGCAGGCCATCGATCCCGCGGTCGGGCTGGACCGGCTGTTGCTGCTCGGCGCGCGGATCCGTGCAGGCGAACCGCTTGCGCGCGTGCATGCCGCAACTGCCGATGGCGCGCGACAGGCCGCGCAGTCCGTCGCGCGCGCCTACTCGATCGGTGGGTCGGCACCGGCGGCGCCGGCATTGATCGAACGCATTGAGCCACGCGCATGAGCACGCCGCACATCGATGCCGCGCCGGGCGCATTCGCGCAGCTGGTCTTGCTGCCCGGCGATCCGCTGCGCGCCCGGCATATTGCAAGGACGATGCTGACCGGCGCGGTCGAGGTCACGAATGTCCGCAACATGCTGGGCTTCACCGGGGAGTGGAAAGGGAAGCGCGTCTCTGTGATGGGCTCCGGAATCGGTGTTCCGTCGGCGATGCTCTATGCAACCGAGCTGATCCGGGACCACGGCGTACGCCAGCTGGTGCGGGTCGGCACCTGCGGCGCGATCGCCGAAGAAGTCCGGTTAGGTGACCTGGTGCTGGCGCTGGGAGCCTCGACCGACTCGTCGGTGAATCGACTGCGCTTCAGCGGTTACGATTTCGCAGCGACCGCCAGCTGGCGGTTGCTGTCGAGGGTGGCGACTGCTGCGCTGCCCGGCGGACCCGCGATCCGCGTCGGCCGTGTTTTTACCAGCGATTTCTTCTATCACCCTGATCCCGGACTGAGGGATCTGCTGCGGCGTTTCGGTTTCCTGGCGCTCGACATGGAAACCGCGGGCCTTTACGGCCTCGCAGCCGAGCTGGGCGCAGAGGCGCTGTCGGTGATGACGGTCAGCGACCACCTGGTCGGTGACCTGCACATGAGCGCGGATCAGCGCGAGACGGGTGTGGACTTGATGGTCCGGCTGGTCCTCGACTCGCTGCTTGGCTGAGTCGATTATCCGCCGGTGCGGGCGCGCCCCTTATCGGCGGCGACGCGACCATGAGCGGGCAGCGGGGGAAGGGGTGCGGGCCGGGGTCTGAGCCGCGGCGCGCAGTGTCGGCACCGCTGCATGCTCGGTACGCGCGAACGCAGGCGTCGGTGCGAATGGCACGGCCTGGCGCATCGTCCTCTCGATGTCCCTGAGCAAAGACGTCTCGTCCTCGGACACGAGCGATACCGCGTGGCCGTCGTTGCCGGCACGCGCCGTGCGGCCGATGCGGTGCACGTAATCCTCGGGCACATGCGGCATGTCGAAATTGACGACCTGCGGCAGTTCCCGGATGTCGAGTCCGCGCGAGGCGACTTCGGTCGCAACCAGCGCCGTGAGTTTTCCGGCCTTGAAGTCAGCAAGTGCGCGTGTCCGCGCAGCCTGGCTCTTGTTGCCGTGAATCGCCGCGGAGCGGATTCCGGCGCGCTCGAGTTGCTGTGACAACCGATTCGCGCCGTGCTTGGTGCGCGTGAAAACGAGCGCCTGGTGCCAGCGGCCTTCGCCATTGGCGCCATTCTGGAACAGGTGCACCAGCAGGTGCCGCTTGTCGTCCTTGGCAACGCGAAATGCGCGCTGCACGACACGCTCCACCGTGCTGTTTGGCGGCGTCACCTCGACCTGGACCGGCTTGACCAGGATTCGTGCTGCAAGCACGCGGATGTCCGGCGTGTAGGTCGCCGAAAACATCAGATTCTGGCGTTGCGCCGGCAGCAGCTTGATCACGCGCTTGATGTCGTGGATGAAGCCCATGTCGAGCATGCGGTCGGCTTCATCGAGCACCAGGTGCTTCACTTGCGAAAAATCCACGAAGCCGCGATTTGCGAGGTCGAGCAGGCGGCCGGGTGTCGCCACCAGGATGTCGCAGCCCGAACGCAGCTTATCGATCTGCGGTTGTTCGCCAACACCGCCGAAGATCACGAGCGCGCGCAGGTTCTTGCGTACGCCATAGGTCCGGATGCTCTCCAGGATCTGCGCTGCGAGTTCGCGTGTCGGTGCCAGGATCAGTACGCGCGGCGCGCGGCCCGCGGCAGCGCGCAGGATCTGCAGCAGCGGCAGCACGAATGCCGCCGTCTTGCCGGTGCCCGTCTGGGCGCCACCCAGCAGGTCGCGCCCGGCGAGCACCGGCGGTATGGCTTCCACCTGGATCGGTGTCGGCGTCTCGTAGCCACGGTCGGCAACAGCCGAGAGCAGCCCGGGCTCGAGCCCTAGGTCGTTGAATTTCATGGGT
>JAENJD010000054.1 GCA_016844605.1 Steroidobacteraceae bacterium
CTTGTCCGCATCGGTCGAGCCGACGCCGGAGTTCAGGAAGGTGATCAGCAGTGCCGAGACCATCAGCGTGGCCATGCCGTAAATCAGGCCCTTCGGCATGTCGCGCTTCGGATCGTCGGATTCCTCGGCGGCGAGCGGGAGTTGCTCGATTGCGAGGAACAGCCACACTGCGAATGGCAGCGATGCCAGTGCGCCTGCGAATCCGAATGGCAGCCAGGAACCGCCGCCCTCCGCCAGTTCGACCACGCTGCCGTCCTCTCCGACTCCAATGTTGAGCGCCCAGCGCCCGAAATCGAAATACGGGATTGCACTGACCCAGTAGATCGCGAGGATCGCGAGCGCGCCCAGGGTCACGATGACCGACACCTTGAACGACAGCTCGACGCCGCGCAGATTCAGGAACAGTAACACGAGGTAGGAGCCGATCCACCACAGTGGCTGCATGTTGTCCGGCGTCTCGAAGATCGCCGTCATGTAGGAGCCGATGAAGAAGACGATCACCGCCGGCGTCAGGATGTACTCGATGCGCTGCGCGCAAAGGAGTACGCCGCGCCGGTGTGCGGCAATGCGGGCGACATCTCGGCCAGGCTGTAGATCAGCCCCCAGTACATGGCCGCAATGATGAACAGCGCGATCAGCATGCCGCCGAAGCCATGCGCCAGGCCGAAGTTCCAGCCCGAGTAATGACCCGAGATCACCGCTCCGACGCCCAGGGCCCACAAAGACCAGACCCGGGCATATCGCCGCAGGCCGCGTTTCTCGAAGTATTCCTTGCCGACGTTCTGGTAGGTAACGCCGCCGACGGACTGCTTGTCGCTCATGGCTCCCCCTTCTGAATGCTGCCGTGCCGCCTGGTTATTTTTCGCAGGCTTTGCTGAGTATAGTCGCAGGCCCCCCGGGTACGGCAATCAGCGCCCGATCGGGCGCCGGCGCCGGCCGATCGGCAGCTTCGTGAATGGCAATTTCGCCGGGTCGGCGACATTCGGGCCCGGCGCCTCGACCACGAGGACCCGATTGGCCAACGGGCCAAAATCGGCCCGGAAATGCACGGAACTCTTCAGTTGCAGCACCCTTGCCGCGGCCGGTTCCGAGCCCAGATGCCGGAACATGGCCTGGTCGGCGGCCTGCTGCTTGCGGCTTGCCATCAGGATCTCGACGGCGCCGACGGCGACCCGCGCCATCGGCCCGAGCTCGAAGCGGCCGCCACGGTAAAAGGGTCCGGTCCCGACGAAGCGGCCATCGCCGAGTTTCAGCACGCGCGCCCGCGCGAACAGCGGCGTCTCGCCGGGAAAGCCACTCCCGGCGCCGATCGCGAGCTCGACAGTCGCGCCCTCGCCTGCCGCATGCGCACGCGCGACGCTTTCTGCATCCCAGAAAATACCGGCCACGGTGCCGGGCAGGTTTGCCCCGACCAGCGCCTTCAGCAGCGATGTCGTGTCCGCGTTGCCACCCGCGCCCGGATTGTCCTGGGTGTCGGCAAGCACCAGCGGACCGCGGGACTTTGACGGCGCGACTCGTGCAGCGGCGATTGCTTCGTCGATCGAGACCAGGTCGAGCGCAAATTCCGATTCGCGCGCGAGCACCGCTGCCTGAAATTCGTCTGCGGCGCGATCGACTGCCGCCGCATCCCAGCCGCAGCCGATGACGGTCGGCCCGCAGTCCTCGACATCAGCGAGCGGAAAGCCCGGTGCGAGGCAGAGCGACAGGATCTGTTCGCCTTCCAGCTTCGCGGCCAGCGGCATCAGTGATGCCAGCGGTTCAATCAGCGTGCATTGCGAAGTCAATGGCATCAGGAACGGCAACGTGCGGTGCGCACGCGCAACGACCGGCCTTGCCAGCATCCGATGCAGGATCCTCGCCGCGCGCGCGCCGGTTTCGGCCATGTCCACGTGCGGATAGCTGCGATAACAGGGCAAGGCATCGGCTGTTGCCACCATCGCCGGCGAGATGTTGGCGTGAAAATCGAGACTGGCGACGATCGGCACCGAGGGCCCGACGGCCGCGCGCACGCGGCGCAACAACTCTCCATCCGCATCGTCGAAATGCTCGGCGACCATGGCGCCATGCAGGTCGAGATAGACAGCGTCACAGGGACCGGCATCGGCGAGGCGTGCAAGCAGCAGGGCGCTGATAGTCTCGAAGGCCTCGCGCGTGACGCGGCCGGCGGGCTGCGCCGCGCACCACAGTAGCGGCACGACCCGGTGCCCGAGCGCACTTGCCTCGCTGACGAAGCCTGCGGCGGGAAGATTGATGCCCGCGATCGCTTCGAGCATCTCAAGACCGCGCACCAGGCCCGGCCAGGCATCGGGCTCGATGAATTGCGCGAGCCCGGTCTCCCGCATTGCGAAAGTGTTGGTCTCGTGCTGGAAGCCGCCTACCGCGATGCGCGCCATGCAGTCTCCTGGTAGGGCTGGTGCCGGCGGAGGGAGTCGAACCCCCGACCTGAGGTTTACAAAACCACTGCTCTACCAACTGAGCTACGCCGGCGTCGGGCGATATTCTAGCCGGGCAGGACCTTTCCCTGTGCCAGGTCCGGCACCGGCCGGCTGCTGCCCGCCGCTGCGTCGCAAGGCTGGATCTCGAGCCGAAGGATGCGGCCGCCGTTATCATCAAGGAGCGCTGCGTCCGGCAGTTTTGCCGGCGCTTCGACATCCACGTCGATCCAGTAAACGGTGCCGCTGCGCTCGCGCTCGGCCATCAGCGGCTCGAAACCCAGCGCCTTGACCTCATCCATGCGTTGTAGCGCGCGCTGGCGCTCGGTGAAGAGACCGAGCGAAATCGTGATCTGCCGCCCCTCGTCGGGCATCGAATAAGCATCACCGATGCCAAATCGCCGCAGGCGCTCGATGATTCCCCCGGCGGAAGCGCGATCCGGCACCTGCTCGAGCGACACCCAATAGCCTTTCCAGACCACGCCCTCGCCGGCCCGCTGACGCGGTTGCAGTCCATTTTCGCGCAACAGCGTCGAAGCGCGCGCCGCATCGGTCAGGTCGCTGAATGGTCCAAGACTCAAGCAATTCTCTGTAGGCAGGATGGGCGGGCGGGCCGCTGCTTCCGACAATGGCGCTTCACGCGCAAGCACCAGCTGCGGTGCCTCGACCCTGGCGGGTGCGGCGCCTTCAGCGGGCCGCTCGATCCAATGCGTCCAGGCGAACCAGGCGACATTGGCGAGTACCAGCAGTGCGAAGATGATCCGCATCGGTGCGCAATCTATGCGCTGGGCAGGATCATCGCAATGCCCTGACCGTCACTTCCCCGGACAGGATCCGCCGTCGCGCGCCATCCACATCGACCAGCAATGCACCATCGCCATCGATGCCGCGCGCCAGGCCCTCGACGGTCTCCGTGCCCTGCAGCACGCGCACCGGCTGATCAATCAGATCATCTGCGCTCCGCCATTCATCCATGAATGCGGCCAGGCCGCGCGCCGCGAATTCCTCGAGGGCCAGCGCGATTTCGTTCACCAGCGACGCTGCAAGCGCATTGCGGCTGAGCGGCGAGTCGAGGAGTTCCGCCAGCCCGGCTGCCTCGACGCCTTCGGCCTTCAGTTCTGCGCGCAAGCCCTGCGGCAGGCGGACATTGATGCCGCAGCCCACGACGACATAGGCGGGTCCCGCAGCCTCACCGCGCATGTCGATCAGGATGCCGCCGAGCTTGCGGCGGCCGTGCACGATGTCATTGGGCCACTTGAGTGCGAGCCCGTGGATGTTCAAACGCCGCAGGGCCCGCAGGATCGCCACGCCGACCGCAAGCGAAAGCGCGCCGAGCGCCGCCGCTGCGTCGCCAAAGCTCCAGTTGACCGACAGGCACAGGCCCGAAGCGAAGGGCGCGAGCCAGCGCCGCCCGCGCCGGCCGCGGCCCGCACTCTGGTATTCCGCGAGGCAGGCGTCGAATTGCCCAACCGGAAGCGCCGCGACTGCGAGCAGATGGTCGCTGGTCGAGGAAAGTTCCTCGTGAACTTCGAGATTTCGCAATCTTCCTGCAGCCCACTGTGGTAGCGCGTCGCGGATCGCGCCGGCATCGAGCAGATCGAGCGGTTCGCCCAGCCGATATCCGTGACCCGGCGTCGCCTGCAGGTCGATTCCCCAGGCGCCAAGCGACTGCAGCTGCTTCCAGACGGCCGCGCGGGAAATGGCGAGATGCGCCGCCAGGTCCTCGCCCGAATGCAGCTCGCCATCAGCAAGCAGGCGCAGCAATGCGCCGCGCCTTGTCACTTGCCAGTCCGCGGCCGCAACAGCCAGAGGCCGGTCATGCGCGGCTCAGTACCGCTCCGCATGCGCCATATGTTGCTGCGATGCGTCCAGAGGAGGAATACGGTCATCGCAATCGAAAATGCCATGAGCGCGCACGATTGCAGACCGAGCAGCCACAGCGCAACCGGAACGGTGGCGGCGGCGATCATCGTCGCGAGCCCGACAAGTCCGGTCAGCAGAACTATAAGGAACCAGCCCGCGATGGCCACCGGCACGACGGCCGGTGCCAGCATCAGCAAGGCGCCGACCAGCGTTGCGCCGCCTTTGCCACCGCGGAATTCGTGGTACAGCGGCCAGACGTGACCCGCGACCACGGCCGCCGCGCAGCTTACGGCGAGCCAGTCACGATCGATGCTGGAATCCAATGCGATGCCCGGGATGCTGAAATCCGGCAGCCAGCCGACGGCCACAATGCCCTTGCCGACATCGATGGCGACAACACCGGCCGCAAACCAGAATCCCTGGGTGCGGAGTGCATTCGTGCCGCCCGCATTGCCGCTGCCCGATTCGCGGATGTCGACGCCGCGCGCTGCGCCGACGAGAAGCGCGCCCATCAAAGAACCCAGCAGATAGGCAATCAGGGTCTTGAGGCCGAGTTCCAGCAATACTGCGACTCCTGCGTGCGGCAGCTGGATTCTAGCATCGCGGGCGGAGCGCTCAGCGCGGCAGGAAGACTTCGGCGATCATGCAGCGCACGCTGCCGCCGCCGTGCCGCTCGATGGTCGGAATCGGCGCCGTCACAATCGTGCCGTGGCGCTCGAGTGCTCGATGTTGCTGCGGAGCGAGGCAATCCCAGGCCGCGGTGGACATCGCGATCAACGGCGCACCGTTGCCCGACATCAGCGCCAGAAGGTTTCCGGCGAAGCCGTTCATCTGCGCAATGCTGATTACTATTGGTTCGTGCCCCGATTCCTCGAGAGTGCGCAGGACCACTGCGCGTTGCCCTTCATCGGGAATCGCCTCCGGGCACAGCAGGGCGAAGCGTTCGCCGATCGCCATCATCACATTCGTGTGATAGATCGCCTGGCCACCCGGGCCCTGCGCATCGAAGCTGACGACGCGATATCCGAGGCGCGTCGCAAAGTCCTCGAGTGCTCCCGGCGTCGTGCGCGGCGACCAGCAGGCATAGGCGATGCGGTGGCAACGGTCCAGCACCAGGCTGCCCGTGCCCTCGAGATATTCGCCGCGCTTTTCCCAGTGGGTCAGGTCGATCCTGCGCGTGACGCGAAAACCGGCCGCCCGCAGCAGCGCGATCGGTTCCTCACGCCGCTCCGCGCGCCGGCTCGTGGCCATCAGCGGATAGATCACGACGCTGCCGTCGTCGTGGAAACTGACCCAGTTGTTCGGAAAACAGGCGTCCGGCTTGACCGGTTCCAGACTGTCGTCCGCAACATGGACTCCGACGCCTGCGTTTGAGAGCTGCTGGACCAGATCTTCAAATTCGCGCTGCGCGGCGAGCGGCGCGTCCTGCGCCGCACCGCCCTGCTGGAAACGATTCGACGCCGCGGTTTCTGGATTCGCGCCAAAGCGTGCCGGCCGGATCATCAGCACGGCGTCCGCGCACTGTTGGTCGGATTCCGGCAAAGGATTCATCGCATCAGTCTAGCAAGCCGCGGGCGCGCCGCCGCATGCCCACAAAAAAGGGCGCGGCGGTCGCCCGCCGCGCCCTGATCGCAGGATCGCTACTCAGAACTCGAAGCGCAGGCCCAGCTGGATGCGCCACACGGAGTTCAGCGCCGTCAACGAGTTGATCGGCGCCGTCGGGCCCGTGGATCCCGCGCGTGGCCGGTAAATATACCGGTTGGTCGCCGCGTCGATCCCGCCCACGTCGAGCACCGGCGACACGTAGATGAAGCTGACCTGGCTGATCTGGCCCCAGTCGTTGTTGACCAGGTTGGCGATATTCTCGATGTCAAGACTCACGACGCCGCGCGCCTTGCGCCAGACCGGGATTTCCTGGGCGAGGCGCATGTCGACCGTCGTCACCCACGGGCTGCGGCCCGAATTGCGCGGAACGATCTTGCCGCGGTAGCGCCCGAGACCCTCGGACTCGATGAAATCCTCGGTAGCAACCCCGAATGCCGCCGCCGCTGCATTCAATGAGGTGTATACGGCTGTCGATGTGCAGCCGGCCACCACCGGGTTCAACGGATCGGGACCGACATCCGCGGAAGTGCAGAGTGCCTGGTAAATGACATCAGTCGGGCCGGCCGGCACATAGAACAAAGCGCGCTGGCGGGACGCCTGGCGTGGATCACCGAACACCGATGTTCCGGCACCAAAGGTGTAGCTGAACGGCCGGCCGGAGCGGCGTTCGGCCACCACCGACATGCTGGTTTCGTTGTCGCCGAAGAAAGCCTTGCGCCAGCTGAACAGGCCCTTGAACTGGTGCTCGATCTCGTAGTTCGAGGTCTCGAGCTCCGGATTGTTGGGGTCGGCGACCGCAAAGCTGTCCCAATTCGAACGGGCCGTCGAACTGGTGCCAGAATTCACATCCTTGATGTCCTGGAAGCCATAACCCAGGTAGGCATCGAAGCGCCCGACACGCGTGCGCCAGGTCTTCGAAACGTCCGTCGCGAAGACCGTGCCACTGCCTTGGTGCGTATTGGTGAGCAGTAGGTCTTGGCCGGTTGGCCGGACGCAGGTGGTCGCAGGCGGCACCGGGACCTGGCAAGACACATCGGCCCTTGTGCGATAGCGTGGCCGTCCGTCAGGCGCCGTAGGGGTGGCAGGAATCGGCTCCAGGCGCAAGTCCTTCCACAGCACTTCGTCCTTGACCCGCGACAGCACCACATCCGCGGTCCACTGGATATCCCAGGGCAGGGTGTGTTTCATGCCCAGGTTCCAGCGGTACTGCGACGGGACCTCGAAGTCCGGATCGATGACATTCACTTCACCGTCGCCGCGCAGCAAGTTGTGGATGTCGAGTACTTCCTGGGCGATCTGGAATCCATCGATTCCCGTCAAGGCCTGATCCCGGTAGGGTTGCCCCGTACTCTGATTAATCGTTTGCCCCACGATGATTACGCCATTGTTCGTGAAGCTGTTCGAGACCCACACATTCGGCGAGCCGCCGCCGAACAAGCCCCAGCCGCCGTAGATCGTAGTCTCCGGCCGCCACTGCCAATTGAAGCCGATGCGCGGCATGATCAGGCTGCGCCCGTCGAGGGTGGCCTGATTCGAAAAACCATAGCGGTTCGCGAAGTTCACGTTGAGGAGCGGGTCGTCGCCGCTCGACCAGCGGTCGAGTCGCACGCCGGCCTGCAACCTGAAGTCCGGGTTCGCCTGCCACTCGTCCTGCGCGTAGAAGCTGTCGACGTCGTAGCTAAAGGTCGCGCCGCCGTCTGCTTTCACATTAGTGAATGCGTTGCTGTAGAACAGGGACGTCGCGATCTGGTTCTCGAAATTCGCGATGCTCGAGAACACGTACTGGCCGCTGCTGCTCGCCACAAACAGGTTGAAGATGTCGAGCATCTCTCTTTCGTAACCCACGTTGATCGTGTGGTCGCCGAGGAAGAAGCTGCCCTTCAGCTTGATCGCGTCGAGGTCGTTGGTCAGCGCATTGGCGTGGCGGCTGAAGTCCGGTCCGATCCAGATGGCGCCGCCACCCACCGTGTTAATGCGCATTTCGGCGAAGTCGGTACCGAGCAGCGAGTCCTGGCCGGTCGTGATCTCCTTGCGAGCCAGCTTCAGCTCGGTCGAGAACCACTCGTTCCAGTCGGAGAAAAGCTGCAGGGAAGTCGACTCCATCAGGATCGAGCGGTCATACCAATGGGACGGCGCGCTGACAAATCGCAGCGACGCGCTGTTGTCGACCGAGATGATCTCGTTGCCTTTGGTGCGCTGGTACGCAAGCGAAGCCCGCTGCGAATCGTTGATGTTCCAGTCAATCTTGGCCAGGACCTTCTCGTCCGCCACGGGCAGCGCGTTCAAGCGATCGCCCGATTCGAAGCCGTAGACCGACTGAGCAAGCGCGACGACCTGGTCGTACTCGGCCTGCGTCACGCCAGGCACCTCGACCGCGGCGCCGGATCCGGTCGGTCCGAAGTCCTGGGGCTCGATTTTTTCGAGCTTCTCATAGCTCAGGAAGAAGAACAGCTTGTCCTTGATGATCGGGCCGCCGAAGGTGCCGCCGACCGTTTCCTCGTCGAAGGAGAATGTCAGGTCGCGGTCCTTGCTCTTGTCACCGGCCAAGCTGTCGTTGCCCTTGTAGTAGTAGGCCGAACCTGTGAATTCATTGGTACCGGACTTGGTCACGACATTGATCGTCGAGCCACGGAAATGGCCGTACTCGACCGAAAACGGCGCCGTCAGCACCGAAATATCCTGGATCGCGTCCACCGACAGCGGGCTGCGCTGGGTCGGATAGCCGTTGTTGTTCAGACCGAAGTCGTCGCTCTGGCGCACGCCGTCGATTGTGATGCTGTTGTACTTGTTGTTGACACCCGCGACTTCCATCGCGTCCGAATTGGTCGGATCGATCCAGATCTTCGGATCGATGCGCACGATGTCCTTGATGTCGCGGCTGATCGACGGCAGCTGCCGGATATCCTGGGCGCCGAAGCGGGCGCCGGCGCCGATCGTGACGTCGGCCTCCGACGCACCGGTGACCTGGACGCCCGCCAGTTGCGCGATCGGCTGGGCGACCAATGTCACCGAACTGCGCTGCGCGAGCTGCGTATACAGGTCCTCGACGATGGATTCCTGCATGCCTTCGGCCTGCGCCGTGACACGGTATGGACCGCCGACCCTGAGGCCGGTCGCCATGAACTGGCCGGATGCGTTCGTCGTCACATTCGCCGTGGTGCCCGATGGCACGTGCACGATCGTGACCGCAGCGCCTGCGACGGGCTTGCCCTCGGCGTCGACGACAAAGCCGGATAGCTGAGAGGTAGTTTCCTGCGCATGCGCGTAGGGCGCAGCGGCCAGTGCGATGGCGAGGCCCGCGCCCATCGCGATGGCCGGTGCGGACAGAATCGACGAGACGGCGGCGGCGAGACGGACCGAGCGGCGGCGATCGGACATGGAGGTGGCTCCCCTGTTATTGCGCCCGTGGCAGCTTAGTGCAGGAATGTTACAACCTGTCGGCTGCACTTTGCGACCATCAATGTGGAATGTTGCGCGTGGACCACACCCGCTATCGGCCTCAGGCATACGATTCCAGCAACGACAACGGCTTGGCGCGATTTCCTCGGCGCAGGTTCACGACGATCACCGTGGATGGACTCAGGCCGCGAGCCTTTCCGCCGCTTTTTCCGCGATCATGATGGTCGGTGCATTGGTATTTCCGCCGACGAGTGCGGGCATCACCGACGCATCCACCACGGAAAGCCCTTCCAGGCCCCTGATCCTGAGCGACGGATCGACCACGGCGAGTTCGTCGTGGCCCATCCGGCAGGTTCCGACCGGATGGTAGATGGTGTCGGCGCGCCGCCGCATGCGCTCGATCAATTCGCTGTCGGTATTGCCGCCGGCAAACATTTCGGCGCCGCGGTGCCGGTCGAGCGGCGCTCCATCCATGATTTCGCGAGCGATCTTGATGCCGGCGAGCAGTGTTTCGACATCCGCACTGGCGGCCAGGAAGTTCGGGTCGATGCGCGGCGGGTCGCGCGGATCGGCGGAATGGAGCCCGACGCTGCCACGGCTCACCGGACGCAGCACCGCCACATGGCAGGAGACCCCATAGCCGTAATGCAGGTGGCGGGCATGATCATCGACCATGCCATTCAAGAAATGCAGCTGCACGTCCGGCCGGTCCAGCTCGCTGCGGGTTTTCAGGAATGCGCCGGCTTCCGCGAAATTCGTGGTCAAAAGGCCCGTGCCCGAGCGCCGCCACTGGAAATATCCGGGAATGGCACGCAGTGCCGTGCGTAGCGTGATGCCCATCAGGCCCGCATCGGTCGAGCGATAGACCAGCGCGAAGTCGACGTGGTCGGCGAGATTCGCCCCGACGCCCGGCAGCTCGTGCTGCAGTCCGATGCCGTGCCGCCCCAGCTCCTCGCGCGCGCCAATGCCGGACAGCATCAGCAGTTGCGGCGACCCGAAAACGCCGGCCGACAGGATGACTTCGCAACCGGCATCAATCTGCCCAGCGCCTGCGTGGCTGGCAACCAGCACGCCGGTGGCGCGGCCCCCGGCGAGCAGCACTCGCTCCACGCGAACGCCAGTCAGGATGGTCAGATTCGGGCGCGCGCGCGCCGGATTCAGAAATGCGACCGCCGCGCTGCAGCGCCGGCCACGACGCTGCGTCACCTGATAGAGACCGGCGCCCTCCTGGCTCGCGCCGTTGAAATCCGCGTTCGCGCGCAGGCCGCGGCGGATGGCGGATTCGACGAAAGCCAGAGAAGCGTGGACCGGACTCGGCAGATCCGCGACGGATAGTTCGCCGCCGACACCATGATACTGATCGGCACCGCGCGCCTGATCCTCGGAACGGCGAAATATCGGCAATACCTCATCATAGGACCAGCCCGGATTGCCGAGTGCAGCCCAACCGTCATAGTCGCTGCGATGGCCACGGATGTAGACCATCGCGTTGATCGAACTCGAACCCCCGAGTGTCCGGCCGCGCGGCTGATAGCCGCAACGGCCCTGGAGCCCGGGTTGCGGCACGGTCTTGAAAGCCCAATTCAAGTGCCGCGTCGGCAAGATGCCGAGGATGCCGGCCGGAATATGAATCAGCGGCGATCGATCCGGCGGGCCTGCCTCGATCAAGCAGACACTGCGCGATGGATCGGCGCTCAGGCGATTGGCGAGCACGCAGCCGGCGGAGCCGGCGCCGACGATCACGTAGTCGAATTTCACACACGACAGCTTGGCGCCTGCGCCGGCGAATGCAACCCTTGCCGCAGAGATTCGCGTGCTCGTGCGCGTTTAGGTTGATCGCCCTAGATTCGGAGCGCCGGGCAGCACCATCGGCGCGAATACGGCTTCAATCAGGAATGGGCCGCGGCGCGTACCGGCTTCCGCGAGCGCGGCATCGAGCGCTTCGGCCGTATCGACGGTCTGTGCCTCGACACCGAAACCGCGTGCCAGTGCCGTGAAACCGAGCGCCGGCTGGTCCAGTGAAAGCACGGGCAGTGCGCGCGGCCCCGGTGGGCGGCCCTCGATCTGCAGATGCTCGAATGCGAGGATCGCGTAACTGCGATTCGCGCAGATGATCGTCGTGACGTCGAGATTCTCGCGCGCCTGGGTCCACAGCGCCTGGATCGTGTAGAGCGCACTGCCGTCACCGGAGGCGCAGATGACCTTGCGATCGGGACTGCCGAGCGCGGCGCCGGTCGCGAGTGGCAGCGCACCGCCGATCGCGCCGCCCATCAGGTCGAGTTCATCGTGCGGGGCAGCGGCTGCGAGCGCCTGCGGCAGGCCGAGGCTCGCCGTAATCGCTTCGTCGCAGAAGATGGCGCCTTCGGACATGCGCCGTGCAAGCGCCGCGGCAAAACTTGCAGCATGAATGGCGCCGCTCGGCCGTTCGGGCAGGGTTGTGGCAGGCAGCGCGACGACCGTCGCCGCTGCAAGCAGATCTGCCAGCGACTCGAGCGCACCACTGCCGTCCTGACCCGGCGCGGCAACAATTGAAACCACTGTCAGCGGTGCGAGCGGTCGGCCCCGGCGGCCCGGATAGCCGAAGAAATTGACCGGCTCGCGCGACTCGACCAGCAGCAGCGCCTCGACATCCGCGAGAAATGCCTCCGCCGCATCGCCGAAGTAGGGAATGCGCGGAATGAACAGACGGCCGGCGCCACGAGCGGCGCGCGCATTGAATGTCTCGCTCGCAATGCGTACGCCGGTCGCGGCGGCAAGGCGTGCGGCCGCCGCGGCGCTCTTTTCATCCAGCGCGCCGCCGCCGAGCAGCAGCATCGCGCGCGCGCCAAGCCGGCGGATCGTGACCGCGGCGTTCTCGATTGCAGCCAAATCGGGTCTGGCCCTGGCAGGCGCTGCCCTGGGCGTCGCGGGGCGGGCGCCCTCGCTCCAGGCGACATCGGCAGGCACGATCAGTGTCGCGGGCCCGCCCAGGGTTCGCGCCGCCACCAGCGCATCGGCCGCATCCTGGCCGGCGAGATTGGGTTCCACGATCTTGTGGACCCAGATCGAGAATGGCCTGGCGACGGCCTCCACGTCGGTGGTCAGCGGCGCATCGAGCGCGATGTGATCGCGCGCGTGCTCGCCGACCACATTGACAATTGCCGAGCGGGCGCGCCGGGCGTTATGCAGATTGGCACAGCCATTGGCGAGACCCGGACCGAGATGCAGCAGGGTCGCGGCGGGCCGGCCTGCCATGCGCGCGTAGCCATCCGCGGCCCCGGTCACGACGCCTTCGAAAAGCCCCAGCACTGCGCGCACGCCGGGCGCCTCGTCGAGCGCGCGCACCAGCGCCATCTCGGAGGTTCCGGGATTCGCAAAGATCGTATCGACGCCGCCGAACTTCAGCGTCTCGAGTATGGCCTGCGCGCCTTTCACCTGATCGCACCCCATAATGCGCGAGCGCATCCTCCATTGAGTGTGCCAGAAAGCCCGAGCCATGAGCGCGACTGCCGACCTGATCCGCCATCCGGCGACCGACTGCAACCCGATCCGGCGCATCGGCGTGGAAGTATTGCGTGCGCGCGAAGCGATAACCCTCTCCTGCCGCATCGAAGGCGAAGTCTCGCGACTCAGGATTCCAGCGGCCGGGCCGCCGCGGCGGGCCGATGATCTCTGGCAGCACAATTGCTTCGAGGCATTCCTGCAGGCCGATGACAGCGAGGGTTACCTGGAATTCAATTTCTCACCATCGGGCGCCTGGGCGGCGTATCGTTTCGCCGGTCGGCGCAGGGGCAGGGAGTCGCCCGAGCTGACGGCGCCCAGAATGGAGGTCCGGCACGGACCGGATTGGCTGGCCATGAATATCCAGCTTTCACTAGCCGGCCTCGGGAAATTCGCGGGTTCAACCCGGATTTCGGCCGGGCTCGCCGCCGTCATCGAGGACGATCGCGGCTGCCTTTCGTATTGGGCGCTCGCCCATGGCGCGGCTCAGCCGGACTTTCACGATCCCGCGACATTCACGCTGCCGCTGCCCGCATGATGAAATTCGGCATCGAGCGGCTGCTCGCGGATCGCGTGCTGCAGAAGCCGCTTGCCGGCCGCCGCGTCGCACTGCTCGCGCATCCGGCCTCGGTAACCGCAGGCCTGGTACATTCGCTGGACGCGCTCGCACAGCTTCCCGACATCAAGCTCACGGCTGCCTTCGGCCCGCAACACGGCCTGCGCGGCGACAAGCAGGACAACATGGTCGAGTCGGACGACTACACCGACCCGGTGCACGGCATCCCGGTGTTCAGCCTCTACGGAAAAGTGCGCCGGCCGACTGCGGCCATGCTGGAGACATTCGACGTGCTGCTGGTGGACCTGCAGGATGTGGGCTGCCGCGTCTATACATTCCTGACGACGCTCCGCTACCTGCTCGAGGAAGCCGCGCGCGCGGGCAAGGCGGTCCGCGTGCTCGACCGGCCAAATCCGATCGGGCGCCCTATCGAAGGGCCGGCCCTGATGGCCGGCTGGGAAAGTTTCGTCGGTGCCGGCGCAATGCCGATGCGTCATGGCATGACGCTCGGAGAACTGGGCGGCTGGTTCGTCGAAAAACTCAGGCTCGGCTTGGACTACGAAATCGTGACGATGGCTGGCTGGCGACCTTTGGAGCCGTCCGGGTTCGGCTGGCCGCTCACCGAACGCACCTGGGTCAATCCGAGTCCCAACGCTCCCGGACTGTCGATGGCGCGCTGCTACCCGGGCACGGTGATGCTGGAGGGCACGACGCTCTCCGAAGGCCGCGGCACAACACGCCCGCTCGAGTTATTCGGCGCCCCGGACATCGATGCGCCCGCGCTTCTTGCGAAGATGCGGACGATCGCGCCCGACTGGCTTGCGGGTTGCACGCTGCGCCCCTGCTGGTTCGAGCCGACATTCCAAAAGCACAGCGGGAAACTCTGCGCGGGCCTGCAGATCCACGTTGACGATGCGGGCTACAAGCACGAGGCGTTCCGGCCCTGGCGGTTGATGGCGCTCGCATTCCGGGCGCTGCGCGAGCT
>JAENJD010000055.1 GCA_016844605.1 Steroidobacteraceae bacterium
AAGATGAGGCCGCTGCGCGCGCAAAGGTTCTCGAAGCTGGCCATGTAGCCGACCGGCGCGTCGAGCCAGACATAGAAATACTTGCCGGGCGCATCGGGAATCTCGATGCCGAAGTAAGGCGCATCGCGCGATACGTCCCAGTCCCTCAGGCCTGCGTCGAACCACTCGTCGAGCTTGTTGGCAACCGCGGTCTGCAGGCTGCCCGAGCGCGTCCACTTGCGCAGCATTGGCTCAAAATCACCGAGCTTGAAGAAGATGTGTTCCGATTCACGCTGGACCGGGGTGGTGCCGGACACGACGGACACCGGGTCGATCAGGTCGGACGGCGTGTAGGTCGCTCCACAGCTCTCGCAGCTGTCGCCGTACTGGTCGGGTGTCGCGCAGCGCGGGCAAGTGCCTTTGACATAGCGGTCGGGCAGGAACATAGCTGCCTTTTCATCATAGGCCTGGCGGACGATGCGACGCGTGATGTGGCCGGCGGCCGCGAGGGCCCGGTACACGCGCACCGTCAACCGGCGGTTCTCCTCCGAATGGGTCGTGTGGTAGTTGTCGAAGCCGATGCCGAAGTCGGCGAAATCACGACGCCGTTCCGCGCCGACCTGCGCGATCAGTTGCTCCGGCGTGATCCCTTCGGATTCGGCCTTCAGCATGATCGGCGTGCCGTGCGTATCGTCCGCACAGACATACAGGCAATCGTGCCCGCGCAGTTTCATGCAACGCACCCAGATGTCGGTCTGCACGGCCTCGGTCATGTGGCCGAGGTGCGTGGGCCCGTTTGCATAGGGCAGTGCGCTGGTGACGAGGATTCGGCGGGACATGACTCGGGTCCGGGGATGAGTCATGCATTATGCCTCACGCCGCGGTCAGTCGAATTCCCTGACTTCCTCGAACTTGGTCTTGGCGATGGCCTTCTCGTACGCTGATCGGCCGCTGATCTGTCCGGAATCCAGCAACTGCTGGATCGCGACGTCCATGGTGCGCATGCCGAGCGAGGCGCCGGCCTGCATCGCGGTTTCCAGCTGGTCGATCTTGCCCTGGCGAATCAGATTGGAGACCGCGGGCGTGTTGATCAACACCTCGATCGCCGCGACGCGGCCCGGTGGGCCTTTGCGCGAGATAAGCTGTTGCGACACGACACCGCGCAATGAGGTCGACAACATCGTCCGCACGTGGCCCTGCTTGTCGGACGGAAACGCGTTGACCATGCGATCGACGGTCGCCGCCGCACCATTCGTATGCAGGGTCGCCATGACCAGAATGCCCATCTCGGCCGCGGTGATGGCGGTGCTGATCGTTTCCAGGTCGCGTAACTCGCCGATCAGGATGACGTCGGGGTCTTCGCGCAATGCCGAGAGCACCGCGGTCGAAAAGGACTCGGCGTGCACGCCGATCTCGCGCTGGCTGATCAGGCAGTTCTTGCGCGGATGCACGAACTCGATCGGATCTTCAATGGTCAGGATGTGGCCCTTGATGCGCAGGTTAAGGTCGTCGATCATCGCGGCGAGGGTCGTCGACTTGCCGGAACCGGTCTTGCCGGTCATCAGGATCAGGCCGCTTGAAGCCTTGCAAAGATTGCGCACCGCTTCGGGCATCTTGAGCTGTTCGAGGGTCTGCGCCTTGGACGGAATGGCCCGGAACACGCCGCCCATGCCATTCAGCTGGCGCAGGATGTTGACACGGAATCGCGCAATCGTGCCGAGCGCGTACGCGAAATCGGTGCCGTCGTGGGCCTCGAATCGCTCGAGCGCCTTGCGTGGCATTATTTCGTAGAGCGACTCGCGCACGAATTCGGCCGCCAGCGCTTCGGCCCTCAAACTGGTCAGCTTCCCGTACTGCCGGACGCGCGGCGGATCGCCTGCCATGAAATGCAGGTCGGACCCGTCCCGCTTCAGGATCTCCTCGAGGTATTCGTCGACGCGCGCCACGCTAAGACAGCCTCATTCCAGGGTGTCGAAACGAGGCAGCAGGCTGCGATCCACCACGTGTTTCGCAAACATGCGCTTGTCGGAGGAATAGGCGAAGGCGTCGTCGGGATCGATCTCCTTGGCCTTGATGGCCGCCAGCAGCGACTGGTCCATCAGTTGCATGCCCGTGTCGCGGCCGGTCTGCACCTGCGAAGGAATCTGGTGCGTCTGATCGGTCTGGATCAGCTTGGCGATCGCGCGATTCATGATCATGACTTCGCAAACTGCAGTGCGGCCACGATTCTCGGGCTTGCGGACCAGCACCTGCGTGATGACGGCGAGCAGGCTCTGCGAGAGAAAACTCTTGGTCTGTTCTCGCTGTTCGGCCGGCAGCGCATCGATCATCCGGTCGATGGTCTTGACCGCGCTGGTCGTGTGCAGCGTTCCGAGCACGAGGTGACCCGTTTCTGCGGCCGTCATGGCCATCGAAATCGTCTCAGCGTCGCGCATTTCACCAACCAGGATCACGTCGGGATCCTCACGCATCGCGGCGCGCACGCCTTCGGCGAAAGAAGGCAGGTGCGTGCCGAGTTCGCGTTGCACGACCTGGCACTGCTTGCTGCGATGCACGAACTCGATCGGGTCTTCCAGGCTGATGATGTTGAGCTTTCGCGTGGAGTTCAACAGGTCGATCATCGCCGCGAGGGTCGTCGATTTGCCAGTGCCGGTCGAGCCGGTCACCAGGATCATGCCCTGATGATGATCGCAGAGCTTCTTGACGATCGGCGGCAGATTCAGCGAATCGAGTGTCGGTATCTCGTTCGGGATCGACCGGAATACTGCGCCGACCCCCGAATCCTTGCGAAACACATTGACCCGAAAGCGTGCGCCTTCCTCCGTCACATAGGAAAAGTCGACATCGTGACCTGCACGAAAGCGCTCGCTGAGATTGCGTGTCAGGATTTCGGTGACATAGCTCTCGAGTTCGGCTTCTGCCAGTTCGCGGAACCGGATGGCCACCAGGTCGCCATTCATCCGGAGCATTGGTGGCACTCCAACGGCCAGATGGACGTCGGAGCAGGCCTGGGTCGTGCCAAGCTTCAGGAATGCATCAATGCGCGGCATTGCCGCGCGAGTCAATCACAAGAATCGTTCCAGCGCCACATGCAAATCATCCATGGAGGCCGGGCGCTTCTCCTTGTCGACAGACATCGCCTTCATCACCAGCTCGGACAATGCCGGTGGCAGCGCTGGATTCAGCTCGATCGGCGGGCGGGCCCGGCCCTGGACATGCTGGTACATCACCGACATGTGGTCACCGCGATGGTAGGGCGGTACGCCGGTCAGCATCTCGTAGATCATGACACCCAGCGAATAGACGTCGGCTCGCTCGTCGACCTTCTTCCCGAGGATCTGTTCCGGCGCCATGTACTTCGGTGAACCGATCACATAGCCCGTCTTGGTCAGCTGCGTGTCGCCCTGGTGTTGCGCGGCGGCGACGCCGAAGTCGACGATCTTCAGCAGCCCGTCGTCATTGATCAGCACGTTGGCCGGCTTCAGGTCGCGGTGCACGATGCCGACGCCGTGGGCGACAGACATGCCCTTGGCGATGTCCATGCCGAAGCGCAGTGCACGGCGCAGCGCCACCGGCTTGCCATCAGCGACTTCGCCGCCCAGCGTGTGCGAAGGAAAGTACTCCATCGAAATCGCGTAGTTGCCTCGGATGTGCAGGAAGTCGTAGATGCGGATCACATTCGGATGGGTGATCTTGCGGCTGTAACGCAGTTCGTGGACGAAGCGCTGCATCATTTCCTCGTCCTGCGAGATCGCCGGATTCAGGAACTTGAGTATCAGCTGCTCGTCGACGACGGTGTCCTCCATCAGGAGCACCGTGCCAAACGCGCCCTTGCCGATGCGTTCGATGTACTTGTAGCGCCCTTCCAGCACGTCACCGGGCTGCAGGGTTGCGATGTCGAGCCGGCCCTGGGCCTCGGCCGCCTTCATGATCGCCGAGACGTCGGCCGATTCGATCAACATGGTCCGCGCGACGTCCGCTCCCGGGCGAGCCGCCATGCTTGCGCGCGCTGCCGGTATGCCTGCGAGTGTGATGCCGCCGAATTTCGCTTCCAGTTCGGACAGGGCACGCTGCGCGGCGCCGGCGACCGTCTGCTCGGCCGCCGACATCAGCAGCGCGATGCGGGCGCGTACCGGATCGACGGTACGGTCATCGGCGAGGCGCACCAGCGCCGCTATCGCCTCGACACGGATGTCGGTCTCCGGGCGGTCCAGCGCACGCATGATGCTGTCGGTCGCGGCACTGTCCCCGATCTTGCCGAGCGCCCGCACGATGGTCGGAACCGATTTCGGATTCGACTGCATCATCTCCAGGAGCCGCGCCACGGCCTTGCGGCTGCCGACGGCACCCAGGGCATCGACCGCCCGCTCGCTGACCCACCAGTCTGTGTCCTTGGTGGCCTCGAGCAGGTGGCTGACCGCCCGCTCGTCCTTGGTCTGATTGAGGATTTCGATGGCTGTACGGCGGACTTCCTCATCGCGATCGGAAACCAGCGCGATAGCGGCACTGATGACCTGCGGTCCGCCGATCTTGCCGAGCGCATCCGCCGCACGGCTGCGCACCCACCAGTCGGCGTCCTTGATGGCCTGCAACAGGTACCTCACCGAGCTCTCGTCGCCGACGACATTGAGCACCTCGACAGCCGCCCGCCGGGAGTACTCGGATTCGTCCTTCAGCACCTCGACCAGGTGACGGACGGTATCCGGGTGCTTGCTGCGGCACAGCAGGTCAACGGCCTTGTTCTGCACATCGAGATCGGAGTCGCGCAGCAGCGGAGCGACCTGGGCCGGATCGACCGGGCCTTCCATCGCCGCGAGCGCCTGCAACGCGGCCGAACGCACCAGCTTGTTCGGGTCCTTCAGCGTCCCCGTCAAGGCCGCCCGGACCTTTGAGGTGTTGAAGCGCGCGAGCAGCGCGATGATGTGCATGCGGGCAATCGGATCCTTGCCCTCGACCCGGGCGACCAGCTCGTCGACCGAGGTCTCATCCACGAGCGTGCCAGCGATGCGGAACAGGGCGGCTTTTTCGTTTGGCTCCTGCAGGTAGGCGGCGTTCAGCAGGTCGCGCAGCTGGAAGCGGGATTTGTGTGCCGCGATCACGTCGAGCACGGCGGGCCGCGAGACGCCTGGCTCACCCAGCAGTTCGAGCAGCAGCGATGGCGAATACGCCGTCGATGAGGAGAGCGCCCAGGCGACACCCGCGATCGCGCGCGGATTCTCTTCGGAAAGTGCCTTTGCCAGCAGCGGGAAGGTTTTGTTGTCGATCAGCCCGGCCAACGCCTCGACGAAAGCCAGTGTCTCGCGCTTGTCCGATGTGGACAGCGCTTCGACGATTGGCCCTACGGCGGTGGCGCCGAGCCCCTGCAGCCTGGCGAGCGCCTGCTTCGCCTTCGGGCTGCCTGGATCGCCGCTTTCACGCACCTCGGCGATCAGGCGATCGGCGCGATATCCAGTGAATAATCCCATCCGACCCCGGCTTTTGTTGGGACCGATCTTGCAACTGGAAAGTATGCCATACCCATTGCAGGCCCCATTTGCGGATTGCCTCCTGGGCTACAATGCCGGCCCCCCGATCAGCGGAACATTCCCGATGCCATCCGGCCCCGAGAGTCGCCTGCGAGCCGCACTGGAATGGTACGTCGAGCCGAATTCAGGCCTGACGCTTGCCGCTGCGCGCGCCCTCGAATCGGTGGATTCGATGCCGGCCGGGCTGGTGGCCAGGATCGTGCTCGGCTTTCCGGTCGAGGGGTATCGCAGGGACTTCGAGACGGCTCTCGCAGTCCACGCGGTGGCAGCGGGCATTCCGGAGCCATTCTCGGTCGAGCTGCGCTCGCAGATCCCGGCATTCGTCGCCGACCAGCGCATGCGTCCGCTGCCGGAGGTCGCGAATGTCATCGCCGTCGCCTCCGGGAAAGGCGGTGTCGGCAAGTCAACCGTGGCGGCCAATCTGGCGCTGGCGCTCTCCGCCCAGGGCGCCCGCGTCGGCCTGCTCGATGCGGACATCTACGGGCCGAGCCAGCCCCGCATGATGGGCCTGGCCGGCGAGCGCCCGACGACCGCGGACGGCAAGACATTTGACCCGCCGCGCGGTCATGGCATTCCGGTCATGTCCATCGGATTCCTGATCGATTCCGACCAGCCGATGGCCTGGCGCGGACCCATGGTCACGCAGGCCCTGGCGCAGATGCTCTCCGATACGCGCTGGGGCGCGCTCGACTATCTGGTCGTCGACATGCCACCGGGCACCGGCGACATCCAGCTGACCCTGACCCAGCGCGTACCGGTCAGCGGCGCCATCATCGTGACGACACCGCAGGAAATTGCGCTGCTCGACGCGCGCAAGGGCCTGCAGATGTTTCGCAAGGTCGGCGTGCCGGTGCTCGGCATCGTCGAGAACATGGGCATCCATCGCTGCCCGGCCTGCGGTCACGAGTCGCACATCTTTGACAGCGGTGGTGGGGCCGAGCTCGCCCGGCGCTACGACACGACGCTGCTCGGCCAGCTGCCGCTCGAGGCGCGCATCCGCGAGCTGGTTGACGGCGGCACGCCGACCGTGGTGGCCGATCCGATGTCCCAGGCTGCGCAGATTTTCCACGCAATAGCCCGGCGCGCCGCCGGAAGTCTGGCAGCGAGCGCCCTGCAGGGGGCGGTGACCATGCCGGCGATCAGCATCGAGGACGAATGATGAGCATCAAGGCAGACCACTGGATCCGGCGCATGGCGGCACAGGGAATGATCGAGCCATTCGAGGCCGGGCAGGTCCGCGTCGCCGACGGTCACAGGATCATCTCCTATGGCACATCGAGTTACGGCTACGACGTGCGTTGCGCCGGCGAATTCAAGATTTTCACCAACATCAACTCCACGATCGTGGACCCGAAGAGCTTCGACACGAACAACTTTGTCGATCTGCAGGCGGATGTCTGCATCGTGCCGCCGAATTCGTTTGCGCTCGCGCGAACCGTCGAATATTTCCGGATCCCGCGCAGCACGATGGTGATCTGCCTGGGCAAGAGTACCTACGCACGCTGCGGGATTATCGTGAATGTCACGCCACTCGAGCCCGAGTGGGAGGGGCATGTGACACTCGAATTTTCCAACACGACGCCGCTTCCCGCGAAGATCTATGCCAACGAGGGCGTCGCGCAAATGCTGTTCTTCGAGTCCGACGAGGTCTGCGAGACCTCGTACCGGGATCGCGGCGGGAAGTACCAGGGGCAGACTGGGGTCACGCTGCCGCGGACCTGAGCCCGTCAAGAGCCCGGCCGGTAGCTCTTGATGGACAAGTTGAGTAGCTTCTTGCCGTCGCGGCGCCGCTGCTGTATTGCCTGCACGGTCACGTTGCCGAGCGCGGGGGCATACCACAGCAGCATTTCTCGACTGGAGCCATCACGGGCACTGCGGTACACGAACGTGTCGAGCACACCGAGCGCTGTCTTCAGGCGTTCGTGCCTCAGGAGGGTGTGGCGGTAGTACTTGATTTCGTCTTTCTCGATCATCGCGATCAGGCCGGGTTCGGCACCACTGTTCAGGCGCAGCAACACGAGCGCCTGCATCGACGCGGCATCCTGCAGGCCGGCCTCCACCTCGATATCGACAGCAGCAGCCTTGGAGATGCCTTTCACGCGCCCCGCGGCCCAGTCGAAGTCGAGCGAAACATCGCTCTCGGATCCTTTCTCGCCATCGTCGTATCGGTAGCTCAGTGGTCGCAGGTCGCCCGCTTCAAGCTGGAATATTGACCGCTGCACGATGGTGCCGCCCATGATCAGCCTGGCGAGTCCGCTCGCCGTCGTGCGTGACTCGAATTGCCACTGGTCGGGCAATGAAGCGCGGCGCAGTTCCGTGCGGCTGGAGCCCGCGGACAGATTGCCGTACTTGACATCGTAGTCCGCAATGAATGGCACCAGCCGCGGCTCATCCGCGAGGGCGGAATGCGCGTTGACCGCGGCAATTGCCGCCAGCGCCACGATTGCCACAATCCTCATTACGCATCCTCGATGACTGGTGTCGTGAGTGGTCGGCCGTCGAGCATGGCCGCGCCGTCCTTGCACCCCAGGCGCCCGGCGGCGAACCAGCCTACCGCACGCGGATAAATGATGTGCTCGAGCTGCTGAACGCGCGCTGAAAGCGATTCCTCGGTGTCACCGGGACCCACGGCGAATCGACCCTGGATGATCGCGGGGCCTGCGTCGAGTTCCTCGGTCACGAAGTGGACCGTGCAGCCGTGCTGCGGGTCGCCTGCCGCGAGGACCCGGCGGTGGGTATGCAGGCCACGGTGGGCCGGCAGCAGGGAAGGGTGGATATTCAGCAGGCGACCCTGCCAGCAGCGCACGAACCCGGCATCAAGGATGCGCATGAAACCCGCCAGCACGACGAGTTCCGCGCCGTGCCGTTCGAGAATCTCCGTCAAACGCTGACCCAGTGCCGGGCGATCGGTGCCTGGCCCGGCGTCGACCACTTCGGCGATCAGACCCAGGCGGCGTGCCTCGACCAGACCGATGGCAGTCGGCAGGTCGCTGATGACTGCCACCACGCGTCCGGCAATCCGGCCCTCCAACGCGGCTCGCGCGAGTGCGAGCATGTTGGAGCCGCGCCCCGAGATCAGCACGGCAAATGGCAGCGCGCGTTTCATCACCCGATCCGCACGCCCTCACCGGGACAGGCTTCACCAATGACCGCGGCATGCTCTCCGCAGGAGCCCAGCAGTTCGACGGCAGCGTCGGCCGTTTCCGGCGGAACGAGCACGACCATGCCGATGCCACAATTGAAGGTACGGTGCATCTCGGCGTCGGCGATCGCACCGCTCTGCTGGATCCATTGCCAGACCGGCTCGCGCCGCAAGGCACGCGGGTCGAGGCGCACACCGAGACCCCGCGGCAGCACCCGCGGGATGTTGTCCGTGAGACCGCCGCCCGTGATGTGCGCGATCGCATGGACATCGGCCGTTTGCAGCAGCCGCAGCACGGACTTCACATAGATCCGGGTCGGCTCCATCAGCAGGTCGAGCAAGCGCGAGCCGCCGATGCGCGTATCGGCATCGGCCCCGGTCTCGGCGATCAGGCGGCGGATCAGCGAATAACCATTGGAGTGCGGTCCCGAGGAGGCGAGCCCGATGATTGCATCGCCGGCGCGTGTCCGCGAACCGTCGACGATCCTTTCTTTCTCAACGACGCCGACGCAAAAACCCGCGAGATCGTAGTCCTCGCCTTCGTACATGCCGGGCATCTCGGCGGTCTCGCCGCCGACCAATGCGCAGCCCGCGAGCTGGCAGCCCGACGCGATACCGGCGATAACTCGCGTCGCGACCTCGACCGACAAGCGGCCGGTCGCGTAGTAATCGAGGAAGAACAGCGGTTCGGCACCCTGCACGACGACATCATTGGCGCACATCGCGACCAGGTCCTGGCCGACGCCGTCATGTCGCCCGGTGTCGATCGCGAGCCGGAGCTTGGTTCCCACACCGTCCGTGCCGGCGACCAGCACGGGTTGTCGCCAACGACCGACAGGCAACTCGATCATCGCGCCGAATCCGCCGACGCCCGCAAGAACCTCTGGCCGGTGCGTGCGCGCGACATGCGGCTTGATCCTCTCGACCAGCGCTTCGCCCGCATCAATGTCGACGCCGGCATCCCGGTATGTAAGCGGTGGGCGTGAGTTCATCGGTCCGGATCGGGCATTGCGGGGAAGGGCCCGTTTGCCGGGCAGTGTACTATTGTAATGATGAACCGGACGCGACGTTGGCTCGCTGCACTGGCAATCGCGGTACTCGCGCCGCTTGCCGATGCCGCATCCCTTGGCGACATGTACACGGTTACCGTGCCGGTCACCGGTCAGGGTGAATCCGCTCAGCAGGCCGCATTTCGCGATGCGATGCGCGACATCCTGATCCGTGCAACCGGCCGACGCGATGCCGCCGATCTCGAAAGCCTGGCGCCGCTGGTCGCCCAGGCCGGCAGGCATGTCGTGAGCTTCCGGCGCGCAGCCGGCAACCAGCTTGCCGTGACCTTCGACGGTTCGACGATCGAGAATTCGATCGACGCGGCCGGCCTGCCATTCTGGGGGCCGGACCGGCCATTGACACTCGTCTGGCTCGCGGTCGAACGTGGCGGCCGGCGCAGCCTGGCGGGTTCCGCAAACGGCGGCGATGACAGGCAGCGCGTCGAGAGGGCCGCCGCGCGTCGCGGCATACCGCTTGCCTGGCCCGGTGCCGGCGATGATCTCGGGCGCGGCCTCAAGCAGGTCTGGACTGGCGACCATGAGCCGCTCGTCAATGCAGCACGTCGCTATGGGGCGGACGGAGTTCTGATCGGGCGCGCGTTGGTGACTGCAGCCGGCCAGCAGATCGTCGACTGGACTTTTTCGTCTGCCGGCCTTTCCGCAGAGACAAGAGGCGACCTGGATTCAGGCCCGGATCTTGCGGCCGACCGTTACGCGAGTGCTTATGCGTCGCGCAATGCGGGTCAGCGTGTCGAACAGCTGGTGACCGTCACCGGCATCGACACGCTCGAGGCCTATGCCCTTGCGCTCCGCGCCCTGGGGCGGCTGCCGCTCGTGCGCGGCGTCGCGGTCGACGAGGTGACGCGGGACGCGGTGTCATTCGCATTGACGGTTCGCGGCGATCCCGATGCCTTGCGACAGGCAATCCGGCGCGAGGGCCTGTTGGTCCCGGTCGATGAGACGCGAATGATCTTCGCGCTGGCGCCATGAATCTGGCAACGATTCCCAATGTGATCTGCGTGCTGCGCATGGTGCTCGCCGTGCCGATCGTCTGGCTGCTTGCCGAAGGTCAGTACGGGGCGACATTGATCCTGTTCGCAATCGCCGCGGTGTCGGACGCCCTCGACGGTTATCTCGCGAAGACATTCAACTGGGCGACGGAACTCGGCAAGGTGCTGGACCCGGTGGCGGACAAGCTGCTGCTGGTCAGCGTATTCATCACGCTGACGTGGCTTGGACTCATTCCCCTGTGGCTCGCCGCGGTCGCGGTCGGGCGCGACGTGATCATCGGAGTCGGCGCCTGGGTGTACAAGGAGATGTTCGGCCCCGTGGAGGGACGCCCGACCATGCCGAGCAAGCTCAACACGCTGGTCCAGCTGCTGTTTGTGATTGCAGTCGTCGGGCGTGCGGCCTATCCCGCCTTTCCGGATTGGCTGATCATCGCGCTGGGTGTCATGGTCTTCGTGACCACCGTCGTCAGTGGCGTGGATTACATCCGCATTTACGTGCGCAAGGCGATTGCGGTCAGCGATGCGCGCCGCGCCGCGGTGTGATCGCGTGCGGCAACTGCCACTCGGTGTCCAGCTCGGAGTTTCACTGCGCTTCGAGACCTACCACGAAGGCGCGAACGGCGCGGCCGTGGCGGGCCTCGCGCAACTGGTGAGCGAGGCCCGTCCGGCGCCGCTGTGGCTGCTCGGGCCACCCGGTGTCGGCAAGACCCATCTGCTGCAGGCCAGTTGCGCCCTCGCCGGTCAGCGCGGCCTGACCTCCGCCTACCTGCCATTGTCCACCTCGAAGGACCTGGATTCGGGCCTGCTCGCGGGTCTCGAGCGCGTCGATCTTGTCGCGCTCGACGATATCGACATGATTGCAGGCCAACCCGCCTGGGAACGGGCATTGTTCACGCTCTACAACGAACTGCTCGAACTGGGAGGCCGGCTCGCCTGTTCGGCGCAGATGCCGCCGGCCGGCGTCAGCTTCGCGCTGCCGGACCTCGCGTCGCGATTGTCGGCCTGCGTGGTTCACCGCCTGCAGCCGCTCGCGGAGCGCGATCAGGGTCTTGCATTGCGGCGCCGCGCCGCGCACCGGGGTCTTGAATTGCCGGATGAAACCTTGTCTTACCTGACACGCAGGGCGCCGCGTGATTTCGCGGCGCTATGCCGGTTGCTGGATGATCTCGACACCGAAGCGCTAGTAGCGCAGCGGAAACTGACCGTGCCATTCGTGCGGCAGGTGCTCGAGCGCTCCGGTTAGTCACTCCGCGGACTGACGCGCAATGCGGCGATGGTGGCAGCAAATGCCGCAAGTATCAGGGCAAGTGTCAGAATCGCGGGCGTGCGGGCCGGCGCATTCACGAGAATTTCGGTCAGCGCAAGTGCGAGCGCCGGCGCCAATGTCAACGGTGACCACCGCAGGGTCCGGCGCTCCCCGTGCACCAGTCCGGGCAGGGGCAGGAACAGCGGCAGCAATGCGATCGCAGTAGTGGCCAGACCGATGCCGCCGCCAGTGAATGGCCACACTACGATCGAAACGACCAGCAGCATCCAGAGGCAGATCACAATGCGGCGCGTGCGCGCCGCGCGCTCATTGATGGTCACGCTGGCGCGGCGAGCCGCAGCGCGATCTCAGCCACGCGCCGGCCGAGAGCCTGGGCGAGTTGCCGCTCCGCGTCCGTCAGCGCCGGCCGGGTTCCATTGGCCACCACGCGGCTCGCGCCGTATGGCGTGCCGCCGCCGGTTGTCGACGACAATGCGGGTTCCGTGAATGGCAAGCCAACAATCAGCATGCCGTGATGCAGCAGTGGAAGGAGCATCGAGAGGGGCGTCGTTTCCTGGCCGCCATGCATCGTGCTGCCCGATGTGAATGCGCCGGCCGGCTTGCCGGCAAGCACGCCCGTCAACCACAGGCTCGACGTCCCGTCGAAGAATGCCATCAATGGCGCGGCCATGTTGCCGAAGCGCACCGGGCTTCCGAGCAGCAGGCCGGCGCATTCACGCAAATCGTCGTGACTCGCATAGGGCGCACCTTCCTGCGGCACGGCGGCCGGAATCGAGGGCGTGCCCGGGACGGCCATGGGAGGTACGGTACGGAGCCGCGCCCGCGCGCCTGCGACCGCGTCCACGCCGCGCGCAACCTGGCGCGCAAGCTCCGCGGTCGTGCCCTGGCGTGAATAGAACAATACGAGGATGTCGGTCATGCGGTCTTGCCTGTGCTAGACTTTTATCAATGGGTTTAGAGACTTATGAGCGTTTCAACCAGTGAATTCTAGATCTGATCCGGTCGCCGCGCGGCGCGTCCGGGTCAGGGGGCGCGTGCAGGGAGTGTACTTCCGCGCGAGCACGGCGGATTGTGCGCGATCGCTTGCTCTCTGCGGCCGTGCCAGCAATGAGCCGGATGGCAGCGTACTGGTGCTGGCGGCAGGTGCCGTCGCAGCACTCGATAAACTCGTCGAATGGCTGCACACCGGCCCCCCGATGGCGCGTGTCACATCCGTTGAAATCGAGATCATCGAACCGGCGACGATGGAATGGCCACCGGGATTCACGACACGCTGAGGAACCTCTGATTTGCTCCCGCATGAGGCGCGTTACGCGCGCGCGGGGGCGCGACCAGGCGCGAGTCGAAGTCCGATAGTCAGGACTATGGACGAGGCGAGCAACGCAGTCGCGCCGCCGCCCGCGCGAAACCCGCAGGGACCGGGCGATTTTCGTCCCTGGCTGCGTCGCTCGTTGCTCATGTATCGCGATACACATCGCTCCTCGCTTCTTGCCAGGAACGAAAATCGCACACGGTCGCGCCCATGCGGGAGCAAATCAGAGGTTCCTAACGCTGCCAGCGCGACTGCAGCCTGCCCAGCACGAGGTCCGGATAGGTCCGTCGTCCCAGGCTGCCGTTGTAGCGGGCGAGCGCGCGCCGGTAATCGCCGCGTTCGCGCTCCAGGTAATAGGCGAGGATGCTACTGCCCATGCGGATGTTCATTTCGACATCCAGCAGGTCGCGCGTCGTGAGACCAAGTTCGCGTGGCCAGAATGGCATGACCTGCATCATGCCGACCGCGCCCGCCGAAGAAACGGCGAACGGATTGAACGAACTCTCGACATCGATCACCGCCAGCACGAGTTGCGGCCGGTCGCGCAACATCGACTGTTTGCTCGTCTCGCAATGCACGGCCCGCAGGATCCGCTGCGCGGCTGCACCGATGTC
>JAENJD010000107.1 GCA_016844605.1 Steroidobacteraceae bacterium
GGCGTGACCTTCCCGATGAGCGCCAAGCTTGAAGTCAACGGCAGCGGCCGCCATCCGCTTTACACCTGGCTGACCGATCCCGAGAACGGCAACCCGGGCGACATCCAGTGGAATTTCGAGAAGTTCCTGATCGGCCGCGACGGGCGCCTGCTCAAGCGCTATGCGCCGACGACCAAGCCGCGCGACAGCGGCCTGATGCAGGACATCGCAGACGCGTTGTAAACGCAAATGCATTAATATTGCGGATCGCCTGGAGATGAACTCGATGCGACTCGATCACGCCGGCAAGGCGCTATTCGCGACCATCGCGCTGCTGCTCGCCGCGCCCGCTCTTGCGAACGGCGGTGACGCAGAGCGCGGCCGCAAGCTCGCCTATAGCTGCATGGGCTGCCACGGCATCGAGAATTACAAGAACGCCTACCCGAAATATTCCGTGCCGAAACTCGGCGGCCAGGGCGCGGCGTACATCGCCGCGGCGCTGGCGGAATACGACGCCGGCGCGCGCTGGCACCCGACCATGAAAGGCATGGCGTCAACACTGTCGGCGCAGGATCGCGCCGATCTGGCGGTCTGGTTTCAGGGCCCGCAACGCGCCAGGTCGGGCGCACAGCTGGTCGGTACGGCGCCCGCGACGGCTGCGGCCTGCACGGCCTGCCACGGCCAGGACGGTATGGGCACCCTGCCGGAGAATCCCACGCTCGCCGGCCAGCACGCCGATTACCTGGCGCAGGCGCTCAACGACTACCGGCTGGGAAAACGGCAGAATCCGATCATGGGGACATTCGCTGGCCGGCTGACGCGGGACGACATCCAGGCGCTCGCCGCGTATTTCTCAAGCCAGCCCGGGCTCTCCACGCCAAAGCGCTAGCCGCGCGGGTGAAAAAGGGGACGCTACCCTTTTTTTGCGATCATGGATGGCAATGACTGCAGACATATCCGGAAAGTTGACCGAATTCGATGCCGGCATTACGGCAATCGATGCGGACTACGTGCGGCCGCGCCTCGCCGCTTCGCATCTCATCGTGGACCAAGGCCGCGCGGCGTTCGTGGACACCGGCACCACGCTCTCCGTGCCCAACCTGCTCGCCACGCTTGCGGCGAAGGACATCGACCCGGCCGATGTGGACTGGGTGCTGACGACACATGTGCATCTCGATCATGCGGGTGGGGCGGGCGCGCTGATGCGTGCGCTGCCGAATGCGCGCTGCGCCGTGCATGCGCGTGGTGCACGCCACCTGGCGGAGCCTTCAAAGCTGATCGTCGGATCGATCAAGGTCTATGGCGAGGAGCGCTTCCGGGCGCTGTACGGCGAAATCGTGCCGATCGACGAGGCGCGCATGCTGATGCCGGAGGATGGCGAACGCATCACGCTCGGCTCGCGCACATTCGAATTGATCCACACGCCCGGCCACGCGCTACATCATTATTGTGTCGTGGACCGCGACCATGACCGGATCTTCTCCGGCGACACCTTCGGCATTTCCTACCGGGATCTGGACGTGGACGGCCGCGAGTTTATGATTCCGGCCACGACGCCGGTGCACTTTGACCCGGAAGCGCTCTGCAATTCGGTGGACCGGCTGATGGCTTACAAACCCGAGGCGATCTACCTGACACACTACTCGGAGGTACGTGATCTCGGGCGCCTGGCGGGCGAACTGAAAGACCGGGTTCGCGCATTCGCCGACCTTGGCCGGCGCTACGCGAAAGCGCCGGATCGTGGACAGAAACTGCGGAGCGGTATGTACGCCATGCTGTCGCGCTGGCTCGACGAGCACGGCTTCCCGCGCGATGAAAAACAGCGGCACTGGCTGCTCGATGACGACGTCGAATTGAATTGCCAGGGCATCGCAGTGTGGCTGGACAGGATATCCGCATGAGCAGGTTCAAGGCATTCAGGATTCACGAGCGCGAGAAGCGTATCGAGGCCGGCTTCGAGACGATGAGCGTCGATCAGCTGACGCCCGGCGACGTCGTGATTCGCGTGCGCTATTCGAGCATCAATTACAAGGACGCGCTTGCGGCGACCGGTGCCGGGAGAATCCTGCGCCGCTATCCGCTGAATGGCGGCATCGACCTGTCCGGCGAAATCGCGAGCTCGACGGATGCACGTTATGAGCCGGGACAACCGGTGCTGGTGACCGGCTGCGGGCTCAGCGAAACCGTGGACGGCGGCTACGCCGAATACGCGCGCGTCAGCGGTGATTCTGTGATCCGCCTGCCGGACGGCATCGACCTGATGCAAGCCATGGCGATCGGAACCGCGGGATTCACCGCGGCACTCGCAATCCATCGCATGGAACACAACGGACAGACGCCTGCCAAGGGCCCGATCGTCGTGACCGGCGCGAGCGGCGGCGTGGGCTCGATCGCCGTGGACCTTCTGGCGGGCCGCGGCTATGAAGTGGTCGCGGTCAGCGGCAAGCCGGAGGCGAACGATTACCTGAAGGCGCTCGGCGCGTCGCGAATCCTGCGCCGCCAGGAAATCGACCTCGGCAGCCGGCCGATGGAGGCGGTGCTCTGGGCGGGCGCCATCGACAGTGTCGGCGGTGAACTCCTGACCTGGCTCACGCGCACCGTGGATTTCTTCGGCAACATCGCGAGCATCGGCCTCGCCGGCAGCCCGAAACTAGAGACGACCGTTCTGCCGTTCATCCTGCGCGGCGTGAACCTGCTTGGCATCACCTCGTCCTCGACGCTCCGTGATGTGCGCCTCGACGTATGGCGGCGGCTCGCATCGGATCTGCGGCCGCGCCATTTCGACCTGTTCGTGACGCGGACCATCGACTTTGACGAGTTGCCGGGCGCCTTCGACGATTACATGAAAGGCCGCGTGCTGGGGCGCACGGTCGTGAAGATCGCCTGAGTGCCCGCCGATCCGCTCGAAAGAACGCTGCTTGTCGGCGCCAGGGAGCAGGGCATCGCGCTTGATCCGGCGCAGGCGGCGGCGCTGCTGCGCCTGATCAGCGAACTTCGGGAATGGAATCAGCGCTTCAACCTGACCGGGATCACCGACCCGGTGGACATGGTCCGCAAGCACCTGCTGGATTCGCTGTCGGTGCAGCCGTACCTGCGCGGCGCGCGCATCGCCGATGTTGGCACCGGCGCGGGTTTCCCGGGCTTGCCGCTTGCCGTGATCAACCCGGAGCGGCAGTTCGCGCTGATCGAGGCGACCGGCAAGAAAGCGCGCTTCGTCCGGCACGCCGCGGATGTCATGGGGCTCGCGAATGTCGAGGTCATCCCCGCGCGATCCGAAGACTGGCGGGGGCCTGCGCCGTTCGACTGCGTGCTCACCCGCGCGCTCGGGAAATTGGCTGAATTCGTGCGTGTTGCGGGACATTTGTGCGCCCCCGGGGGCCGCTTGCTCGCGATGAAGGGCCGTCACCCGGACTCCGAGATCGCGGCCCTGCCGCCTGGCTGGCGGGCAGTCGCCGTGCACGACGTGCGAATTCCCGGTCTGGCCGCGGAGCGTTGTATCGTGGAGCTCGGGAGAGCCTGACTTCATGAAGCGCATCATCGCGGTGGCGAACCAGAAGGGCGGCGTCGGCAAGACGACGACGGCCGTCAATCTCGCCGCATCGCTCGCGGTGATGAAGCGGCACGTACTGCTGGTGGATCTCGATCCACAGGGCAACGCCACGATGGGCTGCGGTGTGGACAAGCGCCTGCTGGAGCGCTCGTCGACCGAAGTGCTGCTGGGCGATTGTGCTGCCTCGGAAGCAATAGTCCCGACCGATCCGGGCGGTTTCGACCTGCTGCCGGCGAACCAGGACCTGACCGCTGCGGAAGTACGGTTGCTCGCAACGCCGGCTGGCCGCGAACACCGCCTCGAGCAGGCGCTTGCGCCGATCCGTGATCGCTATGACATCATCCTCATCGACTGCCCGCCGGCGCTCAACATCCTGACGGTGAATGCGCTGACTGCGGCGGATTCCGTGCTGATTCCGATGCAGTGCGAGTACTACGCACTCGAGGGGCTCTCGAGCCTCGTCGGCACGATCGAGCAGATCCGCGACTCGATCAACTCGCGCCTGCGCATCGAGGGCATCCTGCGCACGATGTTCGATCCGCGCAATAATCTTTCGAATGACGTCGCCGCGCAGCTGATCGAGCATTTCGGCGAGCGCGTGTTCCGCACGATCATCCCGCGCAATGTGCGTCTCGCCGAGGCGCCGAGCTTCGGCGTGCCGGCCTTGTTTCACGACAAGGATTCGCGTGGCGCGCTCGCCTATCTCGCCCTCGCCGGCGAGATGATCCGCCGCTCCGACGAGCCCGAATAATGGGGACGCTACCCTTTTCAGGGTTTGGAAAAGGGTTGCGTCCCCTTTTCCGCTAAACTCACGGCGATGACTGACAAGAAAAGAGGGCTGGGACGCGGGCTCGAGGCATTGCTCGGGCAGGGCACGCCGCGCCCGGCGGCAGACACGATCCCCCAGGCGCGGGACCAGCTGACACACGTGCCCGTGGACCTGCTGGAAAAGGGTCGCTACCAGCCGCGGCAGGACATGCGCGAGGAGTCGCTCGCCGAGCTCGCGGATTCGATCCGCGCACAAGGCATCGTCCAGCCGATCGTCGTGCGCCCGGTCGGCGCGCCTTCTGCGAGCGCCCCACAACGCTACGAAATCATCGCCGGCGAGCGGCGCTGGCGTGCCGCCCAGATGGCGGGGCTCGCCGACGTGCCCGCGGTCGTCCGCCGCGTGGACGACGAAACCGCGGTCGCGATGGCGCTGATCGAGAATATCCAGCGCGAAGACCTCAATCCACTCGAGGAAGCGGTCGCGCTGTCGCGCCTGATCACGGAATTCAAGCTGACCCACCAGCAGGCGGCCGAGGCCGTGGGCCGCTCGCGCGTCGCGGTCTCGAACCTGCTGCGATTGCTGGA
>JAENJD010000108.1 GCA_016844605.1 Steroidobacteraceae bacterium
CGCAGCGTGTCGGTCGGGCGGTCGTACTCATAGATGGTCCACTTGGGCTGTTCGCTATCCATCGCGCCTGGGATAAGCGGCATGCGCATCGCGAAGACGAGCTTGTTGCCATCGAACGAAACATCGACATCGCGGACATTCCACAGGCCGCCGGTGATGGGAAAGGTCAGGTTGCGTTCGGGCGATTCTGGCGCCGCGCGATCACGCAGCCAGAGGTCGGAACCCGCCTGGAATGTTTCCAGTTCGCGCACGTCCTCGGTTCCATCCGGCAACGGGCCTTTGACATAGGCTACGGGGAAGTCGAGGACCACCGGATCGGGTTCCTGCCCGCCGCCGATGTTGATGTCACCGTCATGACCGGTCGCGCAGCCGGCCGCGGCCAGCGCGACGGCTGCCAACAGCAAGATTCTCGATTGCATTAACGTGACGTGCATCTCAACTTCCTCGTCGTACGCACAGCGATTCATGGCAATTCATATAACAGAATGCGGACAAATCACTGCATCGCTGTTTTGCAGTGCCGCCTGACTTCCCTTTGGATCAAGGCATTTGCGCATTCGGGAGCCAATCGTGGATGCAGAGTAACTCGACACGCGTCACGGGTGAATGTCGCTGTTCAGAGACATTATGTGCCCGGATACCCGCAGATATATTCGACTCCAGCCTCTGCAACGGCGAGCAAGTGGAGCACGGAAATGCAATTGTGGCCACGCCACACCGGATCGATCGTGATGCGCGTCACCGCTGCGGTGGCGGCCACCGCCCTATTTGCCGTCGCAGCGGTGGCAGGCCCGCGCGAACAGGCGAAGCGGATGCACGACCGCATCGCGGGTGTGCCGCCGTCGGATGCCGTACTCAACGCAATGGAAGCCGATATCGTTGCGGGGCAAACGCAACAGGCCGCCCTGCTCGCGATGGATGACCCGGCTTTCTACGCCGTCACGCTGAAGAATCTCGTGACACCCTGGACCAACCGCGACCAGACGGTATTTGTGCCGCTCAACGACTACACGGCGACTGTCATCGGCATGGTGCGCGACGACGTGCCATTCAATGAGTTGCTTTCAGGGGACATCCTCTACGTCGGCAATGCCGGTCTCGGCCTGCCCGCGGCGTCGGCTACCAGTAACACGCACTACGAACAGATGGAATCACTTGGCATCAACCTGATGACCGGCCTGCAGCGCACGACGCAATCGAGCGTCTACGGAATTCCCGCCGCGGCGACCGCCGGCGTGATGACAAGCCGAGCGGCGGCGCAATCGTTCTTCATCGCCGGCACCAACCGCGCGATGTTCCGGTTCACGTTGCTTAACCAGATGTGCAGGGAGCTTGACGAGACCCAGGACACCTCGCGCCCGCCCGATCGCATCCGGCAGGACGTCAGCCGCAGCCCGGGCGGCGATGCGCGGTTGTTCCTGAACAACTGCGTCGGCTGCCACTCGGGCATGGATCCAATGGCGCAGGCCTTTGCGTACTACACCTATGACGACACCCAGGGCCGGCTGATCTATACGGCGGGCTCGGTGCAACCGAAGTACTCGATCAATGCGGACACGTTCAAGTACGGCTTCGTGACGCCCGATGACAGCTGGGAAAACCGCTGGCGCGGCGGCCAGAACGCATTGCTTGGCTGGGACCAGGCGCTCCCTGGCTCAGGCAATGGTGCGAAAAGCCTCGGTCAGGAACTCGGCAACAGCGACGCATTTGCCGCGTGCCAGGTCGAAAAGGTCTTCCGCACGGTCTGCCTGCGCTCACCGGTCGATACGGCTGATCGCAACCAGATCGGTTCGATGGTCAGTTCATTTCGCGCGAGCGGCTACCGCCTGAAGCAGGCATTCGCCGATGCCGCCACCTATTGCATGGGCCAGTGAGGACTAAGGTGAGCAACGGATTCAAGAACCCGCTGATCCGCCTGTTGCGCGTGCTCCCGCTCGCGCTGGTCTGGCTTGTCGCCGGTTGCGGCGGCGGTGCGTCGACCGCGGAGAATCCGATTGTGACCCCGCCGCCACCGGCCGGGTACACGGGTCCGCCGCCTGCGAGCCAGGACGTGCAGGCCTTCAAGCTCAATGTCTGGGACAACCTGCAGACCAGCAACCGCTGCGGCGCATGCCACGGCTCAGGCGGCCAGGTGCCGCGCTTCGTGCGCAATGACGACATCAACCTGGCCTATGAGGCTGCCAATGGCGTCGTCGATCTAGGGAATCCTGGTGCGTCGATGATGGTCACGAAGGTCGGCGGCGGCCACAACTGCTGGCTCGCGGCCAACTCGGCCTGCGCCGACCAGTTGACAGTCTGGATCCGCAACTGGGCCGGCTCCACGCTTGGCGGCTCGCGCGGCGTGAACCTGCAGCCTCCGCCGCTCCACGATGTCGGCGCCAGCAAGTCCTTCCCGGCGAGCTCCGGCGCGTTCGCGGTGACCGTCTACCCGCTGCTTTCCCAGTACTGCTCGCGCTGCCACTCTTCAGGCGCAGTGACACCGCAATCGCCGTTCTTCGCGGAGGCTGACATCGATGTTGCCTACGCGGCGGTACGCGCCAAGATCAATCTCGACACGCCGGCCGATTCGCGCCTGGTCGTGCGCTTGCGCGACGAGTTCCACAATTGCTGGACTGATTGCGGCACTAGCGCCGCGATCATGCAGGCCGCGATCCAGGACTTCGCCAACCGCGTGCCGCTCACGCAGGTCGACCCGAACCTCGTGCTGTCCAAGGCCCTGACGCTGTACGAGGGCACGGTCGCGAGCGGCGGCAATCGCTATGACAACGCGGCCATCGCAATCTACGAATTCAAGACCGGCACCGGCACGGTCGCCTACGACACGTCGGGCGTCGAACCGGCGCTGAACCTGACCCTGTCGGGCAGCGTCACCTGGGTCGGCGGCTGGGGCATCGACATCCGTGGCGGCAAGGCCCAGGGCACCACTGCGGCCAGCCGCAAGCTGCATGACCTGATCCTGGCGACCGGCGAGTACACCATCGAGGGCTGGGTCGCGCCGGCCAATGTCGTGCAGGAAAATGCATTCATCATCGGCTATTCGGGCGGCACGACGGCGCGCAACGTCACGATCGGCCAAACGATGTACAACTACGATTTCTTCAATCGCAGCACGACGACGGGCGCCAATGGCACACCGGCGCATTCCACGCCGGCCGCCGCCGAAGTCCTGCAGGCGACCCTGCAACACGTGGTCGCGACCTATGACCCGGTCAATGGCCGCCGTATCTACGTCAATGGCGTCCTCTCCACGCAGCCGGATCCGGTCGCCCCGGGCCTGTTGACCGACTGGAATGACACATTTGCGCTGGTGCTCGGCAATGAAGTGTCGAATGACCGGCCGTGGCAGGGCGTCGTGCGCATGGTTGCGATCCACAATCGCGCGCTCACCCAGGCCCAGATCCAGCAGAATTTCGACGCCGGTGTCGGCGAGCGCTTCTACCTGCTGTTCTCCGTGTCGCACCTCGTCAATGTGCCGCAGAGCTACCTGCTGTTCGAAGGCAGCCAGTTCGACAGCTACTCGTACCTGTTCAACAAGCCGGCATTCATCAGCCTTGACACGGCCGTGACACCCGACCAGGTGCCCGTCGGCGGCGTGCGCATCGGCGTCAACGGTGCCGAGGCGCGGGTCGGCCAGGCCTACATTCCGCTCGACCAGACGGTCATGGCCGCGGGATATAACATCGGCGCTCAGCTTGGGTACCCACTCTCGAGCATCGGCACCGTCGTCGCACTCGACAAGGGCCCGGCAGCGGACCAGTTCTTCCTGAGCTTCGAGAAGATCGGTTCGACCACGCGCCCGCGCACCGAGCCCGCACCGACTGCGCTGCCGCCACCGCCCGACGGCGCGCCGGCGCCCGCGATCGGCCTGCGCACATTCCAGGAGATCTCCGCCTCGATGTCGGTCATGACCGGTATTCCGACGACCAACACCGCGGTCACGGACACCTACAACCGGGTGCGCGAGCAGTTGCCGACGGTCGAGAACATCGAGGGCTTCCTGTCTTCGCACCAGGTCGGCACGGCCCAGCTCGCCATCGAGTACTGCAACGAGCTGGTGGATGACGCGGCGCGCCGCGCCGCGTACTTCCCGGGATTCAACTTCAGTTCACCCGCTGCCACGGCATTCGATACGCCTGCCGAGCGCGCCCAGATCACCGGTCCGCTGCTGTCCCGCGCGGTCGGCACGGGCATGACAACACAGCCTTCGGCGACCGAAGTTTCGACCGAGGTCGATGCGCTGATCGGAAGACTTGCCGCCTGCGGTGCCGGCTGCGCCGCGGATCGCACAATGGTCATCGTCAAGTCAGCCTGTTCGGCAGTCGTCGGCAGCGCCAGCACGCTGCTGCAATGAGGTACTTGCACCGATGAGGAGAAAATCCAGTCGCGGGGCGCTCCATCCGGATGCGCCGCTCTGCCAGCCGAATCATCCCCGGCCGGTGACGCGCCGCCAGTTCATCTCGCAGGGCTTCATCAGCGGTGCCGCGACCGTCATCGCGCCCACCGTCTTCGGCCTGTTCGCAAATCCGCGCGCGGCGCAGGCCGCGCTGTCACCGGACCTCGAGACTCTGAAACAGGCTTGCGGCATCGCCGTGCAGGGCGCGGGCAAGATTCCATTCATCTGCATCGACCTCGCGGGCGGTGCGAACATGGTCGGCTCCAATGTGCTGGTCGGCGGCACGGGCGGGCAGCTCGACTTCCTGTCGGTCGCCGGTTACGGGCGCCTCGGCCTGCCGGGCGACATGGTGCCGAATGCCCCGAATCCCGCCAGCGCGACAAATGATTTCGTGGACCGCAGCCTGGGGCTCGCATTCCACCTGGACAGCGCCTTCAAGC
>JAENJD010000109.1 GCA_016844605.1 Steroidobacteraceae bacterium
GATCGCGCACAGGGTCGTGGCTGTACCCATGTCGATGATCAACAGATCCTGATCCGGGTACATGTGTGTTGCGGCAATCGCGTTGGCGATGCGGTCGGCGCCCACCTCGAGCGGATTCTGGTAGGCGATCTTGAGGCCGGTGCGTACCCCGGCCTGGAGTATGAACGGGGCGATATCGAAATACTTGCGACAGCTCGCGCTGAGCGTATAGACAACTTCTGGAACCACGCTGCACATGGCGATGTGCTCGATGCCATCCGGGTCGACGCCGTTTTCACGCAGCACGCTGCGAAAGAACAGGCCATGCTCGTCGGACGACGCCGCCGAAAATATGGCTATTGCCGATATCGAGGCAAAGCATCATGACGCGTGCCCCGGCAGCTCAATGCCGACATTATCGATCAGTCGCGTGCCGCCAAGCCGCACCGCGGCCAGCCGCCGTCCCTTGAAGTCCTCGACATAGTCCACGTCGAAGCCCAGCTGCTGCAGGCGCGCTTGCGCGCTTTCAGTGTCCTTGGACTCGCGTAGCACTTGATGAAGGGAGGGCGCCAGCCGGCGCTGCGCCGCATCGAGATTCTGGTTACGCGAAGACATGGCCAGGCCGTCTGGTTCCCGCACGACAGGGCAGGCCACGATATCCACGTCCATGAAGAATGCTTGCGCCATTCCGCGCACCAGCAACAGCTGCTGGTAGTCCTTTTCACCGAAATACGCTCGGGTGGGCTGCACGATATTCAGCAGCTTCATCACGACGGTCAGCATCCCGTCAAAATGGCCCGGCCGGTGCGCGCCGCACAGCTTGCGACTCAGCTCAGACTCGCAAACCCGATACAGGTAAGCATCCGGATAAATCTCTTCGCGTGTCGGAAGAAACACCGCATCCACAGCGGCGTCCCGCAGCAGCGCCAGATCGTCCTCAGTCTGCCTTGGGTAACGATCGAGATCATCCGGCTGGTCGAACTGGGTGGGGTTGACGAAGATGCTGACGACGGTTACCGCGTTTTCACGCTGGCTTCGCTGCACCAATGACAGGTGTCCGGGATGCAGCGCGCCCATGGTCGGCACCAGGCCAAGCGTGCGGTCGCCAAGCGCGTCTCGCAGCGCATGCCAATCGGCAATCGAGCGGTACGGCTTCATCCGGCGTAGCGCTCCTCGCGAGCGGGAAACGATCCCGCGCGGACATCACGGGCGTACTGATTGAATGCATCCAGCCATTGCCGGCTGCCGTCCAGGTAATGCCGCACGAACCTTGGTTTGAAATCGGGATTCAGTCCGAGCAGATCGTGCATCACCAGCACCTGGCCGTCCGTGTCCGCGCCTGCGCCGATGCCGATGGTGGGAATGGTCAGCGCGGCGGTGATTTCCGCGGCCAGCGACTCCGGGACGCACTCCAGCACGAGCGCGAAGCAGCCCGCGCGCTGGCAGTCCAGCGCATCGGCCTTGAGCCGCGTCCGGTCCGGCTGGCTGCTGCCTTGCACGTGGAATCCGCCGAGTTGGTGCACCGACTGCGGTGTCAGGCCGATGTGGCCCATCACCGGTACGCCGGATTGCACGATGTGGCGGATCGTGTCCTGATTGCCGGCGATGCCTTCCAGCTTGACCGCCTGCGCTCCGGCGCGCATCAATTCGCCGACCGCCTGCATGGTCTCGGACAGCGACTTGCGGTAGGAGAGGAATGGCAGGTCGGCGACAAGGAACTTGCCCGGTGCGCCGCGGCGCACGGCCGCAACGTGGTGGGCCATCATGGCCGTATCGATCGGCAGCGTCGTGTCGAATCCGTGCATCACCATCGCAGCGCTGTCGCCGACCAGGATCATGTCGACGTCCGATTGGCCGATGATGCGGGCCGACGTGTAGTCATAGCAGGTCACCATCACGATCTTCTCGTGGCCTGCCTTGCGCTCAGGAAGTTTCAGGATGTTCATGCTGCCGCCTCTGCGTGGAACTCAAGGAATGCCCGGTACAGATGCTCCAACCCGTCGCCCGCCAGTGCGGCGAGGTTGCGCTCGATCGTCGCTTTGTCGCCACGGCTGAGCGGACCGGTCAAAGCCGATCCGTGGGCAGCGATGAAATTTTCCGTCACCTGACGCAGGTAAGGATCCAGCGTCTCGGCGGGCAGACCAATACTGTCGAAGCGTGTGACCACGGCTTGCCAAAGGATCTGGCTGAAATTGCCGGCCATCACGCACAGCGCGTGGTAGCGGGCCTTGTGTTCGGGCGCTATTTCAAAGTGTGGGTTGGGTAAGCCGGGCAGAAGCTCACCAAAGCGATGGCCGCTTTCCACGATGAAGGGAATCCGCTGGTATCGGTCCAGTTCGTACAGATCGTTGCTGAACGTCATCAGCGGATGGGCGCCCGCAATGCCAGGGAAGTTCAGCGCACCAGCGCAGTGCACCAGTTGTTTCTCTTGCAGGAATGGGTAACGCCTGATGACATCCGGGATCGCTGCATCGGGCACCAGCAATAACACGTGACTCGCAGGCCCGATCGTCGCGCGCAGGCGCGCTCGGGCATCGTCGATCCCGTGAGTATTCAGCGCAGACTTCGGGTCGCGCGCCCAGCCGGAGACCGGCAGGCTCAGCTGGGACAGGTAGTGGCGAATGTGGCGCGCCAGGCGGCCGCCACCGAGCAGGGCGTAATGTGTCATCGGTACCTGTCCTGAAGGATCAAGTCCTAGATTCATCCTACCGCAATCCGCGACAATAGGATCCATGCCCACCATCACGCTTCCCGACGGCAGCCAGCGGCCCTTCGACCGCCCGGTGACCGTGGCCGAGGTCGCGGCCGCCATCGGCAAGGGCCTGGCGCGCGCCGCACTCGCGGGCGCGGTGGACGGCCGGCTGGTCGACATGTCGCACGTGATCGACCGCGACGCCAGCATCAGGATCATCACGTCGAAGGACGCCGAGGGCCTCGAGATCATCCGCCACTCGACCGCGCACTTGCTTGCGCAGGCCGTCCAGTCGATCTATCCGAAAGCGCAGGTAACGATCGGCCCGGTCATCGACGACGGTTTCTATTATGACTTCGCCTTCGAGCGGCCCTTCACGCCCGAGGATCTCGAGAAGTTCGAGGCGAAGATGCATGAGCTCGCCAAGGCCGACCAGCCGGTGCACCGGCGCGTACTGTCGCGCGAGGCCGCGATCCAGCATTTCAAGTCCATCGGCGAGCATTACAAAGCCGAGATCATCGCGGCGATCCCTGCGGGCGATGAAATCTCGCTGTACGGGCAGGGCAACTGGGAAGACCTCTGCCGCGGCCCGCACGTGCCATCCACCGGCAAGCTCGGCGCCTTCAAGCTGACCAAGGTCGCGGGCGCTTATTGGCGCGGCGATTCGAGGAACGCGATGCTGCAGCGGATCTACGGCACGGCCTGGCCGGACGACAAGCAACTCAAGGAATACCTGCTGCGGCTCGAGGAAGCCGAGAAGCGCGATCATCGTCGCATCGGCCGCGAACTCGATCTCTTTCATTTCCAGGAAGAGGCGCCGGGCGCCGTGTTCTGGCATGCCGACGGCTGGATGCTGTTCCAGCAGCTGATCAATTACATGCGCGAGCGCCAGACGGCAGCCGGCTATCAGGAGATCAACACGCCGGAGATCATGGACCGGGAACTGTGGGTGCAGTCAGGCCACGTCGAGAAGTTTGGCGAGAACATGTTCCTGACGCAGACACCCGACGAACGGGTCTACGCCATCAAGCCGATGAATTGCCCGGGTCACATCCAGGTCTACCGTCAGGGGCTGCATAGTTACAAGGAACTGCCGATCCGCTATGCGGAGTTCGGCAAGGTGCATCGCTACGAGCCGTCGGGTGCCTTGCATGGCTTGCTGCGTGTGCGCGCATTCACCCAGGACGATGCGCACATTTTCATCACCGAAGACCAGATCACGGACGAGACGGTGCGCGGCATCGAACTCCTGATGTCCATCTATCGCGACTTCGGCTTCGACGACGTGAAAGTGAAATTCGCGGATCGGCCGCCCAAGCGTGTCGGCGAGGACGATGTCTGGACCCGCGCCGAGAATGCGCTGCAGGCAGGGACGCGGGCCGCCGGGGTCGAGTTCACGTTGAATCCGGGCGAGGGCGCTTTCTACGGTCCCAAGCTCGAATTCATCCTGAAGGACGCAATCGGTCGCGAATGGCAGTGCGGCACCTGGCAGGTGGACCTCAATCTGCCGGCGCGCCTTGGCGCGCAGTACGTGGACCAGCACAGCCAGAAGCGCACGCCGGTCATGCTGCATCGCGCGATCTTCGGTTCGCTGGAACGCTTCCTCGGCATCCTGCTCGAGCACCATGCCGGCAAATTGCCGACCTGGCTCGCGCCGGTGCAGGCAGTCGTCCTGAATATCTCCGAAAAGCAGGCGATTTACGCGACCGAGGCAGCCGATTTCCTTAAAAATCAGGGGCTTCGCGCAGAAATCGACTTGCGAAACGAGAAAGTGGGCTATAAAATCCGCGACCACACGCTGAAGCGTGTCCCGTACCTGCTGGTGGCAGGCGATCGGGAAGTCGAGTCCAGGTCATTGGCCGTGCGCACGCGCTCCGGGAAGGATCTGGGTGCCATGCCACTGGAAGAGGTGGCCACTCGGATCGCCCAGGATGTGGCGAGCCGCGGCCGTCGTTATTTGGAGGATTGAAGTATTTCGACAAGCAAACGCGTCAGGCGCAATGAGGAGATCCTTGCGCCACAGTTACGCGTGATCGGTGCCGACGGAAGTCAGGTCGGCGTGATGACTCGCAGCGAGGCCCTCGCGAAAGCCCTTGCTGACGAATTGGATCTCGTGGAGGTTTCGCCGACTGCAGAGCCGCCTGTTTGCCGGATCATGGACTTCGGAAAGTACCTGTTCGAGCAGAACAAGAAGGCTCACACGGCGAAGCGCAAGCAGAAGCAGATCCAGCTCAAGGAAGTGAAATTCCGGCCGGGCACGGAAACGGCGGATTACCAGGTCAAGCTGCGTAATCTGATCCGCTTCCTGACGATCGGGCGCAAACTCCTCGACAGACTGGTGATCGACCTCGCCGATTACGGCGCGATCGAACAACATGCTGCGATGGAAGGGCGCCAGATCACCATGGTGATCTCTCCCAAAAAGAAGTGACCGGCGGCTCGCCGCCGATACGCCTCCAGCCCGCGCAAGCGGTGTGAAGAGGTCAGAAAAGGAGTTGACCGATGCCCAAGTTGAAAACCAACCGGGCCGCGGCGAAGCGTTTTCGCAAGACAGCGAAAGGCTTCAAGCGCGGCCAGGCGAATCGCCGACACATCCTCACCAAGAAGACGAAGAAGCGTAAGCGCCAGCTGCGCGGCTCGACCATGGTCCACGAGACCGACGTCGGCCGTCTGGTGCGACTGCTTCCGCACGCCTGATTCTCATTGTTATTGAATATGGGTGAAGAGACATGGCAAGAGTAAAGCGTGGCGTCACCGCCAGCCGCCGCCACAAGAAAGTTCTGAAGAAGGCGA
>JAENJD010000110.1 GCA_016844605.1 Steroidobacteraceae bacterium
GCCCAGCTGGATCAGCGACTGGTCATTGAGCCTGAGCCACGGAATGCCGCGTTTCTCGGCGGCATGCACCAGTGATGCAGTCGAAGGCCCGAGCGCGCGTCGCTGCGCAAAACGGATGTACTCATCGCGCGCGACCGGCCAGCTCCAGTCGGCGGGCACGGTGGCCGCCGGGCGGATCGCATCGGGCAGCAGCGAGCAGAGAAGCCTGAGGGCCAGTTCGCCTGCGGCGATGCCTTCCTCGCGTTCCGCGTATTCGTATACAACTGAATAGTGCCCCGGCATGTCGAGACTGCGGGTCTTGCCGAAGCTGACGACTTCGCCCGCGACATTCTGCAATTCGAGCGCGACATGCTCGAGCACATGGCCGAGCCAGGTACCGTCGTCTTCATTCATCCGGCGAATGAACCCGCCCGGCACCTGGTAGGAACAGCCGTGCTCGGCAAGGCCCGGCAGGGCCTCGACGAGGCTGTTCACGAAGGATTTTCCGAGCCGGCCGGTCGGCCAGGCCTCGAGTGGCCCGAGATCGAGTTCGAGGCGGATGACCGGGAAGCGCGCGAAATGCGATGGCCCGACGTAGACGGATCGGTCGAGTATGCGCATGGGATGCCTCAGCCGGTTGAGGCGATCCGTGTGTGCAGGTTGAAGCTCGCGCCTTCAGTCAACAGGTGCACGACGAGCCCGAGGATGCAGATTGGCTGGCCCTCGGCGGCGCTGTCGACCGACGAAAACGTGATTTTCGAAGCGTCCACGACCGTGACGCCCCCGCTGCCCTCGACCTCGAGTGTCTCATCGGGTCCGATGAATGCAGCGGTGTCCTCGTCGAGTCCGATGCCGACCGCAAATGGATTGTAGGCGAGCGCCGTGATCAGCCGGCCGAGCCGGTCGCGCTGGCGGAAATGCTGGTCGATGATGAATCGATTGGTGAGTCCAAGGCCTGGTGCGAGCCGCACGCTGCCGGCGATCGCCGACGAACCGTCGTCGCCGAAGGCGATCATGTGCTCGGACAGGATGCTGGCCCCTGCGCTCGTGCCGCCAACGGTCACGCCGCGGGCGTTCTGCGAGCGGATCAGCTTGGCAACCGGCGTGCCGCCCAGGAGCGTCGTCAGCCGCAGTTGATTGCCGCCGGTGAAGAAGATGCCGGTCGCCTGGGCCAGGCGTTCGAGGCGGCCCTGTTCCTGGCAATCGCGACGAGTGTCGAAATCCATCACGGCGACATGCCGCGCGCCGAGGTCGCGGAACAACTGCTCGTAGCGCGGGCCGGTTTCATTGGCGCGGCTCGCGGTCGGGATCACGACGATGTCGGCGTCCGAGCTACCCGAGACGCGCACGAAGCGCTCGAGGATGCGCGGGTCGTTTTCCTTGTTCTCGGCACCGCCGATCGGCACGATGAAGCCGCGCGTCTCGCCCTCGGGAACTCTGCTGGGGCACATGTGAGAAACCTCCGATTCACTCTCGCATGAGGCGCGTTACACGCGCGCGTCGGCGCGCCAAGGCGCGAGCCGAAGTCCCATAGCATGGCCTATGGACGAGGCGAGCAACGCGGGCGCGCCGATGCCCGCGCGTAACCCTTCGGGACCGGGCGATATTCGTCCATGGCGGTGTCGCTCGTCGCTCATGTATCACGATACACATCGCTCCTCGCTCCTTGCCATGGACGAATATCGCACACGGTCGCGCCCATGCGAGAGTGAATCGGAGGTTTCTTAGCCGCCGAGCGCGGCCTTGATGCGCGCCGACAGCGCGCCGATGTCGGTGCGGCCCTGGACCTTCGGTTTCAGCATTCCCATGACCTTGCCCATCTCTTTCATGGAGGCGGCGCCGGTGGCGGCGATGGCCTCGCGGATCAGCGCCTCGAGTTCGGCGTCGCCGAGCTGCGCGGGCAGGTATTGCGTCAGCCAGGCGATATCGGCCGATTCCCTGGCGACCAGGTCGGCGCGATGGCCAGCCTCGAACTGGGTGACCGATTCGCGGCGCTGCTTGATCATCTTGTCAATGACGGCGAGCACCTGCGCATCATTGAGCGTGATCCGCTCATCCACTTCACGTTGCTGGATGCCCGCCTGCAGCATGCGGATGCACGAGAGGCGATCCTTCTCGCCCGAGCGCATCGCTGTCTTCATGTCTTCGGTGATGCGGGCCTTGAGGGTCATCCCGGGATCAGCGCGTAGCGGTGCGGCTGCCGCCATCGCGCGTGGAGCGCTTCAGGTGCCGCTTGATCGCCGCCGCCTTTTTGCGTTTCCGTTCCTGGGTGGGCTTCTCGTAGAATTCCCGACGACGCAGTTCAGTCAGCACGCCGGCCTTTTCGCAGGCGCGCTTGAAACGGCGCAACGCGGCGTCGAAATACTCGTTCTCGCGGATACGGACACTCGGCATTCAAACCTCGTCTGACAGGGCGACCCCCCGGAACTGCCCCGGGGAAAGGGCCCGGAATTGTAGTGATCTGCCCCCGGAAAATCAAAAGACTAGCTTCATGAGAGTGCTTGGCATTGAAACCTCCTGCGACGAGACCGCGGTCGCCGTCTACGACGGCAAGCGCGGTCTTATGGCCAATCGCGTGTGGAGCCAGATCGAGCTGCACCGGCCCCACGGCGGCGTGGTTCCCGAGCTTGCCTCGCGCGAGCACGTGGAACGGTTGCTGCCGATGATCGAGGACAGCCTTCGGGACGCCGGGATTACTCCGCAAGCCATTGATGGCATTGCCTATACGGCGGGTCCCGGCCTGATCGGCGCACTCCTTGTCGGGGCGACGGTCGCCCGCAGCCTCGGCTATGCCTGGGCAGTTCCGGTCGTCGGCATACATCATCTGGAAGGTCACTTGCTGGCGCCGCAGCTCGAGCCCGGGGCACCGGAATTCCCGTTCATCGCGCTGTTGGTCTCCGGCGGCCACACGATGCTGGTCGAGGTCGCCGGACTCGGCCGCTACCGCATCCTGGGTGAGACCCTGGACGATGCAGCGGGCGAGGCCTTCGACAAGACCGCAAAACTGCTGGGGCTCGAGTACCCGGGCGGACCGGCGCTCGCGGCGCTCGCGGAATCGGGCCGCGACGGCGTATTCGAATTTCCGCGGCCGATGCTCGATCGTCCGGGGCTCGACTTCAGCTTCAGCGGCCTCAAGACCGCGGTCGTCGTGGCGTTGCGCGGCCGCACGCTCGATGCACAGGCACGGGCCGATGCCGCAAGGGGATTCGAGTCGGCAATGGTCGAGACGCTCGTAGTGAAGGCGCTGCGCGCCATCCGACAGACCGGAATTGGGGCTCTCGTTGTGGCAGGCGGCGTCGGCGCAAACCGGCGCCTGCGCGCGGAACTGGCCGCCGCAGTCGCGGCGGCAGGCGGTCGCGTGCATTACCCGCGGCCCGAGTTCTGCACCGACAATGCCGCAATGATCGCGCTCGCCGGGCATGCGCGACTCGCGGCGGGCGAGCGCGAGGCGCTGCCGGTTCGCGCGCGAGCGCGCTGGCCACTGGATGATCTGGCCGCGCCGCGGCACTGAGAGGCAATGTGGACAAGATTTTCCTGACCGCTCTCTCCACCGAGGCCGTGATCGGGATCTTCGACTGGGAACGCGAGATCCGGCAGCGGGTCGAGATCGACCTCGAGATGTCGCTCGATCTCACCCCTGCAGGAAAGAGCGACTCCATCGACGACACGCTCAACTACAAATCGGTCGCGAAACGCGTGCTCGCCTTTGTCGGCGAAAGCCGGTTCCGGCTGGTCGAAACACTGGCCGAGCGAATCGCGGGCCTGCTGCTGGCGGAATTTCCAATCGCGCGGGTGCGCGTGACCGTGCACAAGCCGGGTGCGATCCGCAATTCCAGTGACGTGGGCGTGATCATCGAGCGCAGCCGGGATGCCTGAAGTCTTCGTTGCTGCCGGCAGCAACATCCGGCCGCGTGCCCATCTGCGTGAGGCCCTCGCGACGCTCGCCGCCGCCTGGCCGGGATTGCGTGTCTCGCGCGCCTGGTCAAATGCCGCGGTCGGTTTCGCGGGCGACGATTTTATCAATCTGGTCGTCGGCTTCGAGACCGATGATCCGCTTGCGAAGGTGCTGGAACGCCTGAAAGCGGTCGAGGAGGCCAGCGGGCGCGAGCGCGGCGCGAAGAAATGGGCGCCGCGCACGCTGGACCTCGACCTGCTGCTGTACGGCAATCTGATCGGGCAATTCCCCGGCGCGACGCTGCCGCGCGCGGATCTCGCCGAACGCGCCTACGTGCTCGGGCCGCTGGTCGAGCTTGCGCCGCATCTGAGGCATCCGGTGTCCGGCGAGACACTTGGCGAGCTGTGGAATCGTTTCGACCGCAGCAGCCACGCGCTGCGCGAAGTCTCGCTCGACGGGGAGAATTGATGCGACGGTCAGCGGTCCTCGCCGCCGATCAGGCGCCCGCCGTCGACCGCCAGCACCTGGCCGGTCACGAAGGGCGCGTCAGTCGCGAAGAAAATCGCCGCCCTCGCGACATCGTCCGGCGAACCGCCGCGTTTCAGCGCGGTGCGCGCGATGATGCGCTGGCGCAAGTCCTCGTCGACGCCGTTTTCGGGCCACATCACCGGTCCGGGCGCGATGGCGTTGACGCGGATGTCGGGGCCGAGTTCGCGCGCGAGCGACTGCGTCAGCATTACGAGCGCGGCCTTGGCCGCGCAATAGACCGCATGACGACCAAGCGGCCGCAGTGCGTGGATATCGGCGATGTTGAGGATGAGTCCCTTGCGCCTGCGCAGTTCAGGCGCGGCGGCCTGGCAGAGAAACAGGGGCGCGCGCAGGTTCGTGCCAACCAGATCG
>JAENJD010000111.1 GCA_016844605.1 Steroidobacteraceae bacterium
TTTCGCAGCGCTCCAGGTAACGGGCCCACTTGCGGTCGTATTCGACGCCGAGTTCGCGCAGGTAGTCCCAGCTGTACAGTCCGGTGTTGTGCCCGTCGTCGAAATGCAGCCGCACGGCATAGACGCCGATCGGCTCGACCTGCGTCACCTGCACCGATTCCTTCGCAAGTTCCAGCTTGCCCTCACCGCCGCCGTGACCGCGCACCTCCGCCGAGGGTGAATAAACGCGAAGGTATTCAAATGGAAGCGAATAGCGCGTGCCGTCAGGCCAGGCGACCTCGACGATGCGCGACTTGCGCTTGACCTTGATTTCGCTTGGCGCCTCCATGCCCCGCTACTTGCGCCGCCTCGCGCGCGGGTGAGCCTCGTCATATACGCGGGCGAGGTGCGCGAAGTCGAGATGCGTGTAGACCTGCGTCGTGCTGATGTCGGCGTGACCCAGCAATTCCTGCACGCCGCGCAGGTCGCGGCTGGATTCCAGGAGATGCGTCGCGAACGAATGGCGCAGCAGGTGCGGGTGCACCGGTATACCAAGTTCGCTGCCTGCAGCCCAGCGGCGAATGCGTTGCTGGACCGCGCGCCCTCCGATGCGTCGCCCACTCTGCCCGACGAACAGCGCCATGACGCCGGGCTTCACGATCGTGGCGCGGTCGGAAAGCCAGGTGCGCAATGTCGTAATGGCCTGGCGGCCGACCGGCAGGATCCGCGTCTTCGAGCCCTTGCCGAGCACGCGAACCGTCCGGTCGGCGAGATCGAGATCCCCGACATCAAGGCCAACCAGTTCCGCGAGCCGCAGACCCGAGGAATACAGCAGTTCCAGCATTGCGAGGTCGCGCCGCGACAGGGGATCGGCGGTCTTGCGTGTCAGGAGGCTCGCGACCTGGTCGACGTCGAGCGTCTTCGGGAGGCGTCTTGCGGCCTTTGGCGCGCGGATGTCAGCCGCCGGATTGGCCTCGATCACTTTTTCGCGGATCAGGTAGTTGAAGAACCCGCGTAACGCGGACAGCCGCCGCTGGACGCTGCGCGGCCCCAGGCCGTCGCGATGCTCGCGGGCCGCAAACGTGCGAATGTGGAAGTTATCCAGTTTGGTCCAGGTCGCGAGGCGTTCAACATCGCAAAAAGCCGTGAGTGCGCCGAGGTCCCGGCGGTAGCTGGATTCGGTATTCGGTGACAACCTGCGCTCGGTCCGCAGGTGGGCCAGGTAGCGCTCGATCCAGGCGCCCGCGCCGGCCTGCATCAGTCCTCGGCGAGCGCGGCCGCGATCAGTTCGCCGATGCGCTGCAGAAAATCCGTGCTCATCGTCGGGTTGAAGCGCTCCGAATCACTTGAGCCGCAGGCCAGCAGGCCGAGGTGGCCCTTGAGGCCGAGCGGAACGAGTGCAACTGAGCCGATCGCGACGGAGCCGGCACCGAACAGGAAATCGCGCTGCGAATCGCGCAATTGCCCGCAACGCGGCTTGCCGGAACTGAATAGCGTTTCGAAGGAACGCAGGTCGGGGGCATCTGCCGCCACGACGCGCAGGAACCGCGACTCTGCAACTCCCGCGGGCACGCTGGCCTGGGTCAGCACGAGCACCGATTCTCCCGCATCGAAGTCCTCGCGCAGCGAAGCCTCGACGGTCTTGATGACGGCCACGCGGTCGCCCGCGGCGATCAGCCGGCGCGCCATCGTGAGCACCCGCGCGCCCAGCGTGTCGTTCTCGCGCGCGACGTCCACGTATTCCTTGAGCTTGCGCTCAAGCTGCCGGTTGCGCTCGCGCAGCACTTCCACCTGGCGCTCCAGCAGCGAGACGGTGGTGGCGCCGCCGCGCGAGTCGGGGAGGCGGATCTTGGCGAGAAGCTGGGCGTGCCGATCGAAGAACTCAGGAGTCGCGGAAAGGTAGGAAGCGACGGCCGCTTCGTCGACTTCGGCAAGCTCGATGCCGCGCATCGGACGTGTCGTCATGTTGGCACTTCTCCCTCGAACGCCGTCTCTGCCGGTCCGGTCATCCAGATCGGCTCCCCTGGCCCCTTCCATTGTATGTCGAGCCGCCCGCCGGGGAGGTCGACTTGAACATTTTCATCCAGCAGGCCGTGGCGCCGGCCGACCGCGACCGCGGCACAGGCGCCCGTCCCGCAGGCGCGCGTTTCGCCGGTGCCGCGCTCGTGCACCCTGAGGCGAATATGGCCTCGATCGACCACCTCCATGAATCCGACATTGGTTCGCTTCGGGAACCGCGCGTGATTCTCGATCGCAGGGCCAAGCCGCCCGACCGGTGCGTCGGCGACGGAGGGCACGCGGATCACGGCATGCGGATTGCCGACCGAGACGGCGCCGATTTCGACCTCGCTTGCGCCGACCGCCAGCGGATAGACATAAGCCTCGCCGCTGGCCTCGAATGGCAGTGCCGCGGGGCTGAAGTCCGGGACCCCCATGGTCACCGAAACCTGGGAGCCCTGGATCTTCGCCTGGACCAGCCCGCCGGGGCTGTCCAGCACGAGTTCCGGTGACGCGCCCCCGCTCCTTTCATGCAGAAAGCGGGCGATGCACCGCGCGCCATTGCCGCATTGTTCGACCTCGCGGCCGTCGGCATTGAAGATGCGGTAATAAACCGCAGTGCCCGCGCGGCGCGGCGGCTCGAGCATCAGTGCCTGGTCAAAGCCGATGCCGGTGTAGCGATCGGCGAGGCGGCGGAAGGTTTCGGCGTCCGGCGGGCCCCCGGCAGGGGCGTCGAAGATGATGAAATCGTTGCCGAGTCCATGCATCTTCGTGAAGCGCATGGCCGGATTCTAGCGCGATTTGACGGTTAGAATGCGCCAATGCAAATCCACGCGAAACGTGCGGACATCACGACACTCGCGGTCGAGGCGATCGTGAATGCGGCCAATAACTCGTTGCTGGGCGGCGGGGGCGTGGACGACGCAATCCACCGCGCCGCCGGCCCGGAACTGCTGGCCGAATGCCGCAAGCTCGGCGGATGCGCGACCGGTGACGCGAAGATCACCGCCGGGTACCGCCTGCCGGCGCGCCACGTGATCCACACCGTGGGCCCGGTGTGGCAGGGCGGGGAGAGTGGCGAGCCCAGGCTGCTGCGCTCCTGCTATGAGCGTTCGCTCGCGCTTGCAGAGCAGCACGGCCTGGCCTCGATCGCATTCCCGGCCATCAGCACCGGCGTTTACGGCTATCCCAAGGAATCCGCCACGCGAATCGCAGTCGAGACGGTGCGGAACTTCGCCGTAGATGCGAGGACGCTGCGCGAAACGATATTCTGCTGCTTCTCAGAGGCGGACCTCCTCGTGTACCAGAGGCAGCTCGCGGCATGATCGACGGGGACCAGTTGCCGACACTTGCCGCGCCACGTGTGGCGCTGCGCTGGCTCACGGCAGCCGACGCCGGCGCGCTCTACGGGATTTTCTCCGATCCGAAGGTCATGCGTTACTGGTCGACGCCACCGATGTCGGACATCGCGCAGGCGAGAAAACTGGTCGCCGACATTCATGAAGGGTTCCGCGTCCAGCGATTCTTCCAATGGGGTGTCGCGAGGCTCGAAGACGACCGGATCATCGGCACCTGCACCTTGTTCGCCATCAACGAGTCTCAGGGCCGCGCCGAGGTTGGTTATGCGCTCGGGCACGAGTATTGGGGCCGCGGCTACATGAATGAGGCGCTGACGGTCCTCGTCGACTTCGCCTTCGGGAAACTCGCCTTGCGACGCCTCGAGGCCGACGTCGATCCGTGTAATGCGGGCTCCCTGCACGCGGTGGAACGGCTTGGCTTCCGGCGCGAAGGCCTGCTGCGCGAGCGCTGGAAGGTCAATGGCGAGCTGCAGGACTCGGTGATTCTGGGCCTGCTGAGTCACGAATGGCGGTCCGGGCCGCCGGAATGACGGAAATCCGGATCATTGCCTACCAGCGCGAACTCGCGCCAGCATTCCAGCGACTGAATCTCGACTGGATCGAGCGATTGTTCGTGGTCGAGGACGCCGATCGCAAGGTGCTGGGGGACCCTGAACGCGCAATCATCGCGCCGGGCGGCCAGATCCTCTTCGCGCTCGATGGTGGCGAGCCGATCGGCACGGTCGCGATGATCAGATACTCGGCCGCGCGTTACGAACTCGCCAAGATGGCGGTCGCGTCGTCTCACCAGCGGCGTGGCGTCGGTGAATTACTGGGCGCGGCGGCGATCGCGTTCGCCCGCGACGCCGGCGCGGAGACCGTTTTCCTGTTGACAAATAGCAGCCTGGCGGGCGCAATCCGGCTTTACGAACGCCTGGGATTCCGTCATGCCGATGATCCGGACCCGCCGGAATACGCGCGGGCCGACGTTTACATGGAGTTGCCAATCGGGCGCTCCGGGAGTTAATTGGGAGATCCCATGCACAAGAGCAAGCTGGCTGGATTCATCATCGACTGCCAGACCGACGACCTGCAGTCGGCCGCCACGTTCTGGTCCGCCGCGCTCGGCATGGACACGCGCGCGCTGCCGGGCGAGGAGGGCCGCAAGTACGTCCGCCTGATGGATCCGGAAGGTTACCTGGACATCGAGGTGCAGCAGGTCCGTCACGAGAGCCGCGTGCACCTCGACATCGAGACGGACGATATCGAGGCGGAAGTCCGGCGCCTGGAAAAGCTGGGCGCGAAGCGCCTCGAGAAAATCCACAGCTGGTGGGTAATGCAGGCGCCGACCGGCCAGAAATTCTGCGTCGTGCGGGTGCATGACAAGGATTTCGCGACGCGCGCCCGCAACTGGGACTGAGCGGCCATCAACCTGGAGATCACCATGGCA
>JAENJD010000003.1 GCA_016844605.1 Steroidobacteraceae bacterium
AAAGTGGTAGCGGGGGCAGGATTTGAACCTGCGACCTTCGGGTTATGAGCCCGACGAGCTGCCAGACTGCTCCACCCCGCAACAGGGGCGCGCATTATAGACGTGGGTCCGGCTGTTTACAAACAGCGCGACGGACTGCTCAAAGAGCCGAAAGTACCTCAGCGGTTGCCGCAAGCGGCTTCGTTCGAGCACGTGCGCAAGGATCTCTCGACTTCCTGCCTGGCCGCCTCGTTTTCCGCCGCCTTTTGCACGAGCTGCTCTTCGGTAAAGCACCTCTCGCTGCCAAAGCGTGAGCCGCTGATCGTCTCCTTGCGGCAGTAGACCGTCTTGTCGCCCCGCGTCTTGGTCCTGAAGCCAGGCGGAATCTTGAATGGCTTGTCTTCCTTTACGTCCACCGCCGCGTCCGCATCAGGCTTGACCGGCGCCGAATCGGCCATTGGGGTCTCATTGCCCGTAGCCTTATGGGATTCCTGTGCGAAGGCGGTAGTAGCTGCAAAAGTGATCAGCAACATGAACATCCAGCTACGCATTCACTCTCTCCGGGCTTATTTCAGTAACCAACCGCAACATTATCACAGTACCCGTCGCGGCCAGATTGGGGCCGGCGGCTCATAGATTTCCACAAGTAGCCGGGTTCGAACAAGTACGGCGTCGCCTTTCAAACTCTTGCCTCTGCTCCTCGTTACGCACCAGGAGATCGTGGAGCTGCTCCTTGGTGTAGCAGGACTCGACAGGAAAGCGCGAGCCGATTTCAACGACCTTGCGGCAGTAATAAGTCTCGTCGCCACGCTTTCTGGTCTTGTAGCCAGGGGGTGGTTTGTACTCCTTCGCCTCCGCCACCGGTTTCGCGCTTTCTTGCGCAATCGCGGGGACTGTCGCGAAGGCGATAAGAACTGCAAACATCAAGCTTCGCATTGACCGCTCCACGCGCTGTCAGGAGATGAGCCATTACGGTAGCACGTACCCACACAGGGAAATCAATAGGCCGGGGAAAAGGCCCAGGGCCAGTACCGCCAGGCCGTTGAGGCTCAAGACAAATCGGAACCCCCCACCTGCATCCAGCGCCTCGCGCCCCGATGCCTCATCGAAGTACATCAACTTGACGATACGCAAGTAGTAATAAGCGCCGATCACGGACAGCAGCACCGCGAGCGCTGCCAGCCAGGTGAAACCGACATTGAGGACCGCCGAGATGACCTGCACCTTGGCCCAGAAACCGACCGTCGGCGGCACCCCGGCCATGCCGAACATCAGGAGCAACATGACGAATGCGAACCAGGGGCTTTTCTGATTCAGGCCCTTATAGTCGTCGAGCCACTCGGCCTCGAATCCCTTGCGGGACATCAACAGCACGACGCCAAAGGCGCCGGTCGCCAGGATCACGTAGGTCAGCGTGTAGAACATCGCGGCCCGGTAGCCGACAGCATTGCCCGCAAGCACACCGAGCAGGATGAATCCGACATGCGAAATCGTCGAATAGGCAAGCATGCGCTTGATGTTTGTCTGGGCGATCGCGACGACATTGCCGATTGCCATCGACAGCACGGCGAGCACAATCAGCATGTCCTGCCAGGCGTCCACTGCGCCGCCCAGGCCTTCCGCAAGCACGCGCATCGCCAGCGCAAATGACGCAATCTTTGGCGCCGAACCGATGAATAGCGTGACCGCAGTCGGCGACCCGTGATAGACGTCTGGCACCCACATGTGGAATGGCACGGCGCCGAATTTGAATGCAACACCGACCACGATGAATGCGAGGGCCAGAAGCAGGCCGATACTGGATGCATCAGGCCCCTGCACCGCAGCGCCAAGTTCATCCAACCGGATTGTCCCGGTCACCCCGTAGAGGATCGAGATTCCGTACAGCAGCGTCCCGGATGCGATTGCGCCAAGCACGAAGTACTTCATCGCGGCCTCGGCGGCAATGCCGTTTTCGCGATCGAATGCGACCATCGCGTAAAGCGACAACGACATGATCTCGATGCCCATGTAAAGCGTCAGCAGGCTTCCCGCCGACACGATGACCTGGATGCCAAGAACGGCAAACAATGCCAGCACGAAGTACTCGCCGCGCAACAGGCTGCGCCTGGCCATGTAATCGCGTGAATACAGCAGCGCGACCGCCGCGGCGCCATAGGCGAAAAGTTTCAGCACCGTTCCCATCGGATCGGCAACAAAATGCCCGTACAGCGCGACGGACCGCTCGGGCACCGCGATCAGTGATGTCACCCAGGCGGCCCCGGCGAGCGCGGCGATTGATAACAAGAAAGTCCAGCCGCGCCGTTTCTCCGGCAGGAAGGTATCCACGAGCAGGATCACGCAGGCGGCGGCCGCAAGGAACACTTCCGCCGCGGCGGGCGTGAGCTCAGCGAGTGTCAGTACAGTTGCCATGCCATCCATTACCCGCGCCTCAAAGCTTGCTGACCATCATCTGCTGCACCAGCCACTCGAGTGTCGGCCGCATGACATCCAGGAGCGGCGCCGGCCACACGCCGACCAGCAGCACGGCCGCCGCGAGGATCGCGAGCACCAGGAACTCGCGCGCATTGAGATCCTTCAGCGAGGCAACGCCGTCATTGCCAACATCGCCCCAGATCACTCGCTTGACCAGCCACAGCGTGTAGGCCGCACCCAGGATCAAGATCAGCGCCGCGACAAATGCAAACCAGAAATTCGCCTTGAAACTCGCGATGATCACCAGGAACTCGCCGACGAAGCCAGAGGTGCCGGGAAGTCCCGCGTTGGCCATCGCAAACAGCACCGCGAAGAAAGCGAAGACCGGCATCGTGTTGACGACACCACCATAGGCGCTGATGTCGCGCGTATGCAGGCGGTCGTACAGGACGCCGACGCAGAGGAACAGGGCACCCGAGACCAGCCCGTGCGAGATCATCTGTACCATCGCACCGTCCAGACCCATTTCCGCGCCTGAAACGGAGCCGGTGTGCGACAGGATGTCGTAGGCAATGAAGGATCCGAGCGTGACGAAGCCCATGTGGGCAATCGACGAATAGGCGATCAGTTTCTTCATGTCACGCTGCACGAGCGCGACGAAGCCGATATAGGCGATCGCGATCAGCGACAGCGTAATCACCAGCCAGTCGAGCTCGCGGCTCGCGTCCGGAGTAATCGGCAGGCTGAAGCGCAGGAAGCCATAGCCACCCATCTTCAGCATGATCGCGGCCAGCACGACGGAGCCTCCGGTCGGAGCCTCGACGTGCGCATCCGGCAGCCAGGTGTGCACCGGCCACATCGGGATCTTGACCGCGAACGCCGCAAAGAATGCCAGGAAGATCAACAGCTGTTCGGTCATGCCCAGCGGCAGGCGGTGCATCGCCGCGATTTCGTAGCTGCCACCCTGCAGATACAGATAGATCAATGCGACCAGCATCAACACCGAGCCCAGGAACGTGAACAGGAAGAACTTGATGGTCGCGTAGACCCGGCGCACGCCCCCCCAGATGCCGATGATCAGGAACATCGGTATCAGCATTGCTTCCCAGAACACGTAAAACAGCAGTGCATCAGCAGCTGAAAACACGCCGATCATCAGCCCTTCCATGATCAGGAAGGCTGCGAAATACTGGCCTGGCCGCTTTTCGATCGTGGTCCAGGCAGCGACAATGACGAGCGGCGTCATGAATGCGGTCAACACGATCAGCGGCAATGCGATGCCGTCGATGCCCAGGTGATACCAGGCATTCAGCGGGGCAATCCACGGCGCATCCTCGACGAATTGCAGCGCCGATGTCGTGATGTCGAAGTGATGCCACAGCGGCACGCACAAGGCGAGGGTCCCGACCGAGGCCAGCAGCGCGATCCAGCGGGCCACGGCGATGCGCCGCTCGCCGAGTAGCAGCACGGCGGCACCGCCCGCAATCGGCAGCCAGATCAGCCAGCTCAGCAGGTGGTCGGTCGGCACCACGTTCATGATTTCAGCAACATCCAGCCGAGCAGCAGCGACAGGCCGATGATCATTGCGAATGCGTAGTGGTACAGGTAACCGGTCTGCACGTGGCGGACCAGCGCGGCGATGGCGCCAATTGCACGCGCCGTGCCATTCACCAGCACGCCGTCGATCGCGGCCTCGTCGCCGCGCTTCCAGAGGCCGGTGCCGAAACTCCGTGCACCGGCGGCCACGACATTCTCATTGAACCAGTCGAAATAATACTTGTTGACCAGCAACCGGTAGAGCCGCGCGTAGCGCGTACTGATCACCTCCGGGAGATCCGGACGCTTCAGGTACAGGTACCAGGCCGTAACGATTCCCGCGAATGCGAAATAGAGTGCCGGTGAAGCAAAGGCATGAGCAAGGAATTCCGCGGGGCCATGAAACTCCTCGCCAATGATCGACGCCGGTATGTGGGCCCCCTGCGAGATCGATCCGGCGAAGAAATCTCCGAACACGACGGGTCCGACCGTCAACCATCCGATGAAGACCGAAGGTATCGCGAGCGCGATGAGCGGCAGCGTTACGACCCATGGACTCTCGTGCAGCTGCTCGCGCGTGTGCTCGTCCATGCGCTCGCGGCCGTGGAATGTCATGAATACGAGGCGGAAACTGTAAAGCGCGGTCACGAACACGCCGAGCAGAACGCACCAATAGGCGTAACTTGACCCTTCGATCTCGGAGTGCTTCACGGCATCGATGATGATGTCCTTCGAGAAGAACCCGGACAGCCCGGGAAACCCGATCAAAGCCAGCGAGCCGATCAGGCAGGTCCAGTAGGTGATCGGCATATAGCGTCGCAGCCCGCCCATGCGGCGCATGTCCTGCTCATGATGCATCGCGATGATCACGGAGCCCGCCGCCAGGAACAGCAGGGCTTTGAAGAAGGCATGCGTCATGAGATGAAAGATGCCGGCGCCATAAGCGCCCGCGCCCAGCGCGACGGTCATGTACCCGAGTTGCGACAACGTCGAATAGGCGATCACCCGCTTGATGTCGTTGTTGACAACACCCAGGAATCCCATGAACAGTGCCGTTGTCGCACCGATCACGATCATGAAATGCAGCGCGTCCTTCGACAGTTCGAACAATGGCGACATGCGCGCCACCATGAATATGCCGGCCGTCACCATGGTTGCCGCGTGGATCAGCGCGGAGATCGGCGTGGGGCCTTCCATCGAGTCGGGCAGCCAGACATGCAGCGGCACCTGCGCGGACTTGCCCATCGCACCGAGGAAAAGCGAGACGCAGATCAGCGTGATCGGCTTGGATGGCTCACCCGGCGTCAGGAAGATTTCCAGGCCGAGCATGCTCGGAGCGCGCTCGAATACCTCGACGTAATTCAGGCTACCGGTGTAATAGACAACCGCTGCGATTCCCATGATGAAGCCGAAGTCGCCGATCCGGTTGACGAGGAAGGCCTTGAGGCTGGCGAAGATCGCGGTCGGTCGCTTGAACCAGAATCCAATCAGCAGGTAGGACACCAGGCCAACCGCTTCCCAGCCGAAGAACAACTGCAGGAAATTGTTCGACATCACGAGCATCAGCATCGAGAACGTGAATAGCGAGATGTACGCAAAGAACCGCTGGTAACCGGGATCGTCCTTCATGTATCCGATCGTGTAGACGTGCACGACCAGCGAGACGAAGCTGACGACTGTCATCATTAACGCAGTCAGGTGGTCGATCAGGAAACCGACTTCCATCCGGATGCCGTCGCTGACCGCCCAGGTGTAGACGGCCTCGTTGAATACCGGTGCTCCATCCACCATCTGCTTCAGGATCCAGCCAGAGGCGGCGAATGAGACGGCGACGCCGCCGGTGCAAAGCCAGTGAGATCCCGAACGGCCGACGTAGCGGCCGCCCAGGCCCGCCACCACCGCGGCAATCAGCGGCGCAAGGACGATCAGCAGGCAGAGTTGATGCATCGACATCGTCAGCCCTTCATCGCGTCGAGTTCCTCGACGTTGATGCTCTGCCGCTGCCGGAACAGCACGACCAGAATGGCAAGTCCAATGGCCGCCTCGGCCGCCGCAACCGTCAGGATGAAGAACACGAATATCTGGCCGTCGAGCAGCCCGCGGAAGCGCGAGAACGCAACGAAATTGAAATTGACGGCCAGCAACATCAGCTCGATGCACATCAGCAACAGGATGACATTCTTGCGATTCAGGAAAATGCCGGCGACGGCAATCGCGAACAGGATACCGGCCAGCATCAGGTAGTGCGTCAGTGTGATCACGGCTCGCGTTCCGTGGCCATCTTCACGATGCGCACGCGATCCTTGGCCCGGACCGAGACCTGGTGCGCGACGTCCTGCACCTTCTGACCGGGACGTTTGCGCATCGTCAGCGCAATCGCCGCGATGATCGCGATCAGCAGAACGATCGCGGCGAGCTGGAACGGGTATACGTACTCGGTGTAGAGAACCGCGCCGATCTGCGCGGTGTTGCTGTAATTCTCCGGCAGCGGCGCGGTGCCGCCGGTCACTTCGATACCGAGACGCCGGACCCACAGCACGTAGTACAACTCGACGATCACGATCAGCGCGATCAGGACGCCCAGCGGTGCATTGCGTGCGAACCCCTCGCGAAGCTTCTCGATATTGATGTCGAGCATCATCACGACGAACAGGAACAGCACCATCACGGCGCCCACGTACACGAGTACCAGGACCAGAGCCAGGAACTCCGCCTCGATTAGCAGCCACAGCACCGCCGCGTTGAAGAAGCACAGCACCAGGAACAGCACGGAGTGGACCGGGTTGCGCGACAGGATCACGCCGAGTGCCGCGCCGATCAGTACGGCGGCAAATGAATAGAAGAGGATGGTAACCAGCATCTCAGCTCACCGATACTTTGAATCCGCAGCCTTGTCCGCCGCGATCGTCGCCTCGTAGCGGTCGCCGATCGCGAGCAGCTTGTCCTTGGTCATGATGTTCTCGCCACGGTTCTCCATGTGGTACTCGTGAATCCGCGTCTCGACAATCGCGTCGACCGGGCAGGCCTCCTCGCAGAAGCCGCAATAGATGCACTTGAACAAGTCGATGTCGTAACGCGTCGTGCGCCTGGTGCCGTCCGCGCCGACATCGGACTCGATCGTGATCGCGAGCGCCGGGCACACCGCCTCGCAGAGCTTGCAGGCGATGCAACGTTCCTCGCCGTTCGGGTAGCGCCGCAGTGCGTGCAGGCCGCGAAAGCGCGGCGACTGCGGCGTCTTCTCTTCGGGGTAATTCAGCGTGATCTTGCGTCGGAACAGGTTGCGCAGCGTCACCGACAACCCCATCAGCAATTCTGTCAGGAAAAAAGTGCGCAGGATTGAACGGATGCGATTCATGGCTGCCTTAGTTCGCCCATGGCCCGACGTGCAACCAGGCCAACACGGATTCGACCCCGATCCAGACCAGTGTCACCGGAATCAGCACCTTCCATCCGAGCCGCATGATCTGGTCGTAGCGGTAGCGCGGAAAAGTTGCACGTACCCATAGGAACACAAACAGGAAGAAACAGATCTTCAGGAACAGCCAGAAGAAGCCGGGCTGCGCGACGAACCAATCGTCCGGGACGTAACCCTGTAAAGGAGACAGCCAGCCGCCGAAGAAGAACACCGAGCACAGCGCGGAGACCAGAATCATGTTCGCGTACTCGGGAAGCGCAAACAGCGTGGCGAACGTGGCGCCGGAGTACTCGACATGGAAACCTGCGACGATCTCGGACTCGCCCTCGGCGACGTCGAATGGCGCACGGTTGGTCTCGGCGAGGCCCGAGACGAAATAAACGATGAATAGCGGGAACAGCCAGAACCAGTTCCAGCTCGCGACTCCACCCTGCTGGGCGCGCACGATGTCGCCGAGATTGAGGCTTCCGGCCGCCATCAGTACGCCGACCAGCGCGAAGCCCATCGCGATTTCGTAAGCGACCATCTGGGCAGCCGAGCGCATGGCGCCCAGGAACGCGTACTTGGAGTTGCTGGCCCAGCCCGCCAGGATCACGCCATAAACGCCCAGCGAGGTCAGCGCCAGGACGTAAAGCAACCCGGCATTGACGTCGGCCAGCACGAACTCCGGCGCAAATGGCATGACGGCCCAGGCCGCGAGCGCCGGAACCAGCACGATCAGCGGCGCCAGCAGGAACAGCAGTCGCGATGAGGCCGAAGGAATGATGATTTCCTTGAGCAGCAGCTTGACGACATCGGCGAAGGGCTGCGCCCAACCGCGCAGCAGTCTCAAGTTGAGGAAGGTGACGCGATTCGGACCGAGGCGCAGCTGCATGTAGCCGATCACTTTGCGTTCGGCCAGCGTCAGCAGCGCCACCGCGATGATGACTGTCAGCATCACCGCGACGATCTGCATGGTCACGATGATCAGTGATTGCAGATCCGGCGGTATCGCATTCCACGTTGTGACGAACTTCTCCATGCTGCTCAGCCTGCCGTCGCGGCCTGGCCGACCCGTGTCAACTGCAACGGCGTCGCACGTCGGACGATCGCGTCGACCTGATAGAGCGGCAGCTCGCTCGTGGCCCCGCCACGAGCTGCGCTGATCGTGCGTTTGCCGGCAAATCGGCCGTCATACCCGACCTCGCCGATGAGGCGCCGCAGTTCTTCCTGAATCCCGGCCGAGCTTTCGTAGTTGTAGCCCTCGAGATCGAGCAGGTTGCCCAGCACGCGCAGGATTTTCCATCCGGGCCGCGCCTCCCCGACCGGGCGGGCGCAGCCGTGAAATTCCTGCCAGCGCCCCTCCACATTGACGTAGCTGCCGGAGGTCTCCGCGAATGTCCCCATCGGCAACAGGATTTGCGCGCTCTTCATCAGCGAGGCACTCGCATAGGGCGTGACGGCGATGAGTTGCGGGCAGGTTGCCAGGCGTGTCGTCGCTTCGTCCGCTCCGAAGTCATGCTCGGGCTCGATGCCGCCGAACAACAGACAGGCGGCCAGCGGCGATTCGAGCATCTGGCGCACACTCATGCCGGGCTGTGGATCCCGCCGCCCACCGGGCAGTCGGTGCGGCAACGCGCCTGCAAGCGCGGCGCCTGCAGCATTGCCGCCATCGGGCAGGTAGCCGAGTGTTGCGCCCGTCAGTGTCGCAAGAGCCGCTGCGGCCGCTCGCAGGTCCGCAAATCGCGTGTGTCGCATCGCAATACCACCGAGCACGATTGCGCCGCGACCCGCGCCAAGCGAAGCGACGACTGCGCGGTGCGCGTCGGATGCCATGACGGATTCGGTGAGCGCGGCGACCGTTGCCGGCGCCGGGCCGCCGCTTTGCTCAATTGCGGCCCGGAGCATTCCGGCAAGCTCAGCGAGCAGGTCTGCCGGCGTGACGACGATCTGGTGCGCGACCGGGAAATGCAATTCCTGGGGCGCCGTCACCAGCAAGCTGACCTGGGCGCCGCGTAGCGCAGCCTTGCGCACGCGATGCGCCATCAGCGGCGCCTGCTCGCGCACGTGGCAGCCGACCAGCAGCAGACCCCTCAGTGACTCGATCTCGCCCAATGCAAGGCCGAGCCCGGGCCATGCGGGGTCATGGTCCTGGTCGGTGAAATCCTGCTGCCGTAACCGGGTATCGATATTGTGTGAGCCCATGCCCCGCGCCAGCCGTCCGAGCAGGAACAATTCCTCGGTCGTCGCGGCCGGCGAACCGAGAAATCCAATCTTGCCGGCGCCGCGATCGGCAGCCGCCTTCAAGGCTTCCGCAGTCGCGGTAAGCGCCAGTTCCCATGACACATCCCGCCAACCGCCTTCGACACGCATCATCGGTGCCTGCAGCCGGTCGGCGGAATAGATTCCTTCGTATGAAAACCGGTCGCGATCGGCGATCCAGGTTTCGTTGATATCTTCGTTGTGCCGCGGCACGACGCGCATCAGGCGGCCTCGCAACACATGACCGTAAAGATTCGTGCCCACGGCATCATGCGGTGACACGAGCGCGTGCTCGGTCATCTCCCAGGACCGGGCACGGTGCCGGAAGGGTTTTGAATTCAGGGCACCAACCGGGCACAGGTCGATCACATTGCCGGAAAGCTCATGGTCGACACCGCGCTCGATCCAGGTGCCAATCTCCATGTCCTCACCGCGACCCAGTGCGCCGAGTTCCTGCAGGCCCGCAATCTCGGCTGTGAAACGTACGCAGCGCGTGCAATGGATGCAGCGGGTCATGTCGGTCGAGATCAATGGACCGAGATTCTTGTCCTTGACGACACGTTTGCGCTCGTCGAAGCGCGACGAAGCGCTGCCGAAACCGAGTGCCAGGTCCTGCAGCTCGCATTCACCGCCCTGATCGCAGATCGGGCAATCGAGCGGGTGATTGATCAGCAGGAATTCCATCGTCGCCTTCTGGGCGGCGATGGCACGCGGCGAACGCGTGAAGACTTTCATGCCCTCAGCGACCGGCGTCGCACAGGCCGGCATCGGCTTGGGCGCTTTCTCGATCTCAACGAGGCACATGCGGCAATTGGCCGCGATCGACAGCTTCTCGTGGTAACAGAACCGCGGCACATAAATGCCAGCCACGTCGGTCACCTGCATGACCATCTGCCCCTTGCGCGCCTTCAGGGGCCGGCCATCCACCTCGATGTTGACCACGTCGTCGCTCATGCGACGGCCTCCACCGGTGCGTTGCCGATGCTCTGGCCGCCGTGGTCGATCATGTATTCGAACTCATGACGGAAGTGGCGCAGGAAGCTCTGCACCGGCCAGGCCGCCGCATCGCCGAGTGCGCAAATCGTGTGGCCCTCGATCTGGTTGGCGACCTGCACCAGCAGGTCGAGGTCCGGGTGACGGCCCTCCCCGGCCAGGATTCGCCGCAACATGCGCGTAAGCCAGCCGGTGCCTTCGCGACACGGCGTGCACTGACCGCAGGACTCGGCCATGTAAAAGCGCGAGATTCGCTCCAGCACGCGCACCATGCAGGTGGTCTCGTCCATCACGATGACCCCCGCCGAACCGACCGCGGATCCGGCCTTGCGCAGCGAATCGAAATCCATCGTGCATTCCATGATCAAAGCGGCAGGCAACACCGGCACGGACGAGCCGCCCGGAATGACGGCCTTGAGCCGGCGACCGCCGCGCACGCCGCCACAGATATCCAGCAGCTCGCGGAACGGGATGCCCATGGCGAGCTCGTAATTACCCGGCCGGCTGACATGCCCTGAAACCGAGAAGATCGCCGTGCCACCCGAGTTCGGCACGCCAAGCTCGGCAAACCACTTTGCGCCGTTGCGCATGATCGCTGGCACGGCCGCAAAACTCTGGGTGTTGTTGATCGTGGTCGGCCGGCCGTAGAGGCCGAAGTTTGCCGGAAACGGCGGCTTGAAACGCGGCTTCCCCGGCTTGCCTTCGAGTGACTCCAGCAGCGCCGTTTCCTCGCCGCAGATATAGGCGCCGGCGCCGGCAACGCCGTGCAGGTCAAAGTCGATGCCCGAGCCCTTGATGTCGCTGCCAAGCAGCCCCTCGCGATAGGACTCTTTCAGTGCGGCCTCGAATCGCGGCCAGGGTTCTGCGAGGAATTCGCCGCGGACATAGTTGTAGCCGACGGTCGCACCCATCGCGTAAGCGCCGATCGCCATGCCCTCGATGATCGAATGCGGGTTGTAGCGCAGGATGTCGCGATCGTGGCAGGTGCCCGGCTCGCTTTCGTCCGAGTTGCAGATCACGTACTTCTGGCCGGGCGCGTTGCGCGGCATGAAGCTCCATTTGACACCGGTAGGGAACCCCGCTCCACCGCGGCCCCGCAATCCGGAGGCCTTCACTTCTTCGATGATCGCCTCGCGCGGCGTCTTTTCGCGCAGGATCTTCTCCCACGCTTCATAGCCGCCGCACTTGCGGTAGACCTCGAGTGTCCAGCTGTGCGCATGCTGCAGCGGCTCGAATACGACCTGACTCATCGCGCGCGGCATCGCCTCACTTCACTCCGTCGAGCACCTTGATCGCCGATTCAGGCGTCAGGTTCTCGTGATAGACGTGGTCAACCATCATCATCGGCGCGTTGTTGCAGGCCGCCAGGCATTCTTCCTCGCGTTTCAGGTAGATCCTGCCGTCGGCCGTGCTTTCGCCGGTGCGGATGCCGAGGTGGCGTTCAACCGCCGCGACAATCCGGTCGGCGCCGCACAACATGCAGCTGATATTCGTGCAGATCGAAACGTGGATGCGTCCGACCGGCTTCGTCTCGAACATCGAGTAGAAGCTGGCGACTTCATAGACCTGGATTGGTGGCAGCCCAACATAGGTTGCAACTGCGTCCATCAGTTCGGTCGTCAGGTAGCCATGATTCTGGTGCTGCGCGGCGCGCAGCGCCGAGATGACAGCAGACCGCCGGCGGTCGGCCGGAAACTTCGCGATCCATTCGTCGATCTCGTGGCGGGTGTGCTCGGTCAGGATCAACGGTCGATCTCCCCGAATACGATGTCCATGGTCCCGATGATCGCGACGACGTCGGCGAGCATGTGCCCGCGAACCATCTCGTCCATCGCGGACAGGTGCGCAAAGCCCGGCGCGCGGCACTTGACCCGGTAGGGCTTGTTGGCGCCGTCCGAGACCAGCCAGATTCCAAATTCGCCCTTCGGCGCCTCGACCGCCGCATAAGTCTCGCCTTCGGGCACGCAATAACCTTCGGTAAAGAGCTTGAAGTGATGGATCAGCGATTCCATGTCGCTCTTCATCTCGCTGCGGCGTGGCGGCGTGACCTTGTGGTCATCGAGCATCACCGGCCCCGGATTGGCCCGCAACCAGTTCACGCACTGCCGGATGATCCGGTTGGATTGCCGAAATTCCTCAACCCGGCACAGGTACCGGTCATAGCAATCACCATTGACGCCGACCGGTATGTCGAACTGCACCTTGTCGTATGCGGCATAGGGCTGCTTCTTGCGCAGGTCCCACTCGATGCCGGAGCCGCGCAGCATCGGGCCCGTGAATCCGAGCTGCAGCGCGCGTTCAGGCGTTACGACGCCAATATTGACGGTGCGCTGCTTCCAGATCCGGTTTTCGGTCAGGAGTGTCTCGTACTCGTCGACGCAGGCAGGAAAGCGATTCGTAAAATCCTCGATGAAATCGAGCATCGAGCCCGCGCGCGCTTCATTCCGTCGCGCCGTGTCCTTGTCGCTGCGCCAGCGTGACGGCTGATAGCGCGGCATCGTATCGGGCAGGTCGCGGTAGACCCCGCCCGGCCGATAATAGGTCGCGTGCATGCGCGTGCCGGAGACCGCCTCATAGCAGTCCATCAGATCCTCGCGCTCACGAAACGCGTACAGAAAGATCGTCATCGCGCCGACGTCGAGCGCGTGCGAACCGATCCACAGAAGATGATTCAGGATCCGCGTTATCTCATCGAACATCACGCGGATGTACTCGGCGCGTTCCGGCGGCCGGATGCCGAGCAGGTTCTCGATCGCACGCACATAGGCGTGCTCGTTGCACATCATCGACATGTAATCGAGTCGGTCCATGTAGCCGATTGAATGGTTGAATGGCTTGGACTCTGCGAGCTTCTCGGTCGCGCGGTGCAGGAGGCCGATGTGCGGGTCGGCCTTCTGGATCACCTCGCCGTCCATTTCCAGGATGAGGCGCAGCACGCCGTGGGCCGCGGGGTGTTGCGGTCCGAAATTCAGCGTGAAATTCTGGATTTCAGCCATCGGCTTTCGGCCCAGCGGTCGCCGTGACGAGTTTGCGGTCCTTGCGGATCACCTTCGGTACCGTGACGCGCGGCTCGATGCTGACGGGCTCGTAAACGACGCGGCCCTTGGCCGGGTCGTAGCGGACCTCGACATTACCGGACATCGGAAAGTCCTTGCGGAACGGATGCCCGATAAAGCCGTAATCGGTCAGTATCCGGCGCAGGTCCGGATGGCCGCGGAACAGGATTCCGAACAGGTCGAAGGCTTCGCGCTCGTACCAGCTCGCCGACGCCCAGATCCCGGTCACGGAATCGAGCATGGGTGGCTCGCCGGGACTGCAATGGCAACGGACGCGCAGCCGCACGTTTCGCGTTACCGACAGCAGGTGGTAAACGACTGCGAATCGTGGCCGGCCCTCGACCGGCTGCGTTGTCTCACGCTCGACGCCGCGGCTGAAGCCGGTGGACGTCGCCTGCTCGGTAGTCCATTCCGAACGACCGTGGTCCAGGTAATCGATTCCGGACAGATCCGTCAGCTGCTCGAACGACAATTCCGGCAGGTCGCGCAGGTCGCGGCAAACCTCCTCGAGCTGCTCCGGCGTGACCTCGATTGCAAGCTCGCCAGCGAGCGAGGCGACGCGCCTGGCCCGCGCGCCGATTCGGGATTCGAGGGCCTGTGCCGTTGCCGCGAGTCTGCTCATGCTTAACCGCGCGCTATGGTGCTGGTGCGGCGGATCTTGTCCTGAAGCTGGAGGATCCCGTAGATCAGCGCCTCGGCGGTTGGCGGGCAGCCGGGCACGTACACGTCGACCGGCACGATGCGGTCGCAGCCGCGCACGACGCTATAAGAATAGTGGTAGTACCCGCCGCCATTCGCACAGGAACCCATCGAAATCACCCAGCGAGGCTCCGCCATCTGGTCATAGACCCGGCGCAAAGCCGGAGCCATCTTGTTGACCAGCGTGCCGGCGACGATCATGACGTCGGACTGGCGCGGGCTGCCCCGGAATACGACGCCAAAGCGATCGAGGTCGTAGCGTGACGCGCCGGCATGCATCATCTCCACCGCGCAGCAGGCAAGCCCGAAGGTCATCGGCCAAAGCGAACCGGTTCGTGCCCAGTTCATCAGGCTGTCGACCGTCGTCGTGACGAATCCTCTGCCCTGGATGACGGGCGATTCGGCGCTCAGTCCCATTCGAGCGCCCCTTTCTTCCATTCGTAAATGAAGCCGACCACGAGGATGGCCAGGAATACGCCCATCGAGAGCAGGCCGAATCCGCCGATTGCATTGAGCGAGACCGCCCACGGGAAGAGAAAGGCGATTTCGAGGTCGAAGATGATGAACAGGATTGCGACGAGGTAATAACGCACATCGAACTTGATGCGCGAGTCTTCGAAAGCGTCAAATCCGCATTCGTACGGTGAGAGTTTCTCCGCGTCCGGGCGTCGCGGGCCCAGCACAAAACCGAGCGCCAGCAGCACCAACCCGAAGGCGCCGGCCACGGCCAGGAATATCAGTATCGGCAGGTAATTCTGCAGCACAATGCCAACCGCTGCGGGCTACGACCACGCCCGTAAAAAAAACACGCGGCATTGTAACCGTCCGCGGGGTCCCGTGGGACCCCTGCGAATGCAATCTGGGAACATGAATGGTGCCGGCGGTCGGACTCGAACCGACACGGGTTTCCCCACTAACCCCTCAAGCTAGCGCGTCTACCAATTCCGCCACGTCGGCAACAAGAAAATCAAGAAATCGCCCAGGTTACTCGCCGGCCGGCGCTGCGGGTGCAGTCGCTGGGTCCGCCAGTTTTGGCACGGCATCGCTGTCGACGTCTGCGGGCGCAGTCGTTGGGGCAGATGCTGACGTGCCAGGCTCGGTCACGAGCTGGTCGACCAGGCTGTCGGGCTGACGTGCCTGTGGCCTGGTCGCAAACCACGCAAGCGACAAGCTGGTCATGAAGAACAGCGTCGCCAGAACGGCGGTCAGTTTCGAGAAAAAGGTCGCGGAGCCGCGCGCACCAAAGACGGTACCGGATGCTCCCGCGCCAAAACCCGCACCCGCGTCGGCACCCTTGCCGCGCTGAAGCAGCACGAGCCCGACGATCCCGACGCAGAGAATTCCGTGCAGTATTGTGATCAGTTGTTGCAGCATGGTTGCCTACAATTGAGCCGCATCGCGATCACTTCCTGACCGCAGCGCAGATCCTTCCAAATTCATCCGCCTTCAGCGACGCCCCGCCGATCAGGCCGCCATCCACATCCGGTTTCGCGAACAGCTCCGCGGCGTTTGACGCCTTGACGCTGCCCCCGTAGAGGACCCGAAGGGAAGCCGCAATTGTAGCATCCTTTTCCGCAATTCGGCCGCGGATCAGGGAGTGGACTTCCTGCGCCTGCGCGGGTGTCGCCGTGCGGCCCGTGCCGATCGCCCAGACTGGCTCGTAGGCCACGACGGCCGCGCCGAATCCGGCGACACCGGCCATGCCCAGCACGGCGGTGAGCTGTCGGGAGACGATTTCATGCGTCGCGCCGCGCTCGCGTTCTTCGAGCGACTCACCGACGCACAGGATCGGAACCAGTCCCTGGCGCTGTACGGCGACGAACTTCCGCGCAACGAGCGCATCGTCTTCCCCATACAGGGCGCGCCGCTCGGAATGGCCGACGATGACGAACCGGCAGCCGACATCGGCGAGCATCGAAGCCGATACTTCACCGGTATGCGCGCCGATTTCCTCCGCGCAGACATCTTGTGCGCCCAGCAGGAGCGCGTTGCCGCGCAGGCGCTGCCCCGCCTCCGCGAGGTACACAAATGGCGGACAGACCACCACTTCGGCCGGGCCGCCGCCAGCGTTAATCGCAATCAGCTCGCCGATCAGGCGCCCTGCCTCGGCGCCGCTGCCATGCATCTTCCAGTTGCCGGCCACCAATGGTCGTCGCATGTCAGGTCGCCGCGGCCGCTGCGCGCACGACTACCGCAAGCGTCGCGGCGTGCCGGCCGACCGCCTCGGCATCCTCACCCTCGACCATGACGCGAATGACGGGCTCGGTACCCGAGGCGCGAAGCACGACACGACCACGCTTGCCGAGTTCCTGCTCCACCCGTGCGATTGCCGCCGCCACGGTCTTGTCGGCGGCGGCGTCGAAGCGACGCGCGACCTGAACATTGATCATCTGCTGCGGAAACTTCTGCATGCCCGCCGCAAGTTCCGCGAGTGTCTTGCCTGTCGCCTTCATGACGGCAAGCACCTGCAACGCCACGATCAGGCCGTCGCCGGTCGTCGTCTGGTCAAGGCACAGCAGGTGGCCGGACGACTCGCCGCCAAGGCTGCCGCCATGGGTGCGCAGCAACTGCAACACGTTGCGGTCGCCGACCGCAGCACGCAGGAATGGCACGCCGAGTTCCGCAAGCGCAACCTCGAGCCCCAGGTTTGTCATCACGGTCCCGACCACCGGTCCTTTCAGTTCCCCGGTCGCAAGCCGCGCCCGCGCCAGCACATAGAGCAGCTGGTCGCCGTCCAGGCTGCGGCCCAGGTGGTCCACCATGACGACCCGGTCGCCATCGCCGTCGAGCGCAATACCCGCGTCCGCGCGCACGCCTGACACCGTAAGCTTCAGGAGGGCAGGATTCGTCGAACCACAGCCGTCATTGATATTCCTGCCATTCGGCGAACAGCCGATCGGAATGATCTCGGCACCGAGGTCCGACAGGACACGGGGCGCGACCTTGTAGGTCGCGCCATTCGCGCAATCGATGACCAGCTTCATCCCGGCGAGCGTCGTGCCGGTCGGCAGTGTCGACGCGCAGAAGGACTGGTACAGCGTCCTTTCGCTGTCCACCCGCGTCGCGCGGCCGAGCGCCCCCGATTCCAGGGTCAGCGCGGGCTCATCGAGATGCGACTCGATCGCCTCCTCGAGTTCGTCCGCGAGCTTTGCGCCCGAACGATCGAAAAACTTGATGCCGTTGTCGTCGAAGAGATTGTGCGAGGCGCTGATGACGGCACCGAAGTCGCACTCCAGGCGCTGGACCAGATAGGCGATGCCCGGTGTCGGCAGCGGGCCGGCCAACAGGACATCGACGCCGGCTGCGACGAATCCAGCTTCCAGGGCCGACTCGAACATGTAGCCTGACAGCCGCGTGTCCTTGCCGACCAGCACCCGGCCGCCGTTCGGCGAAAGCACGCGCGCGGCCGCGCCCGCAAGCCGCAACGCGAATTCCGCCGTCATCGGATGCGTTCCGACACGCCCGCGGACACCGTCAGTCCCGAAGTATCGCCTCGCCATCACGATCCTCCGTGCCGGCCGCCCATCGCGGCGACAATCCTGATGGCGTCGACGGTCGGGGCAACGTCATGCGCCCGAACGATTCGCGCCCCGGAAAGGACCGCCAGGGTCGCGAGTGCAAGGCTGCCGCCCAGCCGCTCGCCATCCGTGCGGCCGGTCAACTTTCCGATCATGCTCTTGCGTGAAAGTCCTGCCATAACCGGATACCCATCTGCCGCAAGCTCGGGCAAGCGGCGCAGTAATTCGAGATTGTGCTCCAGGGTCTTGCCAAAACCGAAACCGGGGTCGATGACCAGCCGGGACACCGATATGCCGGCCTCGACGCAAAAGGCCACACGGCCACACAGGAAATCCCGCACTTCAGCCAGCACATCCTTGTAGCGGGGCTCCTTCTGCATTGTGCGGGGCTCGCCCTGCATGTGCATCAGGCAGAGCGCGACACCCGATTCTGCCACGGCATCGATCGCGCCCGGCGCCCGCAAAGCCATGACGTCATTGATCATCGACGCACCGGCCGCAATTGCAGCGCGCATCACTTCGGGTTTGCTGGTGTCCACGGAAACCGGCACTGCCAGCCGCCCGACCAGGCGTTCGATCACCGGGATCACCCGCCGCAGTTCCTCGTCGACATCGACTGATGCCGCGCCCGGCCGTGTCGACTCGCCGCCGACGTCGATGATCGCCGCGCCCTCGCCCGCCAGCCGCTCGGCCTGGGCCAGGGCAGCCGGCAGTTCGGCAAATCGGCCGCCATCGGAGAACGAGTCCGGTGTCACGTTGAGCACGCCCATGACGACGGGAATGTCCAGATTCAGGGTGTGGCGGCCGCACTGAAGTCGCATCGGGCCGGAATCAAATGCGAGGCGCACCGCGATTCCGGGCGGCTTTGCAGCAGACTTCAGGTCTGGCTGGCCGGCGGGCCGATCACCGGCTCTGGCTTCGCAGCGCCGTGTGTGCCACTCGGTACGCTTGCGTCTTCCCAGTCCCGCGGCGGTGTCGGCGCGCGGCCGGCCATGATCTCGTCGATCTGGCTCGAATCCAGCGTCTCGAACTTCAACAGCGCCTCGGCCATCGCGTGCAGGATCGGCAGATTCGCCCGCAGGATCTTTTCGGCGCGCTGATAGCCCTCGTCGATCAGCTTGCGAATCTCTTCGTCAACGATGCGCTGCGTATCGTCCGAAATGTGCTTGGAGCGCGATACCGAGTGACCGAGGAAGACTTCCTCCTGATCCTCGGCGTAAGCGAGCGGACCCAGGCGATCCGAAAATCCCCAGCGTGTGACCATGCTGCGGGCGAGCTTGGTTGCATGCTCGATGTCGCTCTGCGCCCCAGTCGTGACCGACTCGCTTCCGAAAATGATCTGTTCCGCCACACGCCCGCCGAAAACTGAAGTCAGCATGCTCTCGAGCTGGCGCTTGCTTGTGCTGTAGCGATCGCCTTCCGGCAGGTAGAACGTCACGCCGAGTGCGCGCCCGCGCGGCAGGATCGTCACCTTGTAAACAGGATCGTGGTCCGGCGACAGGCGTCCGACGACCGTGTGGCCGCCTTCATGGTAAGCAGTGAGCTTCTTTTCCGCGTCGCTCATGACCAGCGAGCGGCGCTCGGCCCCCATCATGATCTTGTCCTTGGCGCGCTCGAACTCGTCCATCGTGACCTGGCGCTTGTTGGCGCGCGCCGCAAAGAGCGCCGCCTCGTTGACCAGGTTCATCAGGTCCGCGCCCGAGAAACCCGGTGTGCCGCGCGCGATGATCGACGGCTTGACGTCGTCGGAGATCGGCACCTTGCGCATGTGGACCTTCAGGATCTGCTCGCGGCCACGAACGTCCGGCAGCGGCACGACCACCTGGCGGTCGAAGCGGCCCGGACGCAGCAATGCCGGGTCGAGCACATCCGGGCGATTGGTCGCAGCGATGACGATCACGCCCTCATTGCCCTCGAAGCCGTCCATTTCGACCAGCAGCTGATTCAGTGTCTGTTCGCGCTCGTCATGGCCGCCGCCGAGACCGGCACCGCGATGACGCCCGACCGCGTCGATTTCGTCGATGAACACGATGCACGGCGCGTGCTTCTTGGCCTGCTCGAACATGTCGCGCACGCGCGAAGCGCCGACACCGACGAACATCTCGACGAAATCCGAACCGGAGATCGTGAAGAACGGCACTTTGGCTTCGCCCGCGATCGCGCGCGCGAGCAGCGTCTTGCCGGTACCCGGGGCGCCGACCATCAGCACGCCCTTCGGAATCTTGCCGCCGAGCTTCTGGAACTTGGCGGGATCCTTCAGGAAGTCGACAATCTCACCGACCTCCTGCTTCGCTTCGTCGACACCCGCGACATCGGCGAATGTCACTTTGACCTGGTCCTCGGACAGCAGCCGCGCCCGGCTCTTGCCGAATGACATCGCGCCACGGCCGCCCGCGCCGCCCTGCATCTGGCGCATGAAGTAGATCCAGACGCCGATCAGCAACAGGATCGGGAACGAGGACACGAACAGCTGCAGCAGGAAAGACTGGCGCTCGGGCGGTGCTGCATCGAAGGCCACGTTCTTCTTGTGCAGCAGGCCGATCACCGAAGAGTTGTCGGTCTCGGGGTTGTAGGTGACGTACTTGTCGCCATTGGTGCGTGTCCCGATGATCGTGTCGCCCTGGAATGTCGCGGACGTGATCGCGCCGGTTTCGACTTCGGCGAGGAACTGCGAATACTTGAGCGGCTCGGGCGCACCGGCGCGCTGCCCGAAATTGGAGAACACCGCGACCAGCACGATCGCAATGACGATCCAGAGGACAATATTGCGGGTCAGATCATTCAAGCGGCCACTCCTGGCATCGATGCTTCGCGGTCCGAATCGTCGATTGGACTGTCGCGGACGAGGGATAGTTCGACATTACTACGCCCGGGGTTTCCTCGCCACCAAGTAGGCCTCAGAACTGCGCTGCCGCGAGGCCTTGGGCTTGCGCACACGAACCTGGCCGAAATCGCGGCGGGCTTCGGCCAGCAACTCCTGGAAACCGGCGCCCTGGAACAGCTTCATTACCAGCGTGCCATCGGGTCCCATGACCTTGCGCGCAAAATCGAGCGCGAGCGCCTCAAGATCGGCCGCACGCGCCTGGTCGACGACATCCACGCCACTCATGTTGGGGGCCATATCGGACATCACAAGGTCCACGCGACGTCCTGACAGCATTTCCAGCAGCGCATCGAGCACCGGCTGTTCCCGGAAATCGCCCTGCAGAAAGGCCACACCCGGCAGTGCGTCCATCGCCAGCAGGTCAACGGCGATCACGATCCCGCGCCCGGCAAGCGTACGCGCCGCATACTGGCTCCAGCCGCCCGGCGCAGCGCCCAGATCGACGACTACGGCGCCCGGGAAAACAAGCCGTTCGGCGCGATCGATCTCCTGGAGCTTGAACGCGGCACGCGAGCGCCAGCCCTCCTGCTGCGCGCGCTGAACATAGGGATCCTCGAAGTGCTCGCGTAGCCACCGGCCGCTCGACTTGCTGCGCCGGCTCATGTGCGAAACCCGGTGCACGGTCCTATAATTCGGAACCCAGTAATCAACGTTTGACTCTCAACAAAGCACTCGTGGCACTCACGGATCGGCAGAAAAAACACCTGCGGCGGCTCGGACACGCCCTGCACCCGCTCGTGCTGGTCGGCCAGCGCGGTCTGACCGATGGCGTCTTCAACGAACTCAGGCAAACCCTGCTTGATCATGAACTGGTCAAGGTCCGGGCTCGTGTCGGCGATCGCGAAAATCGCAATCTGGTGCTTGGAAGGCTTGCAGCGGACACCGGCTCCGAGCTCGTCCATCAGATCGGGAACGTGGGATTATTCTACAAGCAAAACAGTAAGTTAACTAAGATACTTCTTCCAGATTCTTGAGTCATCCGAGACGCACGGCCAGGATTTCGAAACTGTGCGCACCGCCCGGTGCCGCTACTTCGACCTCGTCTCCGGGCTTCTTTCCGATCAGCGCACGCGCAATCGGCGAATTGATCGAGATGAGCCCGCGCCGGATGTCGGCCTCGTCGTCGCCGACGATCTGATAGCTCACGTCAGCGCCACCCGCGACCGGTGCGAGGTCGACGGTTGCACCAAAAACGACCTTGCCGCTGTCCGGCAACGCCGCCGGATCGATCACCTCGGCGTGCGCGAGCCGCCACTCGATTTCCTTGATGCGGCCCTCGATGAAGCCCTGCTGCTCGCGCGCGGCGTGATACTCCGCATTCTCGGAAAGGTCGCCATGCGAGCGCGCATCGGCGATCGCGCGGATGACGGTCGGCCGCTCCTCGGCCTTGAGCTTGCGCAATTCGGCGCGCAGCTGCTCCGCACCGCGCAGCGTGATTGGCGATCTCACGCGGCACCGATTTCGTCGTGCAGGTCCTGCAGCCGATTGACATCGAGGTCCTCGAGGTGGTCGAGGGCCTCGCAGGTCGCATGAGCCGCGGCGACGGTCGTGAAGTAGGTCACCTTGCGCGATTCCGCCTCACGGCGTATCGAGCGCGATTCACGGATGGCGCGCTTGCCTTCGGTCGTATTGACGATCAGGTCGATCTCGTCATTCTTGATCATGTCGACGATGTGTGGCCGCCCCTCGCGCACCTTCAGTGCCCTGCGGCAGGGGATGCCGGCCGCCTCGAGTGCAATCGCCGTGCCGAGCGTCGCCAGGATCTCGAATCCACGATCATGCAGGCGCCGTGCAATCGCGACGGCACTCTCCTTGTCGCGGTCACGCACCGATATCAGGCAGACACCGCGGATCGGCAGACGCACGCCACTCGCGGCCTGCGCCTTTGCATAGGCTTCGCCAAATGTCCGGCCGGTACCCATCACCTCGCCGGTTGATTTCATCTCGGGACCAAGAATCGGATCGGCCTCCGGAAACTTGCTGAACGGGAATACGGCCTCCTTGACCGAGTAGTACGGCGGCACGCGCTCCTCAAGAACGCCGAGCTCGGCGAGCTTGCGGCCAGCCATCACGCGCGCGGCGATCTTTGCAAGCGGCACGCCGGTCGCCTTGGACACGAAGGGCACCGTGCGCGATGCGCGCGGGTTGACCTCGAGCACGTAGACAACGCCATTCTGGATCGCGAACTGAACATTCATCAGGCCGATCACATTGAGCGCATGCGCCATTTTGCGCGTCTGGGCACGCAGTTCTTCCTGCAGTTCCGGTGACAGGCTGGCCGGCGGCAGCGAGCAACTGGAGTCGCCGGAATGCACGCCCGCCTGCTCGACGTGCTCCATGATGCCGCCGATCAGAACGTCCTCGCCATCGCAGACCGCGTCGACGTCGACCTCGATCGCGAGATCCAGGAAGCGGTCCAGCAGCACCGGGCTTTCATTTGACACCTGCATCGCCTCGCGCATGTACTGGCGCAGGTCATCCTCCTCGTAGACGACTTCCATCGCGCGGCCGCCGAGCACATAGGATGGCCGCACAATCAGCGGGAAGCCGACCTCACGCGCGAGTTCGATTGCGCGCTCCTCATCACGCGCCGTCGCATTGGCCGGCTGGCGCAGCCCGAGCCGCTTCAGCAGCTGCTGGAAGCGTTCGCGGTCCTCGGCGATATCGATGGAGTCCGGGCTGGTGCCGATGATCGGCGCGCCCGCCGCAGCCAGCTGGCGGGAGAGCTTCAGCGGCGTCTGCCCACCGAACTGGACGATGACGCCCAGCGGCTTCTCCTTGGCGATGATCTCCATGACGTCTTCGAATGTCAGCGGCTCGAAGTAAAGGCGGTCGGAGACGTCGAAGTCGGTCGAGACCGTTTCGGGATTGCAGTTCACCATGATGGTCTCGTAACCATCCTCTCGCAGTGCGAGCGCAGCGTGCACGCAGCAATAATCGAATTCGATGCCCTGGCCGATTCGATTCGGGCCGCCGCCCAGGATCATGATCTTCCGGTTCTCGGTTGGCGCTGCCTCGCATTCCTGCTCGTATGTAGAGTAGAGATACGCTGTCGAGGTCGCGAACTCCGCGGCGCAGGTGTCCACCCGCTTGTAGACCGGATGCACGCCACAGGCGAGGCGGCGCGCGCGCACGCGCGACTCCGGGGCCCCCATTGCACGCGCGAGCGCGGCGTCCGAGAATCCCTTGCGCTTCAGCGCCAGCAGGCGCTCGACCGTCAGGGCCGCGATGCCTTCTGCGTGCACCAGCTCTTCCTCGCGGACCAGGTCTTCGATCTGCGCCAGGAACCATGGGTCGATCGCGGACTCGGCCGCAATGCGCGCCAGTGTCCAGCCCACGCGAAACGCGTCGGCCACGTAGCGGATCCGGTCGGCTCCCGGATGACGCAGTTCCTCGGCAAGGCGCAGCTCGCCGTCGGCATCCAGCGGCAGCTTCATGACGGGCGTCAGGCCGTCGCAGCCGGTCTCGAGGCTGCGCATGGCCTTTTGCAGTGATTCCTGAAATGTGCGCCCGATCGCCATCGCCTCTCCGACCGATTTCATCTGGGTGGTCAGGCGCGCATTGGAACCCGGGAACTTCTCGAATGTGAAGCGCGGCACCTTGGTGACGACATAGTCGAGCGTCGGCTCGAATGAGGCCGGTGTCGCGCCGCCCGTGATCTCGTTCCGCAATTCATCGAGCGTGTAGCCGACGGCGAGCTTCGCCGCGACCTTCGCGATCGGGAATCCGGTCGCCTTTGACGCCAGTGCGGAGGAGCGCGACACGCGCGGATTCATCTCGATCACGAGCATGCGGCCATCTTTCGGGTTCAATGCGAACTGCACGTTTGATCCGCCGCATTCCACGCCGACCTTGCGCAGCACGGCGATCGAGGCGTCGCGCATGCGCTGGTATTCCTTGTCGGTCAATGTCTGCGCGGGGGCCACGGTGATCGAATCTCCGGTGTGCACTCCCATCGGATCAAGATTCTCGATCGCGCAGACGATGATGCAGTTGTCCTTGCGGTCGCGGACCACCTCCATCTCGAATTCCTTCCAGCCCAGCACGGATTCCTCGATCAGCACCTCGCCGGTCGGCGATGCATCGAGACCGCGGGTCACGATCTCCTCGAATTCCTCGCGGTTGAAGGCGATGCCGCCGCCCGAGCCTGCAAGCGTGAAGGACGGCCTGATCACCGTCGGGAAGCCGACCTCGCCCTGCACGGCGAGGGCCTCGTCGAGGCTGTGCGCGATATAGGACAGCGGACACTCGAGTCCGATGCCGCGCATCGCATTGCGGAACTGCTCCCGGTCCTCGGCCATGTCGATTGCTTCACGCGAGGCGGCAATCAATTCCACGCCAAACCGTTCGAGCACGCCTTCGCGCACCAGGTCAAGCGCGGTATTGAGCCCTGTCTGGCCGCCCATGGTGGGCAGCAGGGCATCGGGGCGCTCCTTTTCGATGATCCTTGCGACCGTGCGCCACTCGACCGGCTCGATGTAGATCGAATCGGCCATCTCCGGGTCGGTCATGATCGTCGCTGGATTCGAGTTCACGAGGATGACCCTGTAACCCTCCTCGCGGAGCGCCCGGCAGGCTTGCGCGCCTGAATAGTCGAATTCGCAGGCCTGGCCGATGATGATCGGGCCCGCACCGATGATCAGGATGCTCTCGATATCGGTGCGCTTTGGCATCAGCCGGCCACCACATCACCATCCGCGGCAGCGGCCGCACGGCTTCGCATCAGCAGCTGCAGCCGGCGCACCATCAGGACGACAAACTGCTCGAACAACGGGCGCAGGTCGTGCGGGCCCGGGCTTGCTTCGGGGTGGCCCTGGAAACCGAATGCCGGCCGGTCCGTGCAAGCGATGCCCTGCAATGAACCATCGAACAGCGAACGATGGGTCGCCTTGAGCAGGGACGGCAGCGATGCCTCGTCGACTGCGAAGCCGTGATTCTGGCTCGTAATAACGACATGGCCCCCGTCCAGTTCCTGCACCGGATGATTGGCGCCGTGATGCCCGAATTTCATCTTGACCGTCTGTGCTCCGCAGGCGAGTCCCAGCAATTGATGGCCCAGGCAGATGCCGAACACCGGGATATCGGTTTCGAGGAAGCGGCGGATCGCCGCGATCGCGTAATCGCAGGGCTCGGGGTCACCAGGTCCATTCGAGAGAAAAATGCCATCCGGTTCGAGCGCGAGCGCGTCTTCCGCCGATGTCTCGGCTGGCACGACCGTCATCCGGCACCCGTGGTCCGCCAGCAGCCGCAGGATGTTGCGCTTGATGCCGAAGTCGTAGGCGACGACATGCAGACGCGATCCGGGTCGCAGCACCCGGCCGGGTTCCCGGTCGAGGCTCCCTTCATTCCACTGATACGACTCCCGAACGGTGACGACCTTGGCGAGGTCCATTCCCTTGAGGCCGGGAAACTTGCGGGCTGCGCGGGTCGCGACCGCTGTGTCTACATCGCTGCCGGTCATGATGCAGCCAGCCAGCGAACCCTTCTCGCGCAGGATGCGCGTCAGCTGGCGCGTGTCGATCCCCGCGATCGCGACGATTCCGCCTTCGACGAGGAACCTGGAAAGTGGTTGGCTGGCACGCCAGCTTGAATGCCGCAGTGGCAGGTCGCGGATCACCAGGCCGGAGGCATGGATTTCCGGGGACTCCAAGTCCTCGGGCGTCGCGCCGGTATTGCCGATGTGAGGGTAGGTGAGCGTGACGATCTGGCGGCAATACGAGGGGTCCGTCAGGATTTCCTGATAGCCCGTCATCGCAGTATTGAAAACGACTTCGCCGGTGGTGCTGCCCGGCGCACCAATTGAGTCGCCGCGAAACACGGTGCCGTCCTCGAGAGCGAGCACCGCAGGCGTGGCTGTCACCGGTCGTTTCTCCCCTGCCCGGCCAGGCCGCCCCTGCCGAAGCAGGGTGCAGCATTCAAGCGAGCGGAGCCGTTCCGGACTCCACCCGCGCATTCCATTTCACTCAAAGGGGGCCGCAACCCAGGCGGGAATTCTACTAGACCGGCGCCGCCCGTTCCATTTAAAGGGGACGCTACCCTTTTCTCTTCGGAAAAGGGTAGCGTCCCCTTTAAAGGCCCAGCACGTCCGCCATGCCGTAGAGGCCGGGCTGCCGACCGGCGAGCCAGCGCGCCGCGGCCAGCGCGCCATAAGCGAATGTCATGCGATCCGTCGCCCGGTGGACAAGTTCAAGCGTTTCCCCGGTGCCCGCAAACAACACGTGATGCTCGCCGACGATATCGCCGGCCCGGATGCTTGAGAATCCAATCGCTCCCGGCGAGCGCGTCGTGGCGCTCCCGGCACGACCATAAATGCCGACATTCCCGAGCGTTGTATTGCGCGCACCGGCCGCTATCTCACCGAGGCGTAGCGCCGTTCCCGACGGGGCATCCGCCTTGTGCCGGTGATGTGCCTCCACGATCTCGATGTCGTAATCGCCCGGCAGCGCGGCCGCGGCGCTGCCCACCAGGCTGAAAAAAAGATTGACTGCCAGCGACATGTTGGGCGCAACCAGCACCGGCAGCTTCCCGCTGGCGCGCCGGATCAGTGCATGACGCTCGGCATCAAGACCCGTCGTGCCGATGATGATGGGGATACGCGCGGCGGCCGCCGCGGCCAGGTTGTCCGCAGTCGCCTCGGGAAGCGTGAAATCGATGACGATGGCGGCATTCGCGAGCGCGCGGCCCCGATCTGAAGTGACTTCAACGGCAATCGGACCTGCCTGTGCGACTTCGCCCGCGTCGCGCCCAAGTGACGCGCTCGCCGGCGATGCGAGCGCCCCAGACAGGGTGAAGTCATCGGATTCGCGAATCGCCCGCACCAGGCACCGCCCCATCCTGCCGCTGACTCCGAGAACCGCCACATTGATCATGTCAGCCCCCTATCCTGCTGAAGAACTGCTTGACGCCCTCGAGCCAGGAGCGTTCGCGGGGATTGTGCCGCCGTCCGCCGCTGGTCAGCGAAGTCTCGAACTTTCGCAGGGATTCCTTCTGCTCAGCAGTCAGATCGACAGGCGTCTCGACGACGACACGGCAGAACAGGTCGCCGGTCGGCCCGCCGCGCACCGGCTTGACGCCTTTCTCGCGCAGCCGGAAGACACGGCCGGACTGGGTTCCGGCCGGTACCTTGATATTCGCCTGGCCTTCCAGCGTCGGAACTTCAACGGTTCCACCGAGCGCCGTCGTTGCGAAACTGACCGGCACTTCGCAGGACAGATGGGCTCCATCGCGCTCAAAGATAGGGTGCTCGCGAACCACGACCTCGACATAGAGATCACCCGTCGGTCCCCCGTTCCGGCCGGACTCACCCTCCCCGGCGAGCCGGATCCGGTCACCATTGTCGACACCGGCCGGCACCTTCACCGACAGGCGCTTGTTCGCCCTGACGCGACCGTGACCGCCGCAGCTGACGCAGGGGTCCTTGATGATCGTGCCGCGGCCCTTGCAACGCGGGCAGGGTTGCTGAACCGTGAAGAAACCCTGGCTCATGCGCACCTGGCCGGCACCCGAGCAGGTCTCGCAGGTCACCGGCGAATGTCCCTTGGCCGCGCCGCTGCCACCGCATTCCTTGCATTCGGCGACGGTCTGGAAGTCGATTTCGGTACTCGTGCCGAACACCGCCTGCTCGAGGTCGAGCGTCATTTCGTAACGCAGGTCGGCGCCGCGGAATACGGTGCTGCGGCCGCCCCGGCGGGCGCCGCCGAAGATATCGCCGAACACGTCTCCGAAGACGTCGCCGAAGGCTTCGGACGGGCTGAAGCCCTGGCCCGCGCCGCGCGCGGCATCGAGTCCGGCGTGGCCGTACTGGTCATAGGCCGCGCGCTTCTGGGCGTCCGTCAGGATCTCGTAGGCCTCCTTGGCCTCCTTGAACCGCTCCTCTGCTTCCTTGTCGTCGGGATTGCGGTCAGGGTGATACTTCATCGCCAGACGGCGATAGGCCTTGGTGACGGCTTCTTCCGTGGCGTTCCTGGGCACGCCGAGCACCTGGTAGTAGTCACTTTTCGACATGGCGCTCCACAGGCGCAAACGCCGGGCGACCCGCTGTCACCCGGCGTCCGGCCGGACCATTCATGCGGGTGTCGAAGCCTTCAGTGCGGCTTCGGCCCCTTGTCCTTGATCTCTTCGAACTCGGCGTCGAGCACGTCTTCATTGGCTTTGCCCGGCCCTGCCTCCGCCGCTCCCGGTTGCGGTGCCTCGCCCTGGTAGGCGCGCTGCACGACCGGTGCGCTGGCCTTCGCAAGCGCTTCGGCCTTGCGTTCGATTGCCGCTTTGTCGTCGCCTTTCAATACGCTGCGCAATTCGCTCAATGCTGCCTCGATGGCAACGCGCTCCGTGCCTTCAACCTTGTCGCCGAGGTCCTTCAGGGATTTCTCGGTGGCATGCAGCAGGGCGTCGGCGCGATTGCGTGTTTCGACCAGTTCGCGGAATCGCTTGTCTTCCTCGGCATGGGCTTCGGCATCCCTGACCATCTGCTTGATCTCTTCCTCGGACAGTCCGCTCGACGCCTTGATGACGATTTTCTGCTCCTTGCCGGTCGCCTTGTCCTTGGCCGACACATTCAGGATGCCATTGGCGTCAATGTCGAAGGTCACCTCGATCTGCGGCATGCCGCGCGGAGACGGCGGAATCTCACTGAGGTCGAATTTCCCGAGCGACTTGTTGTCGGTCGCGCGGTCGCGCTCGCCCTGCACGACGTGGATCGTCACGCCGGTCTGGTTGTCGTCCGCGGTGGAGAACACCTGCGTTGCCTTGGTCGGGATCGTGGTGTTCTTGTCGATCAGCCGGGTCATGACTCCGCCCAGTGTTTCGATGCCGAGCGACAGCGGCGTCACGTCCAGCAGCAGGACGTCCTTGACGTCACCTGCCAACACGCCGCCCTGGATCGCGGCCCCGACTGCAACCGCCTCGTCGGGGTTCACGTCCTTGCGCGGCTCCTTGCCGAAGAAGTCCTTGACCGCCTTCTGCACCATCGGCATGCGCGTCTGCCCACCGACCAGGATGACCTCGTCGACCTCGCCAATCGACAGTCCGGCGTCTTTCAGCGCGACCTTGCAGGGCACGATCGTGCGGCTCACCAGGTCCTCGACCAGCGATTCGAGCTTGGCGCGGGTGAGCTTGAGCGTCAGGTGCTTTGGACCTGCGGCGTCAGCGGTGATGTACGGGAGATTGATCTCGGTCTGCTGGCCCGACGAAAGCTCGATCTTTGCCTTTTCGGCAGCTTCCCTCAGTCGCTGCACCGCCAGCGGATCCTTGCGCACGTCCACACCGCTTTCCTTCTGGAACTCGGCTGCCACGTGGTCGATGATCCTGCGGTCGAAATCCTCGCCGCCGAGGAATGTATCGCCATTCGTCGACATGACCTCGAACTGGCGCTCGCCGTCGACATCGGCAATCTCGATGATCGAAATGTCGAATGTGCCGCCGCCGAGGTCGTACACCGCGATCTTGCGATCCTTGCCCTTCTTGTCCATGCCATAGGCGAGCGCGGCCGCGGTCGGCTCGTTGATGATGCGACGCACATTGAGTCCCGCGATGCGGCCGGCATCCTTGGTCGCCTGGCGCTGGGCATCATTGAAATAGGCCGGCACCGTGATCACGGCGTCGGTGACCGTCTCACCCAGATAGTCCTCGGCGGTTTTCTTCATTTTTGTCAGCACTCGCGCGGAGATTTCCGGCGGCGCCATCGTCTTGCCCTGCGCCTCCAGCCAGGCGTCGCCATTGTCGGCGCGCACGATCTTGTAGGTCTCGAGCGGAATGTCCTTCTGCACCATGCCGTCGTCGAATCGACGCCCGATCAGGCGCTTGATGGCATGAAATGTATTCTGCGGATTGGTGACCGCCTGGCGCTTGGCCGACTGGCCGACCAACACTTCGGTATCTTTGGTAAATGCGACGACCGAAGGCGTTGTGCGATCGCCTTCGCTGTTCTCGATGACCTTGGGAGTACCGCCTTCCATGACGGCGACGCAGGAGTTGGTCGTACCGAGGTCGATTCCGATGATCTTGGCCATTGGCGCGCTCCGCAATGTGGGACTGGCCCCGAATCTGGGGCCGGACCCGGACTGTTTCAACCGCCCGGCGGCGGCGTAGGTGCTGTCGAAACGATGACCCTCGCAGGGCGCAGCAACCTGCCATTCAACAGGTAGCCCTTCTGGGCCACCAGCAGGACCGTGCCTGGCGCCTGATCCGCGGACGGCAGGGTCGTCATCGCCTCGTGCAGCTGCGGGTCAAATGGCTGGCCGGCGGGGTCGATTTCAGTGATTCCGGCGCTCGTAAAGGCCTTCTGAAGCTGGCGCAATGTCGCCCGGTGACCCTCCGTCAGCGTCGCCGGATCGACCGTGGCGGAAGCGTCCAGAGCGAGACTAAGGCTGTCGGCCACGGGCAGCATCTCAGCGGCAAATCGCTCGATGCCGTATTGGCGGGCTGTCTCGAGCTCGCGCGACATGCGTTTGCGGAAATTCTCGAGCTCGGCCGCGACACGAAGGTATGCGGCCCAATTATCAGCCGCGCGCGCCTCGGCGTCAGCACGCTGTTGCTCGGCTGTCGCAACTGGCTCAGCCCCTGGCTCTTGGGCAGGCCCGGCTTGCGCCTGCTGATTTGTCTCTGTCATTAGGGCAGGCAGTCTGGGGCTCAGTCGCGCAGATTCAAGGCGGAACTCAGCATCCGTGCCGCGATATCCACCAGCGGGATCACGCGCTCATAGGCCATGCGTGTCGGCCCGATCACGCCCAGGACGCCGACCACGCGGTCATCCTGCGTGTACGGCGCCGCGACCACGCTGCAATCGTCCAGGATCGTGTAGCCCGACTCATGCCCGATAAAAATCTGCACGCCCTCGCCATGCAGGCTCTGGTCCAGCAGGTGCAGGATGTCGCGCTTTTCGTTGAATGCCTCGAACAGCCGGCGCAGCCGGTCCACATTCGAGAGTTCCGCGAGGCCCATCAGGTTGGTCTCACCGGCGATCACCATGTCGGCCTCGCCATCGCCGGGATGAATCGCGAATGCGCGCTGTGCCAGCGTGATCGCATCCGTCATCAGTCGATTCATCTGCTCACGGGTCTCCTGCAGCTGCGTGACCAACTGGGTTCGAACGCCTGCTAGCTCCTGGCCGCGGAACTGGTCATTCAGGTAGGCACCGGCGCGGCGGAGTTCATCGGGCGGGAAAAACCGGTCGAGTTGCAGGACGCGGTTCTGCACCTCGCGTCCATTGACGACCAGGATCGCCAGCACGCGATTGCCCGAGAGCCCGACGAATTCAATCTGCGAAAGCGAAGCATGCGTCTCGCGCGGCACCGTCACGACACCCGCGAGATGGGTCAGGCCCGAGACCAGTTGCGATGCGGCCGTGACAAGCGCCTTCGGATCACCGGCCCTCAATTCCAGCTTGCGCCGCAGTTCGGCAATTTCCGCCATGCCCGGCGGCTGGTAACGCAGCATTGTGTTGACGAACAGGCGATAGCCCTTGTCGGTCGGAATGCGGCCGGCGGAGGTATGCGGCGAGCTGACGAAGCCGTGCTCCTCCAGATCCGCCATGACATTCCGGATCGTCGCCGCGCTCAAGCTGAGCCCCGACTCACGGGACAGGGTCCGCGATCCGACAGGCTCGCCTTCGCGGATATAGCATTCGATCAGCGTGCGCAGCAGCAGTTGCGCACGGTCATTCGGCGGTTCCTCGACACCACGCGCCTGTTCTGTCATAACTATTTGTTAATCAAGGAAATTAGTAATCCGGGCCGTCGGGAACCTGAAACTAGCAATCGACCTTGCCGAGTGTCAAGGAGCATTTGCATCCACGCGGCGGTCGTCTGGCCCACACGCGCTCGCGCGTGCTAAAAGGTCGCAAAACCAGATGAATAAACGCTTCTCCCGGATCGCACTGGTTGGCAAGGTCGAGGACGCCCGCGTGGCGGATTCGATGGTGACTCTTGCGCGCCACCTGCGGTCGCGCGGCCTCGTGGTGCTGGTCGACGCAAGCAGCACGGTGGGCGACCTGCCCGGGGATGTCGAACGCAGGCGGATCGATGAGCTTGCCGGGGATGCAGACCTGATCGTCGCAATCGGCGGTGACGGAACGATGCTTTTCGCTGCGCAACTAGCGATCGGGCGTGATATCCCGCTGCTCGGGATCAATCGCGGGCGCCTCGGATTCCTGACCGATGTGTCGCCAGACGACATGATCGAGAGCTTCGACTCGGTCCTGCAGGGACGCTACGAAACGGACGCCCGGAATCTCCTCGAAGCCCGGCTGACGCCCGCCAAGGGTCCGCCTGCAGTCCGCCGCGCGTTGAATGACGTCGTCGTGCAACGCCACGAATCCGGCCGCATGGTCGAGCTGGAAACCTGGATCGACGGCCAGTTCGTCAACAGGCATGGCGGTGACGGACTCGTGATCGCAAGCTCGACCGGCTCGACCGCCTATGCACTCTCCTGCGGCGGTCCGATCATCCATCCGTCGCTCGATGCGCTCGTCATCGCGCCGATCTCGCCGCACACGCTCTCCGACCGCCCGATAGTCATCGGCCGCAACAGCCGGGTCGAGGTTCGCCTGGTCGAGCGATCGGGGACCCGCGCGCAGGTCACCTGTGACGGCATGCTGCTCGGCGACCTGGAAGCCAGTTCGAGTCTCGTGATGGGGCCGGCAGCCGGCAGCATCACGCTGCTGCATCCGCCCGGCTACGACTACTTCCGGCTGCTGCGCTCGAAGCTGCACTGGGGCCGCAGCGCCCGCAGTGGCCGCATGGAACACTGAGTTGCTCGTCCACCTGCAGATCCGCGACTTCGCAATCATCGATTCCGTCGAGCTCGAGCTGGCCGGGGGCCTCACGGCCTTCACCGGGGAAACCGGCGCCGGCAAGTCGATCATCGTCGATGCGGTCATGCTCGCGATCGGTGGCCGCGCGAGCGCCGAGATGCTGCGCCACGGCGCTGAACGCGCCGAAATAACCGCCACTTTCGACGTGAAGGGAGACCAACGCGTGCGGCGCTGGCTCGAAGAGCAATCGCTCGCCGAAGACGGTGGCGAAATTGTGCTGCGCCGCGTGATCGGCCAGGACGGGCGCTCGAGGCAATACGTCAACGGCCAGACCCAGTCCACCCAGGCGGTGCGCGAACTGGGCGACTGCCTGATCGACATTCATGGCCAACAGGAATTCCAGTCGCTGGTCCGTCGCGACATGCAGCGCCAGCTCGTGGACGAGCATGGCGGCCATGGTGCGCTGCAGGACCCGGTACGCACGCTTGCTCTCGAATGGCGGCGCCTGACCGATGAACGCGAAACGCTCGCCGAGCTGGCCCGTGACCGCGGTTCGCGCATCGAGCTCTCGCGCTACCAGGTGGGCGAGCTCGAGGCGCTCAATCTCGCCGATGACGAAGTCGCGGGACTGCTTGATGAGCGCTTACGCCTTGCCAATCGGGGTCGCCTTGCGGAGGCAGCGCGCAATGCGATTGCGCTCACTTTCGATGGCGACGGCGCCGATGCGCATGCGCTGACCGCGCGCGCGGTGACCCAGTTGCGCGGTGCAGCGGCTCTCGACGCGCGACTCGCCGAATCATTGCGGATGCTCGAAGAGGCGGTCATCGGTCTTGGCGAAGCGGGCAGTACGCTTGGCGCCTATCTCGAGGCACTGGACGCCGATCCGGCGCGCCAGGAATTCGTCGAACGGCGGGTCGCGGCGCTCGAGGACCTCGCGCGCAAGCATCGTGTCCCAGCGGAGCAGCTGCCACGGCAGCTTGAGGATCTGCGCCGGCAGCTCGCGACACTCGAGCAGTCCGAACTCGCCCTTGGCGACCTCGAACAGCGCATCACAGGAATCCGGGCGCAATACCACGTCGCAGCGAGCGCGCTGTCGACCAGCAGGCGCTCAGCCGCGAAGCGCCTCGCAAGCGGCGTGACAAGCCTGATGCGCCAGCTCGGCATGCCGGGCGGGCGATTCGAGATCTCGATCGAATCGAATGCGGGAGCCGATCCGGCGCAGGACGGCGTCGATCGCCTGGAATTCCTCGTGAGCGCCAATCCGGGACAGCCGGTGAAGCCAGTCGCCAAGGTCGCTTCCGGCGGTGAGTTGTCGCGCATCAGCCTGGCCGTTCAGGTTGCCGCGGCGCACCGGAAGGCCGAGACCTGCATGATCTTCGACGAGGTCGATGCCGGAATCGGTGGCGGTGTCGCGGAAATCGTCGGGCGCAAGTTGCGCGAACTGACAGACCGCGGCCAGGTGCTGTGCGTGACGCACCTGGCACAGGTCGCAAGCCAGGCCCATCACCAGATGCGCGTGAACAAACTGACGGACGGCCGCGCCAGCCGCACCATGGTCACGAAGCTGGGCGCCGAAGAACGCGTCGAGGAACTTGCCAGGATGCTGGGCGGCGTCGAGATCACGCGCAAGGCGCGTGAGCATGCGCGCGAGATGCTGCGGACAGCTGGCTGACCGGTCAGATTCGCTTGCGGCGGTGCGGACAGGCTTCGCGGCGGCAACGGCCGTAGAGAATCAGGTTGTGTTCCTCGATGTCGAAGCCGAGCCGGCCGGCAACATCCAGTTGCAGGCGCTCGATGCCGCAATCCAGGAACTCCTCGACCCGGCCACAGTCCATGCAGACGATGTGGTCATGGTGCTCACCCTCATTCAACTCGAATACCGCGGTTCCGCCTTCGAAATGATGGCGCTTGACGAGCGCCGCCGCCTCGAACTGGGTCAGCACGCGATAGACGGTCGCAAGCCCGATGTCATCACTCTGCTCGAGGAGCGCGCGATAGATGTCCTCGGCCGACAAGTGCCGGCCGTGACTGCCCGCCAGGATCTCGAGGATCTTGACGCGCGGCAGCGTCACTTTGAGTCCGGCCTTGCGGAGATCGCTGGTTTCCAAGACTGCGCTCCATCGCCGCATTCCGCAGCGATTCCGCTATGATATGCCCGTTCTGAATTATCGCCCAGGATTCATGACCATGCGACCGTTGCGCCACTTTCCCGCCATTGCCGCGACGCTCCTGCTGTCGCTGCTGGCGAGCGCCTGTGTTTATCGCATGGACATCCAGCAAGGCAACCTGCTCGACCCGGAACAGATCGACCAGGTCGCAGTCGGCATGACCCGCAGCCAGGTGCGATTCCTGCTCGGAACGCCAATGGTCATCGACAGCTTCAATCCGGATCGCTGGGACTATGTGTACCGGCTCCAGCGCGGTCACGAGCGCAAGGTCGACAAGCACCATCTGGTCGTCTGGTTCGAGGCCGACAAGGTCGCGCGCATCGAGGAGTTGATTCCCGTGCCGCGCAAAAAATCAGCCACCCCCGCCTGATTTTTTTCCGGTCCTGCCCTGTTTCGCAAGCCGCCTGCGCCGCTCGCGCGGGTCTTCCATCAGCGGTCGCAGCACTTCCAGGCGATCGCCATCCTGCAGCCGATGATCGTTCTGCACTTCGCGGCCAAAAATGCCGATGCCGCAACCGGTCGCGTCGATGTCCGGGTGCAATGCGAAGATCCCGGAACTCAGCAGGGCCTCACCCGCCGTGCTGCCGGCATCCAGTTCGAGTTTCAGCACGGTCTGGCGGCCGGCTTCTGCACAGGCGACCTGGACGCGGATCCGCTCAGATGCCACGAAACACCTGGTGTGCGCGCTTGCCGAAGGCGTCAACCATCTGGTTGCAGATCGCTTCGAACGCCGGTCCCAGTGCAATTGCGTCGATCAGCCCGTGCGTCTGGAAGCGAACCTGCAGTTCGACCCGCGTGCCA